>JAEWQF010000078.1 GCA_023399295.1 Bacteroidota bacterium
GGGAGGGTAAAAGCAGCACAACTCAAACTGCAGGTTGAGGAGCATCATCTGCTGGTGAAAGAGCAACTGAAAAGATATGCCCGGGAGCTCGAAGAGGGTCACCCCTGCCCCCTCTGCGGATCCACAAGCCATCCTGAGATCTACCGGAGTGACGATCAGGAAATACAGCTGCAACGCATCGCTGATGAGAAGAACAGGCTCGAACAGCAACTCAATCACCTTGTCACGCTCAGCAAGCAGGTGACGCTGCTCAGGAGCAGGCAGGAGCAGGCCGGGGAGCATCGCGATGAGTGGAGCGGGAAAGGCAAAAAGCTGCAACAAAAAATCACAGATCATATGGTGCGGTTTCACTGGGATAAGTACCGTAAGGAAGAGGAGCTGCACGACGCCTTCCTGGAGGTGAAGAAGATAGAGGAAACGTTGGCCAAGCAGGAGGAGGCTCTCTTACAAACAACCTCTCAGCTGGAGCAGGAGGAGAGCAACAGGGAGCGCTACCGTTCGGCACTGGAGCAGATTCGAAATGGGCTCACGGTGCAGGAGACCACGCTCACCACCCTCGGTGAACAGCTCGAAATCATCGATCCGGACGAGTACAGGGAAGCTGGCTTGGAGGAGATCGAAAAAGAGCGGCAGCAGCTGTTGCAGGAACAGCAGCAGTTGGTGGAGGAGTATGTGGAGAAGAGCGATCTGTTGCAGAAACAGACGCGGGAGAAGGATGCACTGAGCAGTGCGTTGCAGATCAACAACAGAGAGCTGGTACAGGAGCAGAGAGCCATCGAGAGCCTTCAACTACAGATCGACGAGGAGCTGGCAAAAACATCATTCAAGGATCTCGGGGAGGTCCAAGCGATCCTCTCCGAAGCAATGGAACCGGAAACAGAAAAGATGAAACTGACCGCTTTCAATGACCAACTGCTGCGAAGCAGATCCACCTACGATCAGTTGCAAAAAGAGATCGGCGGAAGAAGATACGATGCTGAGGCACACGGGAAGCTGTTGGATGAAATTACCACCCTAAGGGAAAAGGAGAAGCAAAAAACGGAGCAACAGATTGAGATGAGATTGCTGCTCAAGCAACTACTGGAGAATCTGCAAAGCATGGCCACACTGAAAGAGGCACTGGAGAAGGTGGAGGCAAGGGGTGAGCACATCCGGACCATGAAGTCGCTCTTCAAAGCGAGTGGATTCGTAAACTGGATATCAACCGTTTACCTGCAGAATCTCTGCAACGCGGCCAACGACCGTTTCTTCCGGCTCACGCGTCAGAAGCTGAGCCTTGAGATCACGCCCGACAACAACTTCCAGGTGCGTGACTTTATGAACGAAGGAAAGGTGAGGAGCGTCAAGACCCTCTCAGGCGGTCAGACCTTCCAGGCATCGCTCTCACTGGCGCTGGCACTGGCCGACAACATCCAGCAGATCACCCGCTCCAGCCAGAACTTCTTCTTCCTCGATGAGGGATTTGGATCGCTCGACAAGGAGTCGCTCGACATCGTGTTCGACACGCTGAAAACACTGCGCAGAGAACATCGCATCGTGGGTGTGATCTCCCATGTGGAGGAGATGCAGCAGGAGATCGAGGCACACCTGCGCATCGAGAACGATCCGGAACGGGGCAGCCTGATCTGCCGCAGCTGGGGGGAGTAGGAAACAGATGAATTGAAGGCATCTCTTTTCTCATTTTTCTTATCTTTGCACAGCATATGCCGGAGCAGATCGGCAGAAACGATTTAAATCATGCACATCAACTGGATCATACTGATTGTTGGCGGACTGTTTGAGGCGCTTTTTGCCCTGAGCCTCGGAAAAATGCAACAATCCTCCGGCAGGGAGTTTTTGTTCTGGCTCCTCAGTTTCATCCTGTCTGTAAGTCTGAGCATGTTTCTCCTCTTTAAATCAATGGGCGGCAGCAACCCCATCCCCACAGGTACAGCCTATGCGGTTTGGGCCGGCATCGGAGCTGCCGGAACGGTACTACTAGGCATCCTTGTCTTCCGTGAACCGGTCACCCTCTGGCGTCTCTTCTTCCTTTCCACCCTGATTTTTTCAATTGTAGGGCTACAAATCACCTCCACACACCAGTGAATCCTGGCCGGCATCTAAACAGATCATGTTCTTTCTGTTCTGGGAACGGCATCCCGAAGATGTTCACAACCTGTTGACAATCTGTTCGTAAGTTGTTCACAACAACAACCAAAAATAGTTGCATATTCTTAGCGACTATTGTTATATTTGCAAACAACGATAACGAAACAGATCCCAAAATAGGATTTAGGAGTTACAGGAGTTCATTGACATTTTGTACACAACCGGAAGGATTGCATTCAGGAGAGGGACGGACTTGTCCGATCATGCTCCGTGTGTATGGGGATAATGGCTTCCCGCTTTTTATCGCATCACAGGATGACAATTCTGCTACACGAACGTATCTGCTGCCGCTGCACATTGTGTGTCTCAGGGCAACAGTGGTTTCAACGAAGAAACGTGATGGTGTGATGAAAGAGAAGGTAAAACGGAAGTTTCATTCCCCTGCACGTCCAGATTAGACGGATAAAAATTTCGGGTTCTCGGAACTCTTACCGGAAAGATGAAGCCCGGAAAGAAATAATCAGGTATAAAATGGTCGTTGAAGAGTGGCAGGCCGGTTTCGGGAAAAAGGATGTTCTACTACAGCAGCAGTTCTCGTTCGCGGGAGTTACTGATGGTAAGAATGTTCGGGGCTGAATACCCTTACACGGATAAACGCTTGTTGTGCGCATCGCTGGTGACAGGTTCGCCTGTATCCTGTGCGAAGGCAACACAATCGCGTTTGTGTATTGATTCTGCTTCACAGTCCGGAAAAAACGTATCAAACGATTGAATGTTATCGAAACGAATGATATTGTGACTTCCCTGAACAGCTAAAACAGCTTCAAACACTGTTCCAGATGTTTATCGAAGTATCTGTACTCTGAAGTATTTTGCCTGCAAAGTGGATAAAATAGACCTCCAAGTTTGTTGGATCCAAGTTGCGTTTCTCCGGGACATGCCTCACACGGCACCATAACAGCAGTTAACTGATGTGACCGTTTGGTATGAAACGATTTGAACTCCTACCCACAAGAAGCCCCGCATCTGCGGGGCTTTTTTTTTGCTCTCAAGTGAGTGTCAATATCATCTTATGATCAGCAGCCAGCCTGCGCATGTTGAGGATGGCATAGCGCATGCGACCCAGTGCCGTGTTGATGCTCACTCCTGTCAGGTCGGCAATCTCCCTGAAGCTCAGATCAGCATAATAACGCATCACCACCACCTCACGTTGTGTGTCGGGCAGGTGTTCCACCAGTTTCTTCACATCGCTTTGGATCTGATTTCTTACCCACTCACCCTCCACTGTCTCTTCACAGAGGGAGGAGTCATTCAGCAGATCCGTGCCCCATTCGTCGTTCGAGAAGGTCATCTCGTTTTTCTTCTGCCTGAAATAGTCGATCATCAGGTTGTGGGCTATGCGCATCAGCCACGAGCGGAAACGGCCGCTCTCGGTGTAGCGACCCTGTCGGATGGTGGTGATAGCCTTGCAAAAAGTCTCCTGAAAGAAATCGTCCGCGAGGTTTTTGTTTCGAACGGTGTAGAGGATATAACTGAATACCACCTGCTGGTGTCTATCCAGTAGAAGATCAAACGCTTCGTCGTTGCCACCGGTATACAAAACGACCAACTCCTCATCGGTCATCGTGCTGAGAATATCCATAGCTTTACTGCTTCAATTGTTATGTGCAATGTTCGGAGTAAAGTGGACCTATAGGCAATCGATTTTAGTGTTTGTTATTTTTCAATAACAAAGTAAAAGAAAAAAGCGAGAACGTGCAACTCCCAAAAGTTAAATGAGCCCTTCGATTGGTGCGTTCATAGGCCAACAATTGAAATTTTAGTTCATTTAACAATCTCCGTGCAGCGAGTTGAGTCAATATAGCGGATATGCACAATTTTTCGTTTTTTACAAAGTTTACTACCTTTGTACACAGAGTATCCATCTCTAAGTGTCAATCCTTATGAGACAGTTTTATCTTCCGTTACTTTTGCTGTTCATTTGCTCATCCCTCCATGCGCAGGATATACCGGTGAAGCAGGACAGCCTCAATCTGGAGAGAGGCAGATCAACAGAGCGGCCTACCGACTCACTGACGTTCAATCGCAATGAAACAGTGCCACTACGGCTGCCCCGTCTCAATCCTGCGGAGAACCTGGCGCCACAGTTCACCCCCTACGAGCGCCATAGAATCAGCCTCAACCGGGAAAAAGGACCCTCACTGTTGCCACCCATCCATTGGAACGGCGTCGCCTCCGATTTAATAGATACGAAGAGCCGTACCGCAATCGCCACGATGTTGCCTGCACCCAACCTGCTGCTCTACAACTCGGTCACATTGGGATTGGTGGAAACACCCTTTTTTGGCAAGGCCAACTACTACAACCTGAGCGCAGGGGCACACTATCTGATCTCCCCTCAATTAACCCTGGGGGCCAGTGGCAGCTACTACTCCGATTTCGGCGTCTTGCCGCACTGGAGCACGGGGTTGAATGCAAGCTACCAGATCAGCAGAAACCTGATGATCGACGGTGGTCTCACCTACATGCAAACAGCAGACAATGCATTCTTGCTCAACCAGTCGGCAGTGATGATGGATCTTCATGGGCGCTACCGACTGAACGACGACTGGTATCTGAACGGTTATGGCGGGTTGCCGGTGTTGCAGCAAAACAACCGTCCCACATCACCCATGATGCCGATCATGAACACCCCCTACTATGGGGGGACGGTGGAGCATTGGTTCAATTCAACCACCGGTGTGGAGGCGGGTGTGGTCTGGATGCGCGATATGTTCAGCGGCAAGATGCGTCCACAACCCAAGCTGGAGCTGCTCTTCCGGCCTGGCAAATAGTGTCAGCCTAAAATCACAAAGAAAAGGGGACCCGATCGGGACCCCTTTTCTTTGTGCAATCTTAATCAATTACCTATTCTTCGGCAATCACCGGCTTGTAATAGGCCATATCCTCAATATCGGAGCGGGTGATGAAGTTGTAATTCTTCAGTACCTCAATCTCTCCGTAGTGGATATAAACCTCGGCACTGCGGCGGAACAGGGTGGCATCCTTGTTGGCATCCTGTAACAGGAGATGACCCATCACCAGGTGGGCGGCACACTCCACCAAACGGCGTGCATGAAAATCGAGGTAATCCTCATCTTTCTGGCTGATGACGAGATCGACTAGCTGCTCATACATCTCTGCCATCTGCTTCAACACCCGCTTCAACTGTTCCAGCTCGGGGGTCACCGCCATTGCTTCATAGTCTCTGATGCGCTGCAGGTAGGTGCCGGTGGTGACGTGGCGGATGGCAGCTACCACCTGCAACTGTGTTGTTCCCTCGTAGATATTGGTGATACGGGCATCGCGGTAGAGCCGCTCGCACTTGTAGTCCTTCATGTAGCCAGAACCACCATGCACCTGGATGGCATCGTAGGCATTCTGGTTGGCATACTCACTGCTCATGGCCTTGCCCAGTGGTGTAAAGGCATCGGCCAGGCGGGAGTAGCGTTTCATCTCATCCCGCTCTTCGGGTGTCAGCTTACGTTCGCGGCCGATGTCCTCCAGTGTCTTGTACATGTCCACGAAGCGACAGGTCTCGTACAACAGGGTGCGGGACGCATCGGTCTTCGCACGCATATTGGCCAGCATCTCATAAACCGGTGGAAACTCGATGATCGCCTTGCCAAACTGACGGCGCTCCAGTGCATAATTGCAAGCCTCTCGTGTGGCAGCCTCACAGAGGCCTACCGACTGGGCCATGATGCCGAGACGGGCACCATTCATCAGTGACATCACATACTTGATCAGACCCATGCGGCGTGTGCCCACCAGCTCCGCCTTAGCGTGCTTAAATACCAGTTCGCAGGTGGGTGCTCCCTTGATTCCCATCTTGTTCTCGATGCGTCGCACATTCACACCTCCATTCTTCTTGTCGTAGACGAACATGGAAAGGCCACGGGCATCCTTGGTACCCTCCTCCGAGCGTGCCAGCACCAGGTGGATGTCGGCGTCACCATTGGTGATGAAACGCTTCACACCATTCAGGTACCACTGTTTCTCCTCCTCATTGTAGGTGGCCTTGAGCATCACCGCCTGCAGGTCGGAACCGGCATCCGGCTCGGTGAGATCCATCGACATGGTCTCTCCTTGTACGATGCGCGGAAGGAAGCGCTCTTTCTGCTCTTCCTCTGCAAACTCATAGATTGTTTCGCCGCAGTCCTGCAGCATCCAGATATTCTGGAAGCTGGCATCGGCACGGCTTACAATGTCGGCACTCATCATGTAGGGCACCATGGGGAAGTTAAGCCCGCCATACTTACGGCTCAGGCCCATCCCCATCAGCTCCGCCTTGTTGAGCGCATCAAGGTTCTGCTGTGTGGGTGCGGCGTAGGTCACTCTTCCGTTTTCCACGGTGGGTCCGCTGTGGTCTGCCTCCTCGGAGTTGGGTTCGATGATGTCGGCGCATATCTCGCCCACCACCTCCAGCACCTTGTCGTAGCTGTCCATGGCATCCTCGAAGTCAATGGGTGCATAGTCATATCGTTCCCTGTCTGCGTAGTTTCTCTCTTTCAGCTCCACGATCCTCTTCATCAGCGGATGATCCAGATAGTGACGGAACTGCGGTGTATCGGTATAAAAGTTGGCCATAATCGTTGTCTACTTGGTGTTTTTTCTATAATATTTGATCATCTTCGGAATCACGGTCTCGATATCTCCTGTGATGACGTAATCGGCGATGCTGTTGATGGGCGCGTTGGGATCATTGTTGATGGAAATGATCAGCGAGCTCTCCTGCATGCCGGCGATGTGCTGTATCTGTCCGGATATACCGCAGGCGATATATAGCTTGGGGCGTACGGTGACACCGGTCTGACCGATCTGACGTTCGTGAACAGTGTAGCCGGCATCGACTGCGGCACGGGAGGCACCCACCTCGGCACCCAGCACATCAGCCAGCTGGTAGAGCAGGTCGAAGTTCTCCTTCGATCCCACACCATAGCCACCGGAGACAATGATGGGTGCGTTCTTGATGTTCACCTTCGACTGTTCGATGTGGCGATCGATGATTGAAATGACGAAATCCTCCTCGTTGACGTAGTCGTCTACCTGGTGTTCCACCACCTCTCCCTTGTATCGGCGATCAAGGATCTCCTTTTTCATCACTCCTTCGCGCACGGTAGCCATCTGCGGGCGATGGTCGGGGTTGATGATCCATGCCACGATGTTCCCGCCAAAGGCGGGACGGATCTGATAGAGCAGGTTCTCATACAGTTTCCCGGCTTTCTTGTCTTCGTGATCACCGATCTCAAGCGAGGTGCAATCGGCTGTCAGTCCGCTGCCCAATGCCGAGGAGACTCGTGGTCCCAGGTCACGGCCGATGATGGTGGCACCCATCAGACAGATCTGTGGTTGCTCCTGTTTGAACAACTCTACCAGAATGGAGGTATGGGGCAACGTGGTGTAGGGTGACAATCGTTTGTCACTGAAGATATGCAACCGGTCCACACCATAGGGAAATACCTGTTCTAGCACGCCATTGGCGTCTGCTGCGGCTGCAATGGCCTCCAGTTGACAACCCAGCTGTGAGGCCAGTGACCGCCCTTTTGTGAGGAGTTCCTGGCTCACTTCAGCCACCTTACCCTCTTCAATTTCAAGATATACAAAAATATTGTTCATGATCAATGTGTAATTGTGTTAACCAATGGTGTGATTTGCTATCAGCTCCCGCATCAAATCGTCGATCTCCATATCGCTACCCTGCAGTCGTTTGCTTTCTTTAGCCTGAAAAACCACATTCTCAATCTTCTTCACCTTGGTGGGGGAACCGGAGAGCCCGCATAGCTGCGGTTCGGCATTCACATCAGCCACACTCCATTCGGTGAGGTTCAGATAGGGACGGCTGTTGTAGATATCGATGTAATCGATGTGCTCCACTTGTCGCTCGGTGATTGTTTTCGCATGTTTGTATTTCTGCAGCAGCTTGGCATTGCGTGGACGGCAAGGTGCTGCTGAACCGTTCACTGTAATCACAGTGGGCAATGGACATTCCACTACCTCCACACCATTTGCAAGACGGCGCTTCACCCTGAGCAATCCCGCTTTGGTCACTTCAATCGCCTCAGCATAGGTGATCTGCGGGATGCCCAGCTTCTCTGCAACCTGAGGTCCCACCTGGGCGGTGTCACCATCAATGGCCTGTCGGCCGGAGAGGATGAGGTCATACCCCCCGATCCTGCGTACCGCCATGGAGAGGGCGTAGGAGGTAGCAAGCGTGTCTGCTCCGGCAAAAGCGCGGTCGGTAAGCAGTACGCCGTCGTCGGCTCCGCGAAAGAGTCCCTCACGCAGTATCTCGGCCGCCCTGCCCGGGCCCATGGTAAGAATTGTAATTTTTGTATCCGGATAGCGGTCTTTGATCTGCAGTGCCTGCTCCAGTGCATTCAGGTCTTCAGGATTAAAGATGGCAGCCAGTGCCGCCCTGTTTACAGTTCCGTCGGCTTTCATTGCATCTTTCCCCACGTTGCGTGTATCGGGAACCTGCTTCGCCAACACAATAATGTTAAATGCCATGTTCTTCAATTATTACGATTGTGTTTGTTTCAAAGAGAGCGACAAATATACACAAAAATGAGTAATGTGTGCTGTTTTCTACTCATTTTTCAGGAAGAAAAAAAATGTTACCAATCATTAAACCAAGGGCTGGTTTCATCGTCAGAGAATAGCGGATGATGTGTATCCAAAACATATCTGATCGATAAATGTTAATAATGAAGCATTGCATCACGACAACAGCACCCTGTCACCAGTCACCGCAGCACCACTGCGGGATGCAACATCGGGTGCAATAATTGAAACATGTATGAAACAGATCACCCTTTTTCTGACCCTACTCTCTCTTTTGCTGCTTGGCAGTTGTTCGGGGATCAAGTATCTCACTGTGGAAACAAGGGAGCCGGCACAGGTGAGGCTTCCTTCGGAGGTGCTTTCTATTGCCGTCGCCAACAATGCGGTCACACAGCCCATTCACATCGGTCATACCATTCAGCGCGTCGGACATTCCACAAGCGACAAGACAACCGCATCGTCCGACAGCATTCCATTTTACCTCACGGAAGCACTCACTCAGTTTCTGGAAGAGGAGGACTACTTCCACCGTGTACATTTTATTGCCGATGGTCTGCGGAATGACAGCGATTTTTTCAGAGAAGATCCGTTACTTCCGGAAAAATTGAACAAGATAAGGAGGGAGACAGGTGCACAAGCTGTCATATCGCTCGACAAGTTGATTCTTGAAACCCATACCAGAGAGTATTACCGTCAGCAGGGATATAACTACGGCCAGATGACCGGCAAGATAGAGTCATTGATCCGGGTCTATCTCCCTACCATGGAAGGTAAGATTCCGGCAGTTTATTTTAGTGACAGCCTTAAATGGGAAGGATTTGACATCCGCAACGAAAATGCTTATGCCGAGTACATGCTACCGTCGCGTGAAGAAGCAATGAAGGAACTGGTGGTGAGGGCGGCCGAAAAGCTGACCTATGTGTTTGTGCCACACTGGGAGATGCAGGACAGGTGGTATTATACGTTGCCCTCTTCGTTGATGAGAGAAGGGGAAGTCTATGCAAAAGCTGCCGACTGGCAACGTGCTATTGAAAAATGGGAGAATTTTCACGACAAGAGTTCTAGAAAAATTGACCGTGCCAAAGCGGCCAACAACATTGCGTTGGCCTACGAGATGCTGGATGAGATGGAACAATCGTTGGAGTGGGCAACACGAGCCAATGAGCTTTTTGTAGCATCCACCTCTCCCAACTCAATAGAACGAAGGCGATCACTGTTGTACAAGAACGAAATCACTCGCAGGATGAGTACTGTCAACCAGATCGACATGAACGCGATGTGACAAGACAAGGATCACACGGTCATTGAAAAAGATTCTAAGAGAGGTTTCATCCTCTCTTATTTTGTTTCATGGATCACCGGATGAAAAAAAATGGAATATTCCACATTGTTTTCAAAAAAAAGATTACCTTTGCAAACAGAATCTTCAACAGTACATCGACTCATTACTGTCAATCATTGGATTTTATTTTCAAATTATATACATCCCGTCGTTTTGCTAAGGAAAGAGATGGATTATCCTTATCCATTCTGTAAAGCTGACACGATTCGTAACAACATTTCACACACAAACCATAACGAATTTTTTCAATCCAAATGGCTTATAATATCATTGAGCTCAATGAAAAGCTCACAACCGAATTGCGGGTACTTGCCAAAGAGATGGGTATCAGGCGCCCGGACGCTTACAAAAAAGAGGAACTGATTTACAAAATCCTGGATGAACAGGCTATTGTCGAGACAAAGAAATTGGGTCCCGATCCTGGTCCCAAGCAGTTCAACGGGAAGAAACGTTCCGATAACAGCCGCAACCAGAAAAACAGGAGCACCGACAGAAAAACAGGAACTGCGGAGCAAAGTGCTTCTCCCCAGCAGAAGCCGCATCACAACAAGGAATCAGGTGTGACTCCACCCAAGAAGAGTGACCCAAATACGCAGTCAAAACAGACCGCTCCATCAGCACAAAACAAACAGTCTGAACAAAAAGCACAGCCCAAAGCCACCGAGAAACCGGTTGCTGCTGAAAAAATCACTCAGACTGACAAACCGAAGTTGATCAAAAAAGAGGAGGCATTGCTCAACAAAGCAGTAGAACCAAAACAGGAAAGTCAACCCGCTGTTACGACACAAAGCCCACCCGCTGCACCAGCAGCGATGAATCAGCCTAAAGCTGCACCGGCGACTGTAACCGAGGAAAAGAAAGATGACACTGCAGCAGCTGTACAGGCCAAAACTCCGGAGAAACCGACCCAGTTGGTTTTCCGTTCCTCCAAGCACCGCAACGAGGAGAAAAAGAGTGCTCCCGCACCCGTGACCCTGCCACCGGTGGTAGCCGAAGATCCCACGGTGGAAGTAGCCGCACCTGTTGACAAAGAGACAGCTGTCACTGGTGGCAAGATGTCGCTGCAGGATCTGATCGCACCATCTCCGTTACAACCCAAGCAACAGGGTCCCCAGGGCAAGGGTCACAATCAGGGACAGCCTCAGCAACAACGCGAACCGCAAAAAGAAAAGGAACCAGTTTACGATTTCGACGGCATTCTCACCGCCACAGGTGTATTGGAGATCATGCCCGACGGATATGGCTTTCTTCGTTCCTCCGACTACAATTACATGTCATCACCCGATGACATTTATGTATCGCAATCACAAATCCGCCTCTTCGGCTTAAAGACCGGAGACGTGGTGGAGGGGCCCATCCGACCGCCAAAGGAGGGGGAGAAATTCTTCCCTCTGGTAAAGGTGGACAACATCAACGGTCGCAAGCCGGATGATGTGCGTGACCGGGTACCATTCGATCACCTCAAGCCACTCTTCCCCGACGAGAAGTTCAACCTCACCAAGGGTCACAACGACAATCTCTCCTGTCGCGTGGTGGATATGTTCTCCCCCATCGGCAAAGGGCAGCGCGGGCTGATTGTGGCACAGCCCAAGACCGGTAAAACGATGCTGTTGAAGGACATCGCCAACGCCATTGCCGACAACCACCCAGAAGTATACATGATCATCCTGCTCATCGACGAGCGTCCCGAAGAGGTGACCGACATGGAGCGGAGTGTGAATGCCGAGGTAATTGCCTCCACGTTTGATGAGCCGGCCGACCGGCACGTGAAGATCGCAGAGATCGTGCTGAACAAGGCGCGTCGTCTGGTGGAGTGTGGCCACGATGTGGTGATCCTGCTCGATTCCATCACCCGTCTGGCACGTGCCTACAATACCGTGCAGCCTGCATCGGGCAAGGTACTCTCAGGCGGTGTCGACGCCAATGCATTGCACAAGCCCAAACGTTTCTTCGGCGCGGCCCGCAACATTGAAAATGGCGGTTCGCTCACCATCATTGCCACGGCACTCACCGAAACCGGATCCAAAATGGATGATGTGATCTTCGAGGAGTTCAAGGGTACCGGCAACATGGAGCTGCAACTCGATCGCAGGCTCTCCAACAAACGAATCTTCCCATCGGTAGACATCATTGCCTCCAGCACCCGTCGTGACGACCTGCTCCTCTCGGAAGAGACCCTCAACCGCATGTGGGTGCTCCGCAATTTCCTCTCCGACATGAACTCGGTGGAAGCGATGGAGTTCCTGCTGAACCGTATGAGACGCACCTCCAGCAACGAGGAGTTCCTGATCTCGATGAACGATTGACACCCATGTTACTTTACACCCCTATCACTTTTGAGGGGTGCAGATACAATCAGAACGCAGCGGTCACTTTTCAGTGCCGCTGCGTTTCTTTCACCCAGATACTGTCACAAAAAATATCGCATCCATCAGGTAATGTCACAACCAGATGTCGTCGGGATAGGTCACATCCTCCAGGAAGAGGGCATGTGCCGGAACCGAGTCACCAGCCACATTGCGGTCTTTGGCTTCGATGATCCGGCGAAAACCCCGCTCGTCGAGCCGTCCCCTCCCCGCTTCAAGCAAGGTTCCGGTGATGGCCCTCACCATGTTACGCAGAAACCTGTCGGCGGTGAGGGTGAAGATACAATGATCGCCCATCCTCTCCCATCTTGCCTCCTTTATCCGGCAAATATTTGTCTTCACGTCGGTATGCAGCTTGCTGAAACTGGTGAAGTCATCATACGCCTTCAGCACCTCACACAAGGCATTCATCTTCACCATGTCAGGCTGAAAATGTACCCTGTAAGTCAGTTCATGCAGAAAAGGATCCTTCCGTGTAGTGAGGTGGTAGCTGTAGGTACGTGATAGGGCACTGAAACGGGCATGTGCATTGGCAATCACCGGTCGGATCGACTGCACGGCGATGTCCCTGGGCAGGAAGTTGTTGAGCTTGTGCACCAGGTCTTCCTCCATAAAAGGATCACCCTCCCAGTCGAAATGGGCAATCATCTTGCGGGCATGGACACCCGCATCGGTTCTGCCGGCCCCGGTAATCACCGTCTCACTGCGCAGGATGACAGAGAGTGCCTCCTGCAGTACCTGCTGAACGCTTGAGCCATTGGGCTGTATCTGCCAGCCCACGTAGTTCTTGCCATTGTAGGAGAGGGTGATAAAAAAGCGTGGCATGGATCGTTTCAGCCTTTTAGACCTCTTAATCGAATCTGTGTAAGCACCTGTTTGGTGTTGAGCGGGAAATCGCCATCCATCATCCAGGAATAGTAACTCGGTTCTTTAGCCAAAACCTCCAGAACTGGTCTGCCCCTGTGCTTACCAAAGTTAAATACTTCAACTCCCTTGTCGTTGTAGACAATCCTGCCGGCAAAATCGACATTGTTGTTGAAGCTGGAATATTCTTTCGAAAGGAGTTCCACATCGTTTGCAAGATCGGGATAACGGTCCAACTGCGATTTGAGCACCTCATAGGTAGCCAGGGTATCCGATTCGGCCGAGTGGGCATTCTCCAGCTTCTTGTTGCAGTAGAAAGCGTAGGCTGCCTCCAGCGTACGTTGCTCCTTCTTGTGAAAAATGATCTGCACATCCACAAACTTACGTTTGCTCATGTCGAAGTCAACATCTGCCCGCAGAAACTCCTCCGCCAGCATCGGCACATCGAAACGGCTCGAATTGAAGCCGGCCAGATCGCATCCCTCCAACTGATCGGCAAGTGATCGTGCCAACTGCTTGAAGGTGGGGCAATCTTTCACATCCTCATCGGTGATGCCATGAATGGCGGTGGCCTGCGGAGGGATGGGCATCTCAGGATTCACGCGTCGCGATTTAATCTCTTCTTTCCCGTTGGGAAACACCTTCAGATAAGAGATTTCGACGATACGATCGTGTGTGATATTGATGCCGGTTGTCTCCAGGTCGAAGAAAACGAGTGGGTTCTTTAAGTTCAACTCCATGCTGTGCTGTTTAGTCGTTCAACATCATCGGCATCAACAACGTCAACATCTCCTCGTGCTCTTCCTTCTCAACCGGAAGAATCAATCCTGCCCGTGAAGGATCGGAGAGCTCCATCCGCACATCCGATGAGGGGATGTTGTTGAGGATGTCAATCAGAAAGGCTGCCTTGAAACCGATGTTCATCACATTCCCTTCATAGGAGCAGGGAATCATCTCTTCTGCAGCGGTGAGGAAGTCGATGTCCTGTGCCGACACCACGATCTTGTCTTCCGACAGCTGGAACTTCACCAGGCTGCTTGCCGGGTTGGAGAAGACCGCCACACGTTTGAGCGCGTTGAGCAATGCCAGACGATCGAGGACGAATTGATTCGGGTTGTTTTGCGGGATAACTGAATTGTAATTGGGATAACGACCCTCTACAAAGCGACAGACCATCCGGTACTCGCTCATGGTGATGTATGCATTGTTCTCATCGAAGCGGATCTCCACCTGACCCCTCTCCCGGGGCAACAGCGATTTGAGCAGGTTGGCCGGCTTCTTGGGCAGAATGAACGAGGAACGTCCCTCACCTTTTGCATCGGTGGTTGTAACGCGTACCAGCTTGTGACCGTCGGATGCCACGAAAGTGACATCGTCGGCAGTAATGTCAAAGTAGATGCCATTCATCACGGGACGCAGCTCATCGTCAGCCGTAGCGAACACAGTGCGGTTGATTCCGGAGAAGAGGGTGTCTGCCTCCAGTGTAAGGGTCATGAAATCTTCCTTCAATGGCTTCGGATCGGGATATTCATCACCCTTCAGCCCCACAAAGTTATACTTGCCATTGTGGTAGTAGATAAATACCTCCAGGGTCTCATCGTTGATGTCAATTGTCAACGGCTGATCGGGCAGCTCACGCAAGGGGTCAAGCAGGTTACGGGCATTGATTGCCAGGCTTCCCTCCCCTTCGGCGCTATTCACCTCTACGGTTGTCTCCAGTCGTGTCTCACTGTCTGCAGCCGTGAGCGAGAGGATGTTTCCTTTCAGGTCAATGAGGAAACAATCCAGGATGGGCAGGGTATTCTTTGAGTTGATGACCCTGCTGATAGCTTGCAGATGATTCAACAGTGTTGCGCTTGATACTACAAATTTCATGATGCTAATTTTTTTGAACAAATATAGGAAATAATCTTGGAGCGGAACTCATTTTCCGGATTAATTTTAACGTTCAGTCATCATCCGCCGATCGAGCTGTTGAGGTCGATAGCCAACTCCATGGCGTCTGGTTGATCATACACCAGAGATCACTCTTCACACGTTGCACAATGCGCCATGCACTACAATTGACGCACATTATTTCTTGTTGCGCGGATGATGGGCAATGATCTCCTGTCGCAGGAAGTTCCGGTCGAGATGGGTATAGATCTCGGTGGTGGTGATCTTCTCGTGACCAAGCATCTCCTGTATTACCCGGATGTTGGCACCTCTCTCCAACAGATGTGTCGCAAAGGAATGACGCAACACATGCGGGCTGATCGTTTTTTTCAGTCCGGCCATCTCTGCATATTGTTTCATATAGTAAAACACAGTGATGCGTGAGATGGCTTTTCCACGTGAGCTGAGAAAAAGCATCTCCTCGTGTCCTTTTTGTATCTTGATCTGGCTTCGGTATGGCAGCCAGTTGCCAATCTTCTGCAATGCCGTTTCAGAAATAGGCAACAGACGCTGCTTGCTCCCTTTTCCCTCCACCCTGATGAAACCCTCATCCGGATAGAGATCGCCAAAGCGGAGATTTGTCAGCTCCGAAATTCTCAATCCGCAACTGTAGAGTGTCTCGATGATGGCATAATTGCGCGTTCCCTCAGCGGTGGAGAGGTCAATCACCCCCAGCAGCTTGTCGATTTCTTCCAGGGTGAGCACAATGGGTAGCTTTAGACCCACCTTGGGTGTCTCTATCAGCTCCGAGGGGTTATCTTCACGGTATTGCTCCACCACCAGAAAACGAAAGAAGGATTTCAATCCCGAGAGGGTGCGGGCTATTGAACGGGGTGTTATTCCGGAGTCGTACAGTTCGGCCAGAAAGATCTCCAGGTGTTGCTGCCCGATGGTAGTAAAGCCAAGCTGCTGCTCTGCAACAAATGCGGTCAGCTTCTGCAGATCGTTGAGGTAAGCATCGATGGTATGCGGTGAGAGACCTTTTTCCAGCAGCAGGTGGCGTCGATAGGAGTCAATGATTGATGGGCGAGACATCTGTTAATTCTTTCGATAACCTTTCCACCAACAGAGTGGCCTCCACCACACTCTCTTTCAATAACTCCAGCAATTCATCCTTCTCCTGTTCAGATAGATTCTTCTCTCTTTCGAGGCGGATCAGCAGGAAGACAACCATTTTGTTGTACATCATCCGATAGAGTGGAAGCAACTTGTGTGCCAACTGTGCGGCCGCATGATCGTTGTTGTTTGCCAGATATCCCTTCATCAGTTGCACATGATCGGTAGTTTCTTCGATAAAGGATTGCATGATTGCTAGTGAAACAACCGGATCATCCTTGACGAAATCGATCAATGCTTCCACGCCTATCTGTTGGTTAGCAACAGTGACTGTCTGCGTTGTATGCACCATATCCTCCATGTCGGGCAGATAAGCATAAATGACCTCACGCAGCTCTTGCAATGTGAATGGTTTTGGAAGAGAACCGGTGAACCCTGCATCCCGATATTCTTCCGCTGCGATATCCGACGATGCGGTGAGAGCAATTAACGGCACTTCGTCCTGTAGGGCTGCCTTCACCTTCTCCACCAACGAAAAACCGTTGACATGTGGCATCTGTATATCGATGAAGATGATGTCGAAAGAATGACTCTTCAGAAGGGAGATCACCTGCTCCGGATCCTTTTCAGTAACCCCTTCCATCTTCAACTTCTGCAGCATCTCCGCGATCATCATCAGTTGCACGGTATCATCATCCACCACCAACACTGAGATGCTCCTTGAACCGTCAGCAGGCGCTACACCGGCGATACCCCCTTCCACAGTCAAGCAGTTCTTCAATGGCACACCAACGACAAAGGTAGATCCCTTCCCTATTTCCGAGACCAGTTCAAGCTCACCACCCAGTACATCCACAAATCCTTTGGTGATGGTGAGCCCCAAACCACTCCCCATTATCGGCTCAGCCTGATCGGCACTGTTATTCAGCTGTTGAAACTCCCGAAAGATCAACTCCTGATCCGCCTCGTTGATTCCCTCACCGGTATCGGCCACACTGAATACAAACCAATTGGAATGTTCCCTTACCTCCTCCTGCATCACCACAGAGACCGCTCCCCGAGGGGTATATTTGATCGCATTGGAGAGCAGATTCCCCATGATCTGTCTGATCACATATGGATCACCCAAACGGAAGTTCTTCCCGGGGATCCGGTTTTCTATCGTGTATGTCAGATCTTTCTGCAGTGCCAATGGCAGGAAGCTTTGGGCGGTCTCTTCTACCAGGGTATTGAGGTCAAAACGGCTCTCCTTCAATTGCCATTTTCCTGACTCGATGCGATGGTAATCAAGCAGCGTGGACACCAGTCGCAGTACATGTTCACCTGAGTTTTTCATGTTGAAGAGGAAACGTGCCCGCTTCTCCGAATCTTCCTCCTCCTCCATCAGCTCCACATATCCCATGATGGAACTCAGAGGGGCTTTGATGTCGTGGGTGATTGTCAGCATCAGTTTTTCACGGGCCGCAAGCAGATCAGAGATGCGTTTGTGTGATTCCTCCAGCTTCCTGCGGTATCGCCGGCTTTTGTTGAGATCCAACAACAGGAGGAATCCAAAGAGCAGCGCAATCAACACTGCCAGGGTGGAGACAATGAAGAGGGTCTGTTGTGAACTGCTGATCGCTCTTTGTCGGTCCATCACCAGCCGGATCGATTTGGCTAGTTCCTCTTGTTCAACACTTTTCAACAGCCCGTCGATGCGGGTTGTCAGCATACGGTTGGTTTGGGTAAGCAGTTCCAGTTGGCTCAGGAAGTCCAATTCGAACTGTTTGTGCCGTTTCAAGTCCAGTTTCTCTGAAGTACGGATCTTGTTGATCAGTGTGTCTACCATCACCCTGAATTGATTGGCTGTGACAACCGACCGTTTTTCAATTACAAGGGTCGAGTCTTCGGATGCCACAAACACATTGCGCACCCTGTCCAGGAAACCTTTACGCCCACCCCTGACCACACTGGTATCGTTTTCCCGGGCAATGGATGGATTCAGGTTCCTGTTTGTCAAATAGTTGGATATCTCTCTGTTGAGGGAGGGAGGGACATAACTGCTCTCACTCAAGGTTGTTATTTGTGGAGCTGCGCGCATCGAATCAAGCAGCGTGGCAGCTATCTCCAGGTTAGCGCGCTTCTGATCGATCAGGAGGGTGATGCTATCCAGCCTGCTGATTCGCGCAGAGTCCTTATTCATCAGCTTCAGTGAATCAAGACCAACTACAATCTGCGGAACAATCGAATCATATTTTTGAAAATAGGCAATCGCATTCTCAGCCGTGAACAGGTTCTGTTCACTTTCAATCTCATAGAGCCTTGAAAGAATGTTGCCAATGATCAACAACTCACGATGATCCTCGTTCATCAACCTGCTATTTGAAAACGCTACCAAATTCCGGTATAGGATAAAAAGCCCGGCAAGCATGATCATCACGATCAGCAGATATCCCACAATTACTTTGGTCCCTATTTTCGATGCTTCTTTCTGTTTCATGGTGAGAAGGTATATCCAGCACGGTTTTATGATGATACGTTGTAAAGCTTCATTTTGTTATAGAGCGTTTTCCTGTCAATGTTTAGAATAGAGGCAGCCATTGTTTTGTTTCCCTTGGCGAGTTGTAGCGCTTCAATGATCTTCTCCTTTTCGTAGTTCTCTTTGCGTAGCTTGTAGATCGAACTTACCGGCTGAGTCTTCTGTTCTTTGTTTGTCACTTTCTTGCCAAACAAATCCGGAGCGAGAAGTGCCGAAACGCGGTTGCCATCGGTAAGCAACACCGCTTTCAATATGTTGTTCTTCAATTCCTGAATATTTCCCGGCCATGAATAGGCATAAAAATGTTGCATCAGATCCGGTTCGATACCCGCTACCTCCTTGTTCAGGATGTAATTGGAGAATGTCAGAAAGTGATGCGCAAAAGCATCAATCACCTCCTTCTCTCCTTTCAGATCGGGAAGCTCCACACAATTTTTCTCAAGATGGGTGTAGAGTTTAGGAATTAATATCCGCTGTAGTGACTCTTTATTCTTCTCTGAGCTGATCATAACCTGTACATAATCATCGCCAGGACTTTGACGGGTGAGGATGCTTAACAGTTCACTCTGCATGTTGAGATCGAACAGTTCCACATTGCGAATATGAAGCATGCCACCTGTTGCCTCACCAAAACGATCCATCAACAATGACACATCATCGGTTGATTCGGTAAGTTGGTTTCTCAACGGCGTCTCATTTTCACTTTGAACAACATCAAAGACTACCAGCGGTTTACGAATGTCATAGCCTTTGTCGTGCAGATACCTCACCATCGATGATTTACCGGTGCCCCTGTTTCCGGTGACAAGTAGATGACTCTTTTTTTCCAGCACCTCGTCCAGGTACTGCAATATTGCTTGATATGTTTTTCCGGGTGGCTTGATCAACTCATTGCAGCGAATATCTTTTTGTTGTCTGTTCACTTTTGTCTGGAAAGCCTCATCAATCTTGTGAAAAAGCTGCTCGGGTTCAATGGGTTTTGAAATGTAGTCTGACGCACCGGATTTCATCGAAGCAATGGCCGATTCGATATCTGCATATCCGGTCATCATGATTACCAATATGTCGGCGTCATATTTTTTCACCCAGGAGAGAAAGGTGAAACCGTCCATCCCGGGCATTTTAATGTCAACCAGGATCAGGTCAAACAGATTGTTCTTCACCATTTGCTTTGCAGCATTGACATCCGTAGCTGTTTCAGCATTGTATCCCTTCTTGACTAACCAGGACTTTAACATCAGACAGACAGTCAGATTGTCGTCTACAACAAGAAAATTTCTTTTCATCACTTTCATTTCATAAAAATCAAAACAGATGCAAGGATCCGTCAATGATCTTTCATTTCTCGTTCCGATTACCTGTTTCTCTTTCCAACACACGGGGTATCATCACGGATGCATACAACATGAAAAGGGCACCGCATAACATGACAAGTGCCCACTCATTCCTTTGCCTGAACATCAGATAGGTTGCCACAATCAGCAAGACGCTGGAAAAAACCTGAAAATGATGCAGTCTTTTACCGCGAAGGCTCTTCCCCGGATAGGGTGATGCAACAATGCGGACTGCAAAGAGAGCGACCGAGAATGCCATGATCCAGGGTGCCACATAGGGAGCCACCAGGTATAAAACAGCTGATAGCAGGATGAATAGCGCTGATATCTGCAGCAAGGTATCATTTGACTTCTGTGTCATATCTCTTCAATTAGCAGGGCACACTTTCAATTGATGGAAAACATAAGATCAGCTCTGTTGCGACGTTGGAAGTGCCACAATCGTTCTAGAATAGTAAATGATTTTCCGAAATTTAAATTCATTCGTTGGGTTGCAAAAAGATGAAAATAGCTTTCATTCAATGATGAAGACATCTTCACCCTCCTTTTTCATGAGATAATTCTCACGCGCAAATTTCTCAAGATCCTCATCATTGGATCGTAGTTCGTGCAATTTCTCGCTGTCTGACTCTGTTTGTTGCTGATAAAATTCAATCTGTGCTTCCAGGTCTCTGATCTGTGTTTCGTAGCCAATCCGTTTTGTCACACTGCTGTCGCTCAGAAAAAACAACATCACAATCAGCACAGCAAGAATCGCAATTTGATAGGCTGTAAGCCCCAAAAAACGTTTCATGCCAGGCAAGTTTGCGTTTTGTTTCATTGCATTCGTTGTCACAAAAGAGTTTATTAAACACACAAATATAGCACATATTTTCATTTATGCGACCCATTGCATTGAAATAAATGAAAATATAGGTGCCTCCGATACATTGATTGAACAAAAAAAAGTATCTTTACATTGTATAGTATTGTTTTAATAATTTTTCACGTTTAATGGAATGAGAAAACTTCTTTTAACCACAACCCTGCTGGTCTGTTATGCTATTGCAGCATTTGCCTGCACCAATCTGCTTGTCGGCAAAAAAGCATCGACCGATGGATCCACCATCATCTCCTATGCTGCTGATTCCTACGGTCTTTATGGTGAATTGTATCATTGGCCTGCAAGGCAATATCGTCCGGGCGAAATGTTAAAAGTCTACGAATGGGATACCGGGAAGTACCTGGGTGAGATACCACAGGCACTCCGTACCTACAATGTGGTGGGCAACATGAATGAATACCAGCTGGCTATCGGAGAAACTACCTTCGGCGGTCGCAGTGAGCTGACCGACAGCACCGGGATCATGGATTACGGCAGTCTCATCTACATCTCACTGCAACGTGCAAAAAATGCCCGCGAAGCGATCAGCGTGATGACCGGACTGGTAGAACAACATGGGTACTACAGCTCCGGCGAATCCTTCTCAATAGCCGACCCCAACGAGGTGTGGGTGATGGAGATGATTGGCAAGGGTGTGGGCAATAAGGGAGCCGTATGGGTCGCCGTCCGCATTCCGGACGACTGTGTCTCGGCCCATGCCAACCAGGCACGCATCCAGCAGTTCCCACTCAATGATCCGGAGCACTGTCTCTACTCACCCGATGTGATCTCATTTGCCCGTGATAAAGGCTATTTCACCGGTGAGGATGCCGATTTCAGCTTTGCACAAGCTTATGCCCCCATCGATTTTGGCGCAATGCGCTTTTGTGAAGCCCGTGTATGGTCGTTCTTCAACAGGGTAAACAGTGAGATGGGGCAATATGTCAGTTACGCACAAGGCAAAAGCATCGATCCCATGCCCCTCTACATCAAGCCCGACAGCAAGCTCAGTGCACACGACATACAGGAGATGATGCGCGACCATTATGAGGGTACCGAACTCGACTGGCGTTTTGATGTCGGTGCCGGCCCTTTCAACTCACCCTACCGCTGGTCACCCCTCACCTTCGAGGTTGACTCCGTGGAATATTGCAACGAACGCCCCATCGCCACACAGCAGACAGGCTTCTCTTTTGTGGCTCAGATGCGTTCCTGGTTACCCGATCCGGTAGGTGGCATCCTCTGGTTCGGCATCGACGATGCTGCACAAACAGTATACTACCCCATCTATTGCGGCCATACCGAAGTGCCACACGAGATGGCGCAGGGCAACGGTGACCTGCTCACCTTCTCCTGGAACTCCGCATTCTGGATCCACAACTGGGTATCCAACATGGTGTATACCCGCTATAGTGACATGAGCATCGACATGAAAAAAGTGCAGTCTCGTCTGGAGGGACAGTTCAGGGAGGCACAACCCGAGGTGGAGCAGCGGGTATTGGCACTCTATGCACAATCCCAGCCGGAGGCGGTACACTTCCTCACCCAATATTCCAACCAGTTGGTCAATGAAGGCGTGGCCGAATGGAAGAAGCTGGGAGAATATCTGATGGTAAAATACATCGACGGGGTAATCAAGAAAGAGGAGAATGGCCGGTTCATGCGAAACGAACATGGATTGCCTGCATTTCCTTCCCGTCCGGGTTATTCGAACGACTATTACAGGAAGATCGTCGACCAGACCGGTGACAAGTACAAGGTACAACAAAATATGGACTAAAAACAGACTTTAAAAATATGGAAGAAGAATCATTACTGGCCCAAGTCACCGGCAAAGCGAAGTCGTGGCTGAGTGGGAACTACGATGTAGAGACAAAAACAGAGGTGGAACGACTCATCGACAATGAAGACAAGAAGCCATTGATTGATGCCTTTTACAAGGATCTCGAGTTTGGCACCGGTGGACTGCGTGGCATCATGGGTGCCGGCAGCAACAGGATGAACAAGTATACCGTGGGGGCGGCAACCCAGGGACTCTCCAACTACCTGAAGAAGGAGTTTGCCTCATTGGAGGAGATCAGGGTGGTGATCGGTCATGACTGCCGGAACAACAGCCGACGGTTTGCTGAAATCGCTGCCGGCATCTTCAGTGCCAACGGCATCAGGGTCTACCTCTTCGAGGATCTGCGTCCCACACCGGAGGTCTCCTATGCCATCCGCAAGCTGGGATGCCAGAGCGGGATCATGATCACCGCCTCACACAACCCGAAGGAATACAACGGTTACAAGGCCTACTGGAACGACGGGGCACAGGTACTGGCTCCCCACGACAAGAACATCATCGCAGAGGTGAACCGCATTGCCTCGGTAGATGAAATCCATTTTGAGGGGAACAATGACCTGATTGAGATGATCGGCAAAGACATGGACAGGGCATTCATCGAGGAGGTGAAGAAACTGGTGCTCTCACCCCAGGCGATAGCCCGTCACCACGACATCAAAATGGTCTACACCCCCATCCATGGTGCCAGCATCACACTGGTCCCCGACGCACTCAAAGCCGTGGGGTTCACCAACATCATCCGTGTTCCGGAACAGGATGTGATCAGTGGTGATTTTCCCACTGTGGTATCCCCCAACCCGGAAGAACCGGCAGCCCTCGACCTGGCAATCAAAAAAGCCAAAGAAACGGATGCGGAGCTGGTGATGGCCACCGATCCTGACGGCGATCGCATCGGTACCGCCATCCGCGACAACGATGGCAACTATGTCCTGGTGAACGGCAACCAGACCATGTTGATCTTCCTCTACTACCTCATGACCCGCCGGGAAGAGCTGGGACTCCTCAGCGGCAAGGAATTCGTGGTGAAGACAATTGTCACCACCGAGCTGGTAAAGGAAATCGCCGATAAGAAAGGAATTGAGATTTTCGACTGTTACACCGGGTTCAAATGGATCGCCGACATCATCCGCAAGAATGAGGGGGTGAAAAAATACATCGGTGGTGGGGAGGAGAGCTATGGCTTCCTGGCAGGTGACTTTGTCCGTGACAAGGACTCGGTATCTGCCTGTACACTGTTTGCTGAGATTGCCGCCTGGGCAAGAGAAAAAGGCAAGAGCATGTACCAGCTGCTCGAGGAGATCTACCTGGAGTATGGTTACTCGAAAGAGGTGGGCATCTCCCTTGTTCGCAAGGGCAAGGAGGGTGCCGACGAGATTGAAGTGATGATGAAACGGTTCCGCAGCAATCCGATGGAGACGCTGGGTGGCTCACCAGTCACGCTGATCAAGGACTACGGACGCCTTGAAGGGGTTGATTTCCTGCGCAACGAACAGATGGCCCTGGAGATGCCTACCACCTCTAACGTACTGCAATACTTCACCGAGGAGGGTACCAAGCTCTCGGTACGTCCCTCCGGCACAGAACCCAAGATCAAATTCTACATCGAGGTGAAGGAATCTGTCAAAACCCGTGAAGAGCTGCCTCAGGCAGAAGAGGCAGCCAACGTCAAAATAAACGCCATCCGACAAGAGCTGGGCATATAAAGATTCGATTTTCAGGTCTGACATTCCTGTTTTTTCTGACAACTGATTACTGATTACTGATTTACTGATTTACTGACAACAATGAAAAGAAAACTGACAATTGCACTGGTGGCACACGATCACCGAAAATCAGACATGGTGGAATGGGTGATCTATAACTCCGATTTCCTGGCCGGACATCACCTGGTATGCACCGGCACCACCGGAAGCCTTGTACGTGATGCCCTCAACAGTGAGGGTGTGAATCCCGATTTCACCATCATGAACTCAGGTCCCATGGGAGGAGATGCCGAGATTGCCGCCAAGGTGGTCCGTAAGGAGATTGATCTGGCAGTATTTCTGATTGACGACCTCAATGCGCAACCGCATGAGGCGGACATCATGATGTTGCTCCGTCAGTGCAGGGTACACAACGTACCCATTGCCTGCAACCGTTACAGTGCAGATCTGATGATCACCAGCAACCTGTGGGACGATGAGAGTTACAAGCCCTCTCCTCCCCGCTACGAGAAATTCGACAGGGAGAAATTGGGTTTCTAGCCCATACCCTGCATCATTGATGAACCAACCC
Organism: Bacteroidota bacterium; assembly: GCA_023399295.1. Lineage (GTDB taxonomy): Bacteria > Bacteroidota > Bacteroidia > Bacteroidales > Dysgonomonadaceae > Proteiniphilum. The sequence goes on from JAEWQF010000078.1 coordinate 25,086, forward strand.
CTCACCGACAGCATCCTGTTTGTGAGGGGTTCCTTTTATTGGCGTTGGGGGTGTGACACCCCCAGCCTGGGCGTGCGCTATTCGGCAATCAGCAACTCTTCTACAATGTGGGGGGCACCCATCACCTTGTCAATGACAAAAAGCACATAGCGGATATCCACACTGATCATGCGCTGCATCTCCTTCTCAAAGAGGATGTCACCACTCAGCGACTCCCAGTTGCCGTCGAAAGCCAGGCCAATCAGTTCGGCATTGCCGTTCAGTACCGGACTGCCCGAGTTGCCACCGGTGATGTCGTTGGTGGACAGGAAGTTGACACACATCACACCGTCACTGTTTACATAGGGTCCAAAGTCGCCACTACGGATCACGTCGAGGATTTCCTCCTGCACATTGAATTCGGGGTCGCCGGGTTTCTGCTTCTCAAGGATACCCTGCGAGGTGGTGTAGTAGTCATACCATACCGCATCCCGCGGCCAGTAACCTTGCACAGAACCGTAGCTCATCCGCTGCGTAAAATTGGCGTCAGGATAGAATGTCCGCTCATCGTCCATCTCCATCAGGGCTGCCATGAACTCGCGTTCACCGCGCAATATCTGTTCGTAATATGACATCATCTTGCCTGACAGTTCATATCCCATATCGGTTGTCGAAAGCGCCAGTTCCATTGCCGGATCGGTTGTCAGATCCTGTGTGTCGGCCTCTTTCAGCAGTACCAGCAGTTTCTCAAGTGAGGTGAAATTCGAGTTTGCAAAGAGCCATTCGGCATACTGCACATAGTCACCGCCAAAGAGGGAGTCAATCTTCTGGTAGATATCGGGATGATATGCCTCAGGAACCCGTTCGGCATACAGTTTCATCAGTCTCGGCAACACTTTCTTGTCGAGTGCCGGTTCATAATTCTTGTATGACTCAATCAGACGGTCGTTGATAAAAGCCTGCTTATCCTCTTCCGTACCGTCACTGTCGAAACGGAGGATGGTGCTGGCAAAGCGGATCAGTTCGATCCCATTGTTGAAGGTCTCCAGGAAATAGGTGGTGTTGCGTGCCAGTTCATCAGATTGGGTGTATGCATCCCGAAGCGTGCTCAGTGTGCTGTCGTACTTCATCCCTTGCTCCCGGTTTGATTTGATCCATTCTGCCAGCCTTGCTTCAAGTGCTTCCTTCTCTGGCAGTACAGCCAGGCGGGTCAACGCTTCGTTCATACCCATCGAGTTCTTCCAGTAGTTGGAACTGCTGGCATGCTTGCTGGCATACTTGATGCGGATGGTGTCGTTCTGTGTCATGGCATCCCACCATATCTCCTGCTTGGCACCACGCACCTCAATGCGCGGCTTGTTCTCCGACTCCATGCGTTGACGGATACCCCAGGAGGAGAGATAACGCTGGGTGCTTCCGGGGTAACCCACGGTCATCGCATAATCACCCTCCTTCACGCCTGCCAGCGACACCGGCACCACATATTTTGGCTGATAGGGTACATTGTTTTCACTGTAATTGGCCGGTTTGTTCTCCTTGTCTGCATAGACACGGAATACCGAAAAATCGCCCGTATGGCGTGGCCACATCCAGTTGTCGGTGTCCCCGCCGAACTTGCCCACCGAGGAGGGGGGGGCTACGACCATGCGTACATCACGGAACAGATCGTAGAGCACCACGTAATACTTGTTGCGTGCGAAGAAGGGGATCACCCGCGCGCGGGTAAAGGGATCACGCTCATATTCACGGATCAGTTCGTCGGAGATGGAGTCGATGGCCAGCTCACGCTGAATCTCGCTCAACACCAGCGGCACATGGGGTGTGATGCGGTCTGTCACATCCTCCATGGACCGCAAGAAAGAGACTGTCAGCCCGTCGGCATGCAGCTCATCGGTTTTTCCGGCAGCCACAAAACCATCTTTCAGGTAGTCATGCTCCACGGCACTGAGTTTCTGGATGGCGCCATAGCCACAGTGGTGGTTTGTGAAGATCAACCCTTCTGTCGATACGGCCACGCCGGTGCAGCCACCACCAAAGATCACTACGGCATCTTTGAGGGAGGGGTTCTGTTCACTGTAGAGCTGGTCTGCGGGGAAGGTGAATCCCAACTCCTGCATGCGAGCGATGTTCTCGCGGTTGAGCTCCTTCAGGAGCCACATTCCTTCATCGGCTTTCGCCGTAAATGCCACAAATAGAATTGTGAGCGATAAGAAAAGTTTTTTCATAGGTTTTGTTTGCTGTTAGCTATCAGCTATAAGCTGGATGCTTTGATTATTAATTGTTTATTATTCATTGTTAATTATGCAAAGTATTTCCCGATGAAGGGCCATTGCCGCAGCGGCAGCTCCCGCTTGATCATCACTACGAGATAGAGGCCTACCAGCAGGGTGTTGACAGCCAGCCGCAGCGGGAGGCTCTCAAGCTGCAGATCGCTTGTCCTGATGCCTGCATAGAGGATCAGTGTGAGCAGAAAGAAGGTGGCTGCGGAACGGAGATTGTAAGGGATCGGGTAATGTTTCTGTCCCAGAACGTAAGAGAGTGTCATCATCACCAGGTTCGCGCTGAAGGATGCCCATGCGCAGGCCATGTATCCGAAGCGGGGGATGAACAGGATGTTGATCAGCAGGGTGATGACGAAGCCGAAGACCGACATGTAGGCTCCCCAGCGGGTCTTGTCGGTGAGCTTGTACCAGAGCGACAGGTTGAAGTAGACACCGAAGAAGAGCTCACCCAGCAACACGATCGGCACCACCTTCAGTCCCTCGTGATACGCTGTCGGGATGAGGAACTTGATGAGATCGAGATAACCGGTAGTCACCAGGAAGATCAGCAGCCCGAAGAGGATGAAATAGCGGGTGGCGTCGCTGAACGACTGCCGGTCGTCGGCGACCTCGCGGTTGCGGGCAAAGATATAGGGTTCGAAGGCGTAGCGGAACGCCTGGGTGAACATCACCATGATGATGGCGATCTTGAAGTTCTGCCCATAGATGCCCAGTTCATGGAAAGCATTTGCCTTGTCGGGATAGTACCAGGGGAAGAGGATCTTGTCCACCGTTTGGTTGAGGATGCCGGCGATTCCCAGGATCAGCAGTGGGAAGGAGTAGCGGAGCATCCTGCGCAACAGCGCCTTGTCGAAGGTGAAGCGGATCCTCAGCTCGGGGGAGACCATCAGCAGCTGGACTACCGAGGCGATGAGGTTGGCGGTCAGGATGTAATCGACACCCCGGCTCAGGTTGAACCAGGCAAAAGCATCGGGGAAGCGTTCCTGCAGGAGGGGACAAGCCAGGAAGAAGAAGAGGTTGATCAGGATGGTGAGCCCCACGTTAACCAGCTTGATGGCTGCAAAACGAATGGGTCTCTTTTTGAAGCGCAGGTTGCCAAAGGGGGTGGCTCCCACCACGTCGAAACAGAGGATCAGCACCATCAACAACAGATAGTGTGGTTTCATCGCACTGCCGCCCAGCGCGAATGCCACCGGTTCCAGGAAGATGAGGGCAAGCACAAAGAAAAGAAGTGTGCTGGAAAGGATGCTGATAAATGTGGTGGAGAAGACCCTGGCGGGGTCTGACTCCTTGTTTGCAAAGCGGAAGAAGCCGGTCTCCATGCCATAAGTGAGGATCACCTGCAGCAATGCCACCCAGGCGTAGAAGTTTGTAAGCACCCCGATGTCATCCACCCGCGGCAGTGCGAACGCCCAGTAGAGAGAGAGGAACCAGCTCAACAGTCTTGGCAGCACACTTCCCATCCCGTAGAAGAAAGTCTCCTTAGCCAATGATCTCATTCCCCCTGCCATCTCCTTACTGTTCTTTGTCTGTCTAAATGTGTGTGCGATGCAAAAATACAATATTTCCCTGATGCCAGGCTCAAAAAGGCACCATTATTTATCTTTAAGCATTCTGGAGGGTATAATCTTAAAAAAAACCGTTTACTTTGCAGGTTGAAAAGAATGAACAGACAACAATCAGAAACAAATGCATGTTGGCGCATGATGTGATGCGCGAAAACATGGTTCCCAAATTGAAATATGGCACAACAGGAAGAAGTATTTAAGAAACTGGTATCACACTGCAAAGAGTACGGGTATGTGTTCCCGTCGAGCGAGATCTATGACGGGCTGGGCGCTGTGTATGACTACGGTCAGATGGGCGTGGAACTGAAGAACAACATCAAGAAATACTGGTGGGACAGCATGGTGTTGCTGCACGAGAACGTGGTAGGCATCGACTCTGCCATCTTCATGCACCCCACCATCTGGAAGGCATCGGGACATGTGGATGCCTTCAACGACCCGCTGATCGACAACAAGGAGAGCAAGAAACGTTACCGCGCCGATGTGCTGATAGAGGATCATCTGGCTAAGTACGACGACAAGATAGAGAAAGAGGTTGAGAAGGCGCAGAAGCGCTTTGGTGAGAGCTTCGACGAACAGATGTTCCGAGACACCAATCCCCGTGTACTTGAAAACAAGCAGAAGAGGGATGCGATCCATGCCCGCTTTGCCAGGGCACTCAACGACAGCAACCTGGAGGAGCTGCGCCAGATCATCCTCGACTGTGAGATCGCCTGTCCCATCAGCGGCACCCGCAACTGGACGGAGGTGCGTCAGTTCAACCTGATGTTCTCCACCGAGATGGGATCCACCGCCGACGGCGCCATGAAGGTGTACCTCCGTCCCGAGACGGCACAGGGCATCTTCGTCAACTTCCTCAATGTGCAGAAGACGGGCCGCATGAAGATACCCTTCGGCATCGCCCAGATCGGCAAGGCCTTCCGCAACGAGATCGTAGCCCGTCAGTTCATCTTCCGCATGCGGGAGTTTGAACAGATGGAGATGCAGTTCTTCGTGGCACCGGGTGAGGAGCTGAAGTGGTTCGAGCACTGGAAGGCGTTCCGCATGAAGTGGCACCAGACACTCGGCTTCGGTGCCGACAAGTACCGTTTCCACGACCACGACAAGCTGGCGCATTACGCCAACGCGGCTACCGACATCGAGTTCGAGATGCCGTTCGGCTTCAAGGAGGTGGAAGGGATCCACTCCCGCACCGACTTCGACCTGAGTCAGCATGAGAAATACTCCGGCAAGAAGCTGCAGTACTTCGATCCGGAGCAGAACAAATCCTATGTACCTTTCGTGGTGGAGACCTCCATCGGCGTGGACCGCATGTTCCTCTCGGTGTTGGCAGCCTCCTACTGCGAAGAGACACTCGAGGGGGGTGAGACCCGCGTGCTGCTCAACCTGCCCCCCGCCCTGGCACCGGTGAAGCTGGCTATCCTGCCACTGGTGAAGAAAGATGGTCTGCCGGAGAAGGCACGTCAGATGATGGATGAGCTGAAGTTCAGCTTCGCCTGCCAGTATGACGAGAAAGACAGCATCGGCAAGCGCTACCGCCGCCAGGATGCCATCGGCACACCCTTCTGTGCCACCATCGACCACCAGACGCTGGAGGACAACACGGTCACCATCCGCTATCGTGATACGATGGTGCAGGAGAGGGTGACAATCGACTCGCTACAGCGGGTGATCGCCGAGAAGACCGATTTGAAACATCTCCTGAAAAAATTATCCTGATCATGAAGAGAAAGATTTTCCAAACCATTCTGCTGCTTACCGCATTGCTGTTCCTAATCGTCTCATGCGATGAGACAGAGACTTTCGACGACCGGTGGAAAATAGAGAATGAGACACAGTTCGCAAAAATCACAGCCAACCCGGAATATGCCAAAATCAACTCGCAATCGGGAAAGGGGTTTATCATGTACAAAGAGCTGGAACAGGGCGATGGTGCAACCCCCTACTTCACCGATCAGGTGAAAGTGCTCTATACCGGCTGGTATAAGAACGACTGGTCACTGTCCGACAGCTACACCAATGACAAGGGCAATCTGATCCTGAACAAGATTGTCTTTGATTCCACCGGCAACCGCAATGACATCCCCAGCACTTTCTCAGTGAATGGCGTGGTAGACGGCTTCTCCACAGCGTTGCAACATATGCAGGTGGGCGACAAATGGGAGGTGTGGATCCCCTGGAAGCTGGGATATGGTGCAGCGGGAAACAACAGCATCGCCGGTTATACCACCCTGGTCTTTGAAATAGAGCTGGTGGACATCGTAGAGTAAGAAACCTACAAACCCGAAAACAACTGTTCAATGGCACTCCTCACTTGTGGGCGGGTGCCATTGAACTTGTTCACCATCACGGTGAAGGCATATTGTTTTTTATCTGCAGTCAGGTAACCGGCATAACACTGTACACCGCCAATGCTGCCGCTTTTGGCGGCAATCCTGCCACTCAGTCTTGTATTCCTCAGAAAGGATGTAAGCGTTCCCTCCTGCCCTGCCTTAGGCAATGAGTGAAAGAATGCCGATGCATACTCACTTTTCACCTGCATATACACCAGCAGATCAGTCAGCAGCTGCGGACTCACCGCGTTCTGTGGTGCAAGGCCGCAGCCGTCATGCATCAGGAGGGAAGATACTGCAATGCCCCTGCTTTTCCAGAAATCAGATATTGCTGCTATTCCTGCCTCCAGTGCATCCTCCTCCATATCCCTTCTGCTTTTTATGCCGAGGGTGCGGATCAAATGTTCCGCAAAATGGTTGTTGCTCTCCACATTCACCTCGCGGATGATATCCTTCAGTGGCGGTGACACCTGTGTAAAAACCACTTTGCCCACCCGGTGGTTGACGCCATGGCCCGATCCGCACACGCCTGATATGTAATCTTCCCGTGCCGTCATCACATCCCCGATCATGATACCAACATCTCTCAGATAACCGGCTAGCGTCTCCCCAAGGAACAATCCCGGATCGGGCATATCCCCCTTGATGCTGAACTCTTTTCTTCCTGCAGGGATGTTGCCCCGCAGGAATCTCTCGTTAGAAAAGGGGGTACCATAGATATATCCGTTGTCGCGACCGGTGGTGTTCAGTGTCAGTTCGTTCCGGAATGTGAGCTGTTTCATCTCCGGTTCGCTGCGCAGGATGTTGGGACAACTGTTCCGATCGGTGGTATCAAAGAAGAGCTTGTAGCTGTTGTCGAAAATGCTGATGCCGTAAGCACCCGCGGCGTAGTAGTTGCCCATGTCAATCCAGGTCCACTCGGGTGAGATGCCGTTGTAGCCGAAGAGATCATCCACCACGTAAATGCTGTATTCCCTGCCGGAGGGGAGTGCTTTTCTGAGGGCATCTGCCGCCACTGTGAAGAATGCTTCGGGATGATCACTGAATGCCTCGCTACCCAGTGTGGGATCACCCGAACCGATCACCAGAATGCGGGTTGGATCATTGGCATCGATTGCTATCTCTGTCTTGTAGCGGTATTGCTCTCCCAAAACCTCCAGGGCAGTGGCTGTGGTAATCAGTTTCAGTACCGACGCGGGGGTGAGTGACAGCTCCGCGTTGTGCGTCAGGATGCTCCTGCCGGTTTCCATGTCGGTCACCGAGACCCCCACGGAGGCATGCTTCAGTGCAGGGTGATTGACAAACTGCTTGAGTGCAGGCTGTGACAAGCTGATGGAGGCAGTAAAGAGTGAAACAAAAAAAAGCAGATATGATTTCATTGCATCCGGAAATGAGGATTTCTACAAAAATAGCAAAAAATGTGATTCTTCTCCATGAAAAAACCCTGCAAGAAATGTTGCAGGGTTCTCTATCAAAAGGAATTGGCAGTTAAAACTTATAGCCTACCGAAAGATATGCGTTCTGGTTCTTGGTATTTCCGTTGTCTCTGTTGGAGATGTTCACCATACCCATATCCCATCCCAGGTCGATCAGGAAGGCACCCATTTCGGCACCCACACCGAGGCCGAGACCGGCATCGAAGGGCTTGTACTGACCATCGGCATCGCCGAAGATCTTGTCTACATCCCATTCACCGCTCAGGTTACCCACTTTGGCTTCCCTGCTTCCTCCCACACCATAGGCGGCATAGGGACCCGCATGGAATACCACCCGGGTGCCGGGTGTCACATCCACCTTATAAGCAAGGTGTAGCGGGAGTTGCAGGTACATCAGGTTTTCGGTGTACTCAGCATCCATGGCATCGTTTACAGACTTGAAACCTTTTGTACTGAAAAACAATCCGGTCTGCAGGGCCATGGTGGGTGCAAAGTCAATATCTGCTGCCAGTCCGATATTGAAACCGATCTTCGGGTTCTTGTCATCCACCTCGTCGTCGTATACCAGGTTCGACATGTTCACACCTCCCTTGATGCCCAGGCTCACCTGAGCACTGACGGCTGTTACGATGGCAAGCATGGCAATGACTGCTGTTAATCTCATTTTTTTCATAATTTCATTCATTAAGTTGATAATCCTAATCTTACTCTTTGGGTTTCAAAGATGACTCCTCTAAAACCAGAAGTAGAACACCTCTCTGCCGCGAATTGTTCGAAAACATGATTTGCGGCACAACAACAATATGGATCAACGACTACAGATAAGTCAACTCAACAGGCTCTGCAGCAAAGAGTTCACGGGTAGTGGCATGCAACTCTTCTGCCGTGATGGCATCGATCTGGTCAAACATCTCTTCAAGCGTTTGGTAACGTCCGGAATGCAGGTATCGCTTGGCCAGGGCCAGGGTATGGTTCTCGTTCTGCTCCGCGGCGATCCCCAGCTGACCTTTCCACTGCCGCTTGGCCAGATTGAGCTGCAAGGGGGTCAGCTCCTTTTCAAAAAGTCGGTTGATCTCCTTTTTGACAAGACGGATGCAGCGTTCCCGCTGTTGGGGATCGCCGGCAAAATAAACAGCAAACAGACCGGTGTCGCTGTAGAGGGTCACATTCGACTCCACATGATAGACCAGGCCATGCTTCTCCCGCAAAGAGGCATTGAGGCGACTGTTGAGGCTGCCACCTCCCAGGATGTTGTTCAACAACAGCAAGGTATGTCGTTGCGGGTGATGCATCGAGAAAACCGGCAACCCAATCATCACATGGCTCTGTGAAGTATTCTTGTGAAGCATCTCCTTCCGCGGTTTGCAGGGAAAGGAAGGGGCAATCCTCTTGTTTACCTCAACTCTCACCGGGGCAATCGAGAAGTACCTCTCCAGTTGTTTCACCACCTTCGGGAAGGGGATCCTGCCGCTGGAGAAGAAGACCATTTGGGATGGCTGATATTGCCGCTCCATAAAACCCAGGATTTGGTCACGCGTAAAACGGTTGAGTGTCTCCGGCTCCCCCAGGATATAATGTCCCAGGTCGTGACCAGCGAAGAGCATGTTTTCAAAATCATCCCAGATCAGTTCCGCAGGATCATCCCGGTAGGAGTTGATCTCGTCGAGGATCACCTCCCGCTCCCTGTCAATCAGCAGGGGTGGGAATTCAGAATGAAACAGCATATCTGCCAGCAACTCCACCGCCCTGGGGAAATACTCACCCAGGAAGGTGGCATAATAGAAGGTCTCCTCCTTGGTCGTATAGGCATTGAGCTCTCCCCCCACACTCTCCATCCGCCCGGCAATGTGATGAGCCCGTCGCTTACGGGTACCCTTGAAGAGCATGTGCTCCACAAAATGGGCCATCCCCGCCTCCTCTGGGTATTCGTCACGTGAACCGGTATTTACAGCGATACCGCAATGGGATATCTCGGAAGGAGTATTGCGGTGGATGATGCGCAATCCGTTGGAAAGGGTATGGGTATAAATCATGTTAGACGTTTGGGGAGCGTTGCATGTAGTGTTGTCTCTGTTCCGGTGTCAACCGCTCAATGGCGTAGCGCAGCATGGTGCGGGGCATCACCCGGTGAAAGCGATCCATAAAGCCGGTCAGCACCTGCTCATCGCGCTTACCCACCTCCCGCAGCATCCAGCCGGAAGCCTTGTGCATCAGGTCATGGGTGTGGGTGAGGAAGATCTCGGACAGACGCAATGTATCGCCGAAGTCGTTGTTCCGGATGAAAGCCAGGGTTGAAACCATGGCGATACGCTGGTCCCAGAGCAGTTCACTCTCTGCAAGCCGGTAGAGAAGTGACCGATCCTTTTTATCCTTCAACCACTCGCCCACGATGTGGTAACAGGAGAGGTCCACCAGATCCCAGTTGTTGACCCTCTCCGTGTGCGAAAGATAAAAATTCACAATCTCCCCGCGGGTCGCTTCATCCGCCTTCCTGAACTGACCGGCAAGGATCACCAACGCGCAGAGGCGGCATTCGTGAAGCGGATCAGCCAGCAGCATCTCCAATTCGCGCAGGGGAGTAGCCGGATAACGGGAAGCCACCTTCCTGGTTTCAGGCACCGTACATCCTATGAAGCGGTCTCCCTCGCCATACTGCCCCTTAGCGGTCTTAAAAAAATAGGATGAATGAGTTGCTCTTTCGGGACTTCCCAAGGCGAGCAATGCGTTTTTAATCTCTGTTTCCTGCATTTGAATGATCAGTTAACTTTTGATATGGGATATCGCCCTTCATAGAATCCGATGATGTTCTGCACCATCTCCTCCGACATGCGGATACGGTCTTCGAGTGTCTTGGTACCGGCATGGGGTGCCAGCACCACGTTGTCGAGTGTCAACAGCTCAGGCAGGATGTGTGGCTCCTCTTCATAGACATCGAGCCCGGCAGCCCAAATTCGCTTATCGCGGAGGGCTGTGGCCAGTGCCCGCTCATCGACCATGTTGCCGCGGGCGGTGTTGATAAAAACGGCAGTGGGTTTCATCATGCCAAATTCCAATTCGCCTATCATGTGATAGGTCTCGGGGGTTGAGGGCGCATTCAGCGAGATGTAATCGGAACATCGCAGTAGCTCCTCAAGGGAGAGCCATCGTGTCCCATAAAGCTTTTCAATCGATTCATCCAGGCGATTGCGGTTGTGGTAGACTACCTCCATCCCGGAAGCGACGGCACGTCGTGCCAGCGACTGACCAATGCGGCCCATGCCAATGATTCCCAGCCGTTTGCCGTAGACCGGCATTCCCGCTTCCGCATAGACACCCCAGCTGACACCCTCCGTAGTGCGCAACTTGCGGTCGTAATAACCAATACGGCGTCCGGCAGCCATCAGTAGGCCAAAGGCAAACTCGGCGGTCGGTTCACGTGTGCTGTTGGGGATGTTGGTTACCGTGATTCCCTTCTTCGTGGCATACGCCACATCGATGTTGTTGTATCCCACCCCATAGTTGGCAATCAACTCCAGCTTTTCTCCCCTGTCCATGATCTCACTGTCGGTAATGAAACCGAAGCTTGGAACCAGTACCTCATACCCGGGAATCAGCTGCAACACCTCTTCCCTGCTGAAATGGGACTTGTCACAGGGGAGGGTCACTTCGTAGCGCCCTTCCAACTCGCTCAATCCCTCCGGCTTCAGGCGGTAGGCAATCAATATCTTTTTCATCTGATTCGGATTATTGTCTCTCTTGAGTGGGCATCACCCGGAACTGTATCTTCTAACGGCGAGCAACTGGAAAATGTTCTGACAATGAGGGAACCAGTACAACAGAAAGCAAGAAAACGAGTCGAATGACTCGTTTTCTTGCTCTTCAGGTTGGACTTGAACCAACGACCCTCTGATTAACAGTCAGATGCTCTAACCGACTGAGCTACTGAAGAATTTGTTCACCCATAAAAAATACCTTTCCGCTCTTCAGGTTGGACTTGAACC
>JAEWQF010000006.1 GCA_023399295.1 Bacteroidota bacterium
TATAGCCCAGATAATCCTGCAGTTTAAGGAGATGCTCCCCGCGGTAGGGAGGAAGGTATCTGACAAGCTGTCGGTCACTCTGCCGGAGGGTCTTGTAGAAGTCGGACAGGGAGCCGCACTGGCTCACACCTGTCCACTCAGCCATCTCCCGGATTGAGGGTTGTGATCCGGTCCACACAATGGAATCGATGGTGGGATCCTCACCAAAGAGGTACTCCTCATTCCTGTCGATATCGATCCATCCAATCAGACCCGGTTTGTTGATTCCGAAGTAATAGAGGAAGGTACTGTCCTGTCTGTAAGGGTAGGTATTATCCGCATAATTGATGCCACACTCCTCATTTCCCAGGAACAGCAGCTTGCCCGACAGAAAACGTTTTTTCAACTTTTCCCGTCTAGTTTGATAGGTTGCTTTCCCGAACATCATTGCATTCACGGTTCTACCCTTTCATTGTCTGGTGAGAAACCTGCGGGCTGTTTCAATGATTGTATCCCGCTCCTCTTTCTTGTCACTTTCCAACATGGAGACATTGAGATCGGGATCTATGCCAAACTCGATATGCTCCTTCTCCGCGTTGAACATGGGTGATGCCGAGAAACGTACGGACCAGCCATTGGGGAGCTCCGAAGAGAAGGGCAAACCACTGCCACCACCGGTCTTGTCGCCGATCACCGTCACCTGAGGAGCGATCTTCATGATGCTTACAAACTCATTGGTGGCACTGTAACATCCCCGGTTTGTAAGCACCACCACCGGTTTCTGGTAACGCACCCTGTTGGAACTTTCCACATATTTGGGATAGAGCGGGGAGAAATCGTTGTGCCCCGGACCGATCTTGTGTGAGATGTATCCGATAAGGGTTCGTTCATTGAAAAAACGGCTGGCAAACTTCTCCACATTGGTAAGGTTTCCACCACCATTGTTCCGCACATCGATGATGATCCCCTTGCAGATAGCCATTCGATTGAGGATCTCATCAAGGCTTCCATTGCTGAGATCACTGGTAAAGCTGTTGTAATAGAGATACCCCACATTGTCTTCCAGTATCTTGTACCAGATTCCGGAAGCACGACTGTAATCAGTCCCCAGATACTGCTTCTGAATGGCAGAATCGAAATTGGCCGGATAATCTTCCTGCCATTTCCAGTAGCGGGTTACATCATGTGATGCCGCCAGGTTGACATGCCCATCCTGCAGTTCGGCGAGCATCTCGCCCATCAGCTTGAAGAGCGCGTCATTCCCCATGTTGGAAGTGATGCGGCTGCTGTAATCAACATAAACGGCATCCCAGTCAATCTCTTTGTATTCAAAGAAACAGTAGTTGCGGTTGAGGATGCTCCACAACGCATCGAAGTTTCCTTTGGGATGATTGTCAAACTGCATGACAGGCTCTTCACACCCTGAAAAGGTGATCAGGGCCAGAAGAAATAGCCATCGATGCAGCTTTGCAATTTTCATTTCATCCCATTCTTCTAACCGCAAGTAATTTTTCTGATCCGCCTCTCATGACGTCCCCCTTCGAACGGGGTGTTGAGGAAGGTGACCAGAATCTCATATGCCTCCTCATTGTTCAGGTATCTGCCTGGCAAGGAAAGGATATTGGCATCGTTGTGTGCTCTCGCAAAGAAGGCCAGCTCCTTGTTCCAGCAGAGTGCAGCACGGATACCCGGGTGTTTGTTGACCGTCATGCTGATTCCATTGCCGGTGGCACAAATTGTAATGCCCGGATAACACTCCCCCTTTTCCACGGCGGTGGCCAAGGGGTGTGCGTAATCGGCATAGTCACTGCTTTCTGAGGAGAAAGCGCCGAAGTCTTTGTATGGGATCCCCTTTTCCTCAAGGATCCCAATCAGGTATTGTTTCATCTCAAAGCCTGCATGATCAGAAGCGATACCGATTGGTTTTTCAGCATTTGCAAATAACGACATGGCTTTCATTTTCAATTGTTACAACAGTTTTTTCACCTGTTCGTACACATTCGCACCCGTGTACCCCAGTTTCTCATCCAACACCGTATAGGGAGCCGAATAACCGAATGAGTTCATCCCCCAGACAGCACCGTCGGCACCAACGAGGCCTTCAAGTGTTACCGAGAGACCGGCAGTGAGGCCAAACTTCCTGCTTCCTTTGGGCAACAGAGACTCCTGATACTCGGCTGGTTGTGAGCGGAAAAGTCCCTCAGAAGGTACGGAGACGATGCGCACCTTGATCCCGTCGGCGCGGAGCAGTGCGGCTCCTTCCACAAGGGTGGAGACCTCTGAACCGGAAGCAAGCAGGATCACATCATAACCCTCTTCATCCTCTACCACATAAGCGCCCTTCTCTGCATGCAGTGCTGCCTCGTAGCGCGACCCTGCGGCTGGCAGGTCGTTGATGTTCTGACGGGAGAGAATCAAACCGGTGGGTGTCTCACAATTCTCCATTGCCATCTTCCAGGCTACTGTCGTCTCGTGCGCATCAGCCGGGCGAAGCACCAGCATGGCATTTTTTCCATGGTGGTTCTGCAGTTTCTCGAGGAGCCTGATCTGTGCCTCCTGTTCAACCGGCTGATGGGTAGGACCATCTTCCCCTACGCGGAAGGCATCGTGTGTCCAGATGAAGATCACAGGTGTCTGCATCAAGGCGGCAACACGGATCGAGGGTTTCATGTAGTCGGAGAAGACAAAGAAGGTACCACAGGCAGGAATGATGCCTCCATGCAGGCTCATTCCAATGCAGAGGCAAGACATGGTGAACTCGGAAACACCGGCCTGCAGGAAAGCGCCCGAGAAATCATCTCTTGTCAGTGATTTGGTATGTTTCAGAAAACCATCGGTCTTGTCGGAATTGGAGAGATCGGCCGATGCCACCACCATGTTCTCCACCTGTTGTGCCAGCTCCGAAAGCACAGCTGCAGAGGCAGCACGCGTGGCAGAGTTGGCTTTCTGCTTCATGGCGTTCCAGTCGATTGGGGGCAGTTCACGCGCAAACCATTTGCGTCTCTTCTCAGCCAGCTCCGGGTTGGAAGCAGCCCACTGTTGCAGTCTGGCATTCTTGGTTGCAGCGATTTGTTTGAGCTCTTCGTTGCGTTTCTGATAGAGTTGTGTCACCTCCGGGAAGATCGAAAATGCGTTTTCCGGGTTCCCTCCCAGGTTCTTGATTGTCTGACCATAATCGGCACCGGCAGCACTGAGGGGCTGTCCATGGGTTGAAACCTGACATTCGAAGGAGGTACAGTCGGCAGCAAGTGCTCCCTTGCCCATCACGGTGTTGCCAATAATCAGTGTCGGTCTCAGCTTCTCTGCTTTTGCCTCGGTAAGTGCCTTGCGGATCTCATCCACATTGTTGCCATCAATGGAGATCACCTTCCAGTTCCATGCTTTGTACTTTGCAGCTACATCCTCACTGGTTACCGCGTCGGTAGTGGTGGAGAGCTGAATCTGATTGGAATCGTAGAACATGATTAAATTGCTCAGTCCAAGGTGACCGGCGATACGGCCCACACCTTGTGATATCTCTTCCTGGATGCCTCCGTCGGAAATGAAGCTGTAGATCGTATGATCCATCCCTTCACCCAGACGTGCCTGCAGGAGACGTGCCGCGATGGCAGCACCTGCGGCATAGGCATGACCCTGCCCTAGCGGTCCTGAGGTATTTTCAATGCCCCTGTTGAGGTCAATCTCGGGGTGACCGGGTGTAGGACTACCCCACTGGCGGAAGTTCTTCAGTTCATCCAACGAAAATTTACCACTCAAACAGAGCACCGAATACAACATGGGTGACATATGACCCGGATCGAGGAAGAAACGGTCTCTCATCTCCCAGGCGGGATTTTCAGGGTCATATTCCAGAAACTCAGAAAAAAGGACATTGATGTAATCTGCCCCACCCATTGCACCGCCCGGATGTCCGGATTTCGCCTGTTCTACCATCGATGCCGACAGAATTCGAATGTTGTCGGCCGCTTTGTTCATGATTGCATTTTCGTTCATAAAAGATATCGGTAATATTATTGTAATTTATTATATTGACTTAAATGATCTGGCATTGAGATGCCATCTGAATGAAGTGCAAAGATACTATTTTTTTGAAATCCTCACCTGTAATAAATGATATGTTTGCGTGATTTGATGCGACACCGATCCTGATATTCAGATTACCTGTCCACATAGAAGGAGAATTTGCGATTTAATTGCTACTTTTGGAATTTGCATGCGGCATTTGCTGAAAACCAATCCCCATGAGTCTGAGTAAAAACAAGATCAAGTATATCCGGTCACTGAAAGAGAAGAAATTCCGCAGCCTGCACCACACCTTCGTCGCTGAAGGCACCAAGCTGGTGTCAGAGCTGATGGTTACCTGCCGCTGTCAGTTGTTGGCCGCCCTCCCGGAGATTCTGCCCACCCTTCCTGAAATGAATGCGGATGAAGTAGTGGTTGCAAGTGAGGGTGAGCTTGCCAAAGCAACGTGCCTACAAACAGCTCCCCAGGTGATCGCCGTCTTTTACCAGCCTGAACAGCCTGCCGATCAGTTACAACTACAGGGCAGGCTTACTCTGGCGCTCGATGGGATACAGGATCCAGGCAATGTGGGAACCATTCTCCGTATTGCCGACTGGTTTGGCATCGATCAGCTGCTTTGTTCGTATGAGACGGCCGACATCTACAATCCCAAAACAGTACAGGCAACCATGGGTGCCCTCTCACGTGTGCGGACAACATATGCTGATCTCACTGCATTGCTCTCCAGGTGGGGTGATTTGCCTGTTTATGGCACCTTTCTCGAAGGAAACAACATCTATCGCGAGACACTCTCAATGGAGGGAGTGATCGTGCTGGGCAGTGAGGGAAAAGGGATCAGCAGAGAACTTGAAAAAATAATCAACCGCAAACTGTTCATTCCGAGTTATCCTGCAGACCGGAGCACCTCCGAATCACTGAATGTGGCGGCGGCGGCGGCCATTGTATGTGCAGAGTTTCGACGAAGGCAGGCATAAAAAAAAATCACGTATGTGAAATACGTGATTACCTAAAACAAATCTAAAGAGAATAAAAAAATCTCATCACACAATGAGACCAGGGTGGAAAACGGGGCTCGAACCCGCGACCTTCGGAACCACAATCCGACGCTCTAACCAACTGAGCTACAACCACCATGTTCAATTTCCGGATGCAAAGATACAATATTTTTCGCACTTACCATCAAATAAGCGGAAAAAATCAAAAAAAATGGCACTGACAACCATCTCTCCTGATTATTTCGTATATTTGAAACTGTATCGATAAACATCAACCATTGTGTCACAAAAAATAAGACTTTCCATATTGGGAATATCGTTCAGCCAGGTTCAGGCAGGTGCATACGCACTCATTTTTTCCGAAGAGCAGGGAATCCGACGGCTACCCATTGTGATCGGCACTCCCGAAGCCCAATCGATCGCCATCGTGATGGAGGGCATCACTCCACCCAGACCACTGACGCATGATCTGATCTGCTCCATCTGGAAAGAGGTGGGCATCATGCTCAAGGAGGTAGTGATCTACAAGTTTGAGGAGGGTGCTTTTTTCTCGGAGCTGCTGATCGAACAAAACGGGTTCGAGTACCGCATCGACTCCCGCACCTCCGATGCTGTCGCCCTTGCAATCCGCACCCACTCACCCATCTACACCACGGAGGAGATCATGCGCGACATGGCGGTGGTCTTCGACGAACAGAGCGTACCGAGTGTTGGTGATCCTTTGCAGGAAACAAATGACACGGAAGAGGAGGAGATGACCGCACTGCGGTTAGATGCGCTCAAGGATCGACTCAGGGAGGCGGTGAACGAAGAAAACTATGAACTGGCAACCCGCTTGCGTGATGAGATCAACCGCCGGGAGAATAAATCCTGAACCCAATGACTGACTATCTCTTTTACTGTCCCGATATCCTGCATCATCCCATTCTACCGGAACAGGAATCACAACACTGTACCAAGGTGCTCCGGATGCAGGAAGGCGATCTGCTCATCCTCACCGATGGCGCAGGACACTTTTACGATTGCAAGCTGTTGTTGGCACATCCAAAAAAAAGCGTTGTGACAATTCTCCGTCAATGGGAGGAGCCACGGAAAAGAGCGTACCAGCTTCATATCGGTTTCGGTCCGACAAAACAGATGGACCGCAACGAGTGGTTTGTGGAGAAAGCGACCGAGATAGGGATTGATCGTTTCACGCCGCTTCTGGGCAGCTACTCCGAGCGCAAGGAGATGAAGCGGGAACGGTTGGAGAAAATTGCCATTTCAGCAATGAAGCAATCACAGCAGTCACGATTGCCCCTCATTGATGAGATGCAACGCTTCAGCAAATTTGTTACACAACCCTTCGAGGGGCAAAAATTTATTGCCCACTGTTACGATCTGCCCAAAACATCGTTGCTGCAATCATACAGAAGGGGTGAGCACGCAGTGATACTGATAGGACCGGAAGGTGATTTCAGCGAGCAGGAGGTCGCCGAAGCCATCGGGAATGGCTTTGTGCCGGTAAGCCTGGGTGAAACCAGGCTACGTACGGAGACAGCCTCTCTTGTGGCCCTCCACACCATTCACCTGCTCAACGGAATCCCTCACAAATAGCGGAATATGAGGCAGAAAGAGCGATACAAAAATGTGATTGGCTGGTTTGAGGCCAATGCAACATCGGCCGAAACGGAACTGGATTACCAGAACCCTTACCAGTTGTTGGTAGCGGTGATCTTGTCAGCCCAGTGTACCGACAAACGGGTGAACCTGATCACCCCGGCCCTCTTCGAAGCCTTTCCGACCCCCGAGGTGATGGCAGCCTCCTCGCCCGATGAGATATTCGGCTATATCCGTTCCTGTTCCTATCCCAACAACAAAGCGAAGAGCCTGGCGGGAATGGCCCGGAAGCTGGTGGATGATTTCGACGGGGAGGTACCTACCGACATCGATCAGCTGATCACCATCCCGGGTGTGGGCCGAAAGACAGCCAATGTGCTCCTGGCAGTGGCTTTTGACAAACCGGCCATGCCAGTTGACACCCATGTGTTTCGTGTGTCCAATCGCATCGGCTTGACGCGCAATTCAAAAACACCGCTCGAGACGGAGCGGGAACTGGTGAGGCATATCCCTGCCCCACTCCTCTCCAAAGCCCACCATTGGCTGATCTTACATGGGAGATATGTCTGTGTTGCACGTAAGCCCAAATGCGACAGCTGTGGCATCCGGGAGTGGTGCAATTATTATGCAACGCATCGATTGACAAAACCTTAAAAACCGAAAAGGGGTGAATCTGGTCAGAAACCGGTTCACCCCTCAATCTTTCGTCATACACTGGTTATTCCTTTGTGGGCAGTGCTTTTTGCCTGTTCAGGATGAGATACACGATGGGCAGTATACCCAGCGTATTGAAAATGGCCAGACAGACAAACCATGCCAGGTGGTTGTTGCGGGCCGATTTCCAGAGAGCGATCAGCTTCATCACCGTATCGAACAGTACCAACGGGATTATCAGCAGGATCAGCCATTCGGGTAAATTGGAAAATCTCTCCATGATTGCAAGATGTTTGATTTGCTATTGTTGCACCGAAAATTGATAAATACAGCGGCTGATGTACTTCTCACCCGGTTTCAGATAGGCTGAAGGCCAGTCCGGCTTGTTGGGTGAGTCGGGATATTTCTGGGTCTCCAGACAAACAGCGGTGCGTTTTTGGTAGGTGATCCCTTTCTTACCGGTCACAGTACCATCGAGAAAGTTTCCGGAATAGACCTGAATCCCCGGCTCATTGGTATAGACATCCAACCGGATACCTGTTATAGGAGACCATAGTGAAGCAGCCACAACGGATTCATCCCCTTTGGCATTTAACACCCAATTGTGGTCATAGCCATCACCATTCTTCAGTTGTTCAAAATCAGTCTGATCGATCTTCTCACCAATGGCGACACTGTTTCTGAAATCCATCGGTGTGCCGTCCACTTTCTCAATTGCACCAGTTGTCATGAATGTCCTGTCAACAGGTGTATATTCGTCTGCATTGACAGTGAGCTGATGATCGAGTATCGATTTGGTGGGATCACCACTCAGATTGAAATAGGAGTGGTTGGTGAGGTTCACGACGGTCTCCATGTCGGTCTCCGCTTCGTAAGCGATGTCGATGGCATTGTCGTCAGTCAGGGTCATTGTCACCTTCACTGAAAGATTGCCCGGAAAGTTCTCTTCGCCATCTTTGGAGAGATAGGTAAGCACCACACGTTGACTGTCGGGTTGTGTGGCATTGAAGAGCTGCTTTTGAAAACCATTGGGTCCCCCATGCAGTGTGTGGCCGAAATTGTTTTTAGGTAGATCAAGGGTCACACCACCGATTGTTATTTTGCCGTTGGCGATCCGGTTGGCATAGCGACCTATCGTGGCTCCGAAATCATTGTTGATGGCCATGTAGTCATCGATATTGTCGAATCCGAGCACCACATCCTGCATCACGCCCTCTTTGTCGGGCACCATCACCGAGACAATGCGACCACCATAGTTTGTTACCGCCACTTCCATGCCGTTGGCGTTCTTCATCAGGAACAGATTGGTTGAATCACCGTTCACTGCCGATTGAAAATCGGATTGCTTTAACCCTGAAAGCGTTGTCTGCTCTACGGGAGCCTCACTCTGTTTGTTGGTACAACCTACCACGGTTACCAAGGCCAGTAACCAGATCATTCGATTGAGTTTCATTTGTTGTTCTTAATAATTAACAGTTTGTAATTCATGTCAGATAAGCTTGTTTGATGCAATGGGCATCGAACAGGTCAGTATAAAAGGTAAAATTACACTTTTCATTTATTATTACCAAATTTCATGCATTCAACAAAAAACAGCAGTCACAAATAGCGGCTGCTGTTTTCATATTTCATGCATGGCGAGAGACCTTTTACAACTCCTTGTCGAGGGCATCGATTTTTTTTACGATCAGCTGCAGTTCAGCCTTGATGCGCTCAACCTTCTGATTCATGTCATCGATGAGGTGGTTGCCTTTCTTGGATGATACGGAGAGAAAACCAATGTTGTTCTCATAGGTCTGCAACTCATTCTTCATCCGGTCGAACTGCCGCATCAGTTTCTCCCGTTCCCGCAACAGCTGGCTCTTCGCATTGCCCGAACGACTCATGTCAGCGATATTCGTTTTGAAACTTTCCAGCTTCCGCTCAGCCTTGTCGATGTTGAGCCGGTCGAACTGCGCCTCTGAGGCATCGTAAAACTCGCGGTAGACACGGTCTTTCAACTTGTATGGCACATGACCGATGGCGTACCACTCATCCATCAGACCACGCAGTGTGTCGAGCGCCTCCTGGGAGTCGAGTGAAGGATCGAGCTGACTGATCTGCTCCACGATCTGCTTCTTGGCTTCCAGGTTTCTGGATTCCTCGTCATATTGTGAAGAGGTGTGTATTTTTTTCTGTTCGAAGAAATAATCGCAGGCAGTGATAAACCGTTTCCAGATTGAATCGACATACTTGTGCGGGACAATCCCAATGTTCTTCCACTCTTTCTGGATTTCAATCATCACCTGGGTTGTACCCTTCCAGTCCTGGCTTTCTTTAATCTCCTCTGCACGTTCACAGAGTGCGATTTTCTTGCGAAGGTTCTCCTCCATCTCGTTGCGGAGTGATTTGTAGAAATCATTCTTCGACCGGAAAAAGAAATCGCAGGCAGCACGATACCGTTTATAAATTTTGGTGTTCCATTTACGGGGCACAAACCCGATCTGACGCCACTGTGTCTGTACCTCCAGCACCTCCTTCACCTGGTTGTTCCAATCCCTGATTGTTTTAATCTGGCTGTAATCGATTGCCTCCAGTTTTTCACACAATGCGGTCTTCAGCTCGAGATTCTCATCTTCTTTTCCTCTAAGAGCCTCAAAATGTGACTGGTATTTCTTGTTGATGCTAGCCGATGCTTCCTTGAAACGGCTCCAGATATCTTCTCTATCCTTCCTGGATACAGGGCCGATCTCACGCCATTCCTGGTGAAGATTCTGCAACTGATGGAAGGCAGATACTACATCCTGATCCTCATCAAGTCGCTCAGCGGCTTCGCAGAGCTCGACTTTCAGCTCCAGGTTCTTCTTAAAGTCATATTCTCTGAATTCGTTGTTGATCCGTACCAGGTCATAAAAAATCTCAACGTAGTGTTGGTATGATTTCCATAACTCATTCACTCGTGCCTGCGGAATCAGTCTGATTTCGTTCCACTCCTGCTGGAGCAATTTGAACTCCTGGTAAACCTTGTTGAAATCTTCCTGCCCCTGGTTCTGGGTCAACAATTTTACCTGCTCGATGATAGCCAGTTTCCTGGCCACATTCTTTTCTTTCACAGCTTCCTCCTGGGCGAGTATGGAAGCACGTTTCTCTCTGATCTTCAGCAACAGTTCCTTGCCTTCGGTGTAGAGCGGCGGTTCATTGGCTACAAAATCGATCTCTTCACCTCCTGAAGCAAGGAAAGATTGCTTTTGTCCCTCAATCTCATTGCGCAAAGAACGGTAGAATTGATTTTTATACTCATCGATCTCTTTTCTTTGTGGACGCTCATCATCCAGCAATTCCCTCAGTTTCTGTACTATCGCGTCAATTGTGAGCAGTGTTGTGGTAGCGTCGTCCGTGTCCGACTCCTCATCACCCTGCTCATCACTGGTCTCTTCCGTCTCATCAGCCTGTCCATCCTCAAGATGGTAATCAATCTTCTTATCCTGCTCCTCTTCCTGGTCACCAGTCACATTCGACGCAGCAGGCTCTTCAATTGTGACCGCTACATCTTCCTTGATGGATTCTTCAACTCCTTCGACCGGTTGATCGGCTATCGAAGTCTCGTCGGGAATTTCGGATTGAACCGCATCCTGAACCTGTATCGCTTGAGGGGTATCTACCACAGACTCAATTTCCGGCACGTCAGTCTCCGGCTGCATCTCTTTGTTTTCAGTATCGATGGTTAATTTTTTCTCATCAAGATTGTTATTCGTATTCATCAGTAGTCCCTTCGTTTTACCCCATACAGTTGAATGGGATGTTGCTGTTCAATTTTTTATAATTTTAATAGACGGTAGCAGTTTTTACCGACCACTTTGTTTCACAATTACTGCAAATTAACGCAATATTTTTGGGAAAACATCTGTTTTCTTGATTTATTTTTAACTGGTTGAAGCCAGTGGCAGTTCTGTTAACATTCCGTAAAGTGAAATATGGTTCTTGCAGGCAGGAGGAACGGACACAAGAAAAGAAATCCCCGCAAGCATTCATCTTGCGGGGAATCTGATGTGTCACTCTATTTTTCCCTGAAAAATATGTTGATGGGCGTGCCAGAGAAATCCCAGTTTTCACGCATCCTATTCTCGATGAACCGTTTATAGGGTTCTTTGACCCATTGTGGCAGGTTGCAGAAAAAGACAAATGAGGGTACTTGCGTATTGGGAAGTTGGGTGATGTACTTCACCTTGATGTATTTCCCCTTGTTTGCCGGAGGAGGTGTTCGTGCGATGATGGGCAACAATACCTCATTGAGCTTACTGGTGGGCACCTTTCTTTTTTTGTTCACATAAACTTGCTTGGCCAGGTCCATCACTTTCAGAATACGTTGCTTTGTAAGAGCCGAACCAAAAATGAGGGGGAAGTCGGTAAAGGGTGCCAGCCGCTGACGAATGGCATTTTCAAAGGTCTTGATCACAATGTTGTCTTTTTCTTCCACCAGATCCCACTTGTTGACAAAGACCACCAGACCCTTTCGGTTCTTCTGTATCAGTGAGAAGATATTGAGGTCCTGACTTTCAATACCACGGGTGGCATCGAGCATCAGGATACAGACATCGGCATTCTCGATCACACGGATAGAACGGATCACCGAAAAGTATTCAAGATCTTCGTTCACCTTGCCCCGCTTCCTTATCCCGGCAGTATCGACAAGATAAAAATCCATTCCGAACTGATCGTAACGCATGTAGATGGAATCACGGGTGGTGCCGGCAATGTCGGTGACGATGCTCCGCTCCTCACCCAACAGGGCATTGATAATGGACGACTTGCCGGCATTTGGGCGTCCCACCACGGCAAAGCGTGGTACATCATCGAGCACCTCTTCCTCCTGATTGCCACTAAAAAGGGTGAGGATATGGTCGAGGAGGTCACCCGTACCGGAGCCGTTAATTGCCGAGACGGAGAAAGGATCACCCAGTCCCAGGCTATAAAACTCGGCTGTCTGGTGTCCGAGGTTGAAGTTATCTGATTTGTTGGAGATCACGACCACCGGCTTGCCGGAGCGTCGCAACATATGGGCGACGCTGGTGTCAAGATCAGTCAACCCATTCATCACATCCACCACAAAAAGTATCACATCCGCTTCGTCCATTGCGATGCGTACCTGTTTGTTGATCTCATCCTCCATTACATCATCGGAGTTGACCACCCAACCACCGGTGTCTACCAGTGAAAACTCCTGCCCGTTCCAGTTCACCTTGCCATACTGACGGTCACGGGTGGTGCCGGCAGTCTCTGTCACAATGGCTTGACGGGTTTGTGTCAATCGGTTGAAAAGGGTGGATTTTCCCACATTGGGACGTCCCACAATTGCTACTAGGTTTTGCATACTTTTTTAAATTGAGGATGTGATGGTTTGAAAATTCGCCAATCCTTGTTAGTCCAGCTTGTAACCGAAGGTGCGAAGCAGGTTGTCACGATTGCGCCAATCCTTCTCCACCTTCACATAGAGCTGGAGATAGATTTTTTTGTCGAAGAAACGTTCGATATCCTTGCGGGCCATGGTACCCAGTTTCTTCAGTGATTCACCCTTGTGGCCGATGACGATTCCCTTTTGGGTATCGCGCTCCACCAGGATGATTGCCCTGATGCGAATGATCTCTTTCTCTTCCAGAAACTCCTCCACAATGGCTTCGATGGCATAGGGCACCTCTTTCTGGTAGAGCAGGAGCGCTTTTTCACGGATGATCTCCGCCACGAAAAAACGGGCCGGCTTATCAGTCAGCGCATCCTTCTCAAAATAGGGAGGAGACTCGGGCAGGAGTTCCAGAATCCGTTTTTGTACCACATCCACACTGAAGTTGTTCAATGCAGAGATGGGATAGATCACCGCCCTGGGCAGGAGCACCTGCCAGCGCAACACCAGTTGTTCCAGCTCCTCCTGTGTGGTCTGATCAATCTTGTTGATCAGCAACAGCAAGGGCAAATCAAGTTGTTGAACCTTTGCAAGAAAAAGATCATTCTTGTCTACCGTCTCCACCACGTCAGTCACGTAAAGCAGTACATCCGCATCTTGTAGGGCTGAGAGTGAAAAGGTGAGCATCTGTTCCTGCAGCTTGTAATTGGGACGCAGCACACCGGGTGTATCGGAATAGACCACCTGATAATCGGGTGTATTCACGATTCCGATGATCCGGTGGCGCGTTGTCTGTGCTTTGGCCGTGATGATCGAGATCTTCTCTCCCACCAGTCGGTTCATCAGGGTTGATTTCCCTACATTGGGGTTGCCCACGATGTTGACAAACCCGGAACGATGCTTCTTCTGTTCCATCGTCAACTGTTCTTTTCTACTGCTTCTGACCCGTCGTACCCCCATTTCAGGTAAACACTCCCCCAGGAGAAGCCGGCACCAAAAGCGGTCAGTATGATGTTGTCGCCTTTGCGCAGCTGCGGTTCCCACTCCCAGAGGCATAGTGGAATTGTACCGGCACTGGTATTGCCATACCGTTCGATGTTGACCATCACCTTGTCACGTGCCACACCTGTGCGCTCCACGGTGGCATCGATGATACGCAGATTGGCCTGGTGTGGTACCAGCCAGTCCACATCGGCAGCTGTCAGATTGTTTCGTTGCATGATGCTTTCCGATACCTCGGCCATCCTTGAAACGGCATACTTGAAGACCACCTTTCCCTCCTGGTAGACCGTATGTTCGTTCCTGTCGACGGTCTCATTACTGGCAGGGTACTTACTTCCGCCAGCCTTCATCTGCAGGGGTTGATAACCCACCCCATCGGTGTGCAGTTCAGCGTCGATGATGCCAAGATCCTCACCGGTAGGTTCTATCAGCACCGCCCCGGCAGCATCACCAAAGAGGGGACAGGTGGTGCGGTCGCTGTAATTGGTGATCGTCGACATCTTGTCGCCAGCCAGCAGGATGATCTTCTTGTATTTTCCGGTCTTTATCAGCCCGTTGCAGATCTCAAGTCCATATACAAAACCGGAACAGGCCACTTCCATATCGAAGCAAAAGGCGTTCTTGATGTTGTTGTGCTCTGCTACGATTGATGCGGCAGAAGGGAAGATGTGGTCGGGCGTGGAGGTGGCGAAGACCACCGCATCCACCTCCTGGGGAAGAGTCGCTGTTTTCTTGAGCAGATCAGCCACCGCTTTGCTGCCCAGCACAGAGATTCCCTGATGCTTCCCTTTCAGTATCCGTCGTTCTTTGATTCCTACACGGGTCATGATCCATTCATCGGTGGTGTCAACCATCCTGGAAATCTCCTCATTGGTGAGAATGTAATCCGGCAGACTTGCAGCGATACCAGTGATTACAGCATTCAATTGTCTCATCATTGTTCAAATAGGGGTTGCCTGAATAAAAAACCCTGAAAAACGATCAGGTTGTTTCAGGGTTTTTTCATCTTTCACTAAGAGTTCCTTATGCTGTCACCTCTTTTTCAATTGCCAGCTTGCCTCTGTAGTAGCCGCAATCACCACAGACGGTGTGATAGATGTGCCATGCACCACAGTTGGGGCAGATAGCCATGGTGGGCAACTTTGCATGATCATGAGCCCTTCTTTTACCTTGTCTTGCAGAAGACTGTCTTCTTTTAGGATGTGCCATTGTATTGTTTATTTTTACTATTTATATCAATCAATTATCTTCAAAACTAAGCCCTTTCAGGGCATCCCAACGCGGGTCTGCGGATTGGGTATCCTCTTCACCTTCCAGCTCAACATCATCTGGAAGCTCTTCATCCGTTTCCTCTTCATCGGTGCTTACAGCCCTGTGTTTGCGCAACTTGGAGGAGACAGTGCGGTTGCATTCACCCGCTGGATGCACATGCTTGATCGGAATGCACAATGCGATGAATTCGTAGAGGAACCAGGCAATGTTGATCTCACCCTCCTCTTCCGGGATGATCACGATCTCGTCGCTCTCTTCTGAATATTCCTTTCCAAACTTGACTACAAGTCGGTTTCGAGTATTCACCTCCAGATTCATGTCATCCAGACAGCGGGTACAAGGCACCTTAACCACCCCATTCAGTTCGAAATCGAACTCGAATGTTGAAGAGGTTCGCTTCACGGTCACCACTGTCTTCACATTTCCTTTCCTCACTTCTTCGCCATCAATGTCTTCGAAGAATTTCCGGTCCAGCTCATATGTATAAATATGAACGCCAAAAGAAAGGTTTTTCAGAGAAATATTGTACAAACTAAATTTTGCCACGTTTTTCCTCAAAATAAAGCGGTGCAAAGATAGTAAAATTTTCTTTACACTGCCTGTTTTTATGATATTTATTTATCAGCGGGCAGCGGCAGCGCATACGATCTGAAAACATGTTGCAATTCTTTCTCCTCAATTTTTCCGCATACCTGATGATCCATCCAATTGCTTACTCCAGTTCAAGTAATCCGAAAAACTGAGGTGTATGGAAATCGGGAACCGGTAAATCGACAGGGTTCCAGCTCAGGTAATGCGGTTCTTCCGTTTCATCTCCGCACTTGTAGAAATTAGCGTTGATCCGCTGCCCGGTTAGTGTCTCACCTGGCAAGTAACCCATGATCTCCTTCGGGATCTCCAGATAAAGCTGCCAGTCGGACAGTTGCCGGTCACCATCATAACGGGGTTGGATCGAGCTGTGACGAAGCACCTTTTTTACTTCTCGGGTAAGCCGCTGAAACGAATCTCTCGACTCTCTACGGGCAGCCAGCAGTACACCCAACACATTCCATTCGAAATTGCGATAAACAGGCTCCTGCTCACGTTTCATAAAGAACTCCACGCAGCTGTCCTGCCACACCGGATCAAAATCCCTGGTGTGTGTCGCCCGCAATGGTTCCCCCTCCACACAATAACAGAGAAAGAGTGTGTCACCGTTGTGTGCAATATGCACTTTCACCGGCATCGTTTTAGGAAATGTCTCCGGCCAGTTCAGTTGGTCGATCGGAGCCTGTGCTCCTGAGTGAATCAAATGTGCGATTCGTGCGGGAACAGACTGAAGTGTAGTCAGATCAACGCTTGGTATCGTCAAGCTTCGCATATTTTTTAAATTTACATCAAAGGTATTGATTTCATGCCAAGTGTACAAACCAATGCGAGAGAATTAAAAAAGCGGGGCTGTACTTAAAAGCACAGCCCCGCGTAATTGAATTTGACAGCTTGGAATCTGTCTCCGGTCACCTATTCGGCACTTTCGTGACTGAAATAGATGCCATTTGTCAGTTGGGGTACTCCGTTGTATGAACTCTTGGTTCCAATCACAGTGATATGGTCGCCCACTTGGATGCCTTTGGTCGCCAACAGATTCTTCCTGAAGTCACCTGTTGCGCCATATCCCGGATATACACCATACACGTATATCTCACTATCCCCCTCCTTCAAATAGATATTACCATAAGTCGGGTTCGCGATCGAGGTGATTTCACCTGACACCATAAAGTAATCAGCGTTTGAGTCGGGTTTTGCCAACACCTCGGCAACAGTAGCAACAGTAACGGGAATCACACTTTCCAGCACGGCTCCGCCTACCTGGGGTACATCCTTATAAGCGGCACGTTTCCCGACAATGGTGATGATGTCACCCTCTTTAAGCCCTTTGCTTTCGAAATCTGCAATGCCGTAGACATAGGTTTTACCAGAGAAATCCTGAATGTCCAGATTGCCATATTTGGTATTGGCAATGTTGGTGATCACACCGGTCAGACGATACTGCGTGTCGCCTACTGCGGCAGCGAGAAATTCGGCAATTGTTGCTTTCACGATGGCACCTTTCTGGCTTAGCGATGTCTCGGTGCTGTAGGTCTTGGTGCCGTCGGTGGTACGGAAGGTGAGGGTGGTGATACGGTCACCGCCGCTATTTGGTGCCGCTTTGAACTTCACCACCGTGTTGGTGCCGGCCGACTGGATGGAGGAGATCGAAAGCCAGCTCTTGGCATCTTCAGGGATATCAACCGATACGCCTTGTCCCTTGCAGGTAAGGTATGCGGTAAATTCACCTCCTTCGAGGGGAAGCACCTCGTTCTCCACAGAATCAACCTTCACAAGCGATTTGTTGATGTTGATCACTGTTACATCCACCAATTGGGGTGATCCGTTGTAAGTAGATTTTGGACCCTCGATGGTTATCTCATCACCCACTTCAAGACCCCAACTCAGGAAGTTTTGCTTTCCTCCCTTCGCGTCAAGCGTGCCGTAAATGTAAATCGTACCGGTTTCATCGGTCAAATCCCAGTTACCATACAGCGTATTGGATATAGCAGTTACCACACCCGTTGTACGGAATGTTTTTCCGTCGGGACCTGATCGTACTTCTGAAACTGAAGCCTCTGAAATTACAGCCAGTCCTTGAATCACATTGATGCGTTGCGTTTTGTCACCACTTTTAAGCAGCACCTCTGCCGTGCGCCCATCGAGGGCAGATGGCGCTTCAAAGGTAATTTGAGATTCACCGGCACTGCCAGAAGTGGCAGAGAGTGTGAGCCACTCGACCTTGTTCTTGTCGGTGGTCACCTTCTCAGCTGTCCAGCTATCCTGCGTGGTTACGGTAATGGTTGTAGCACCGCCCTCCACCGGAATAGCAACGTATGACGACGACACCTGAATTTCATCCAGCAGGGTCATGGATGCTTCATCGGCACAACTTGTCATCAGTGCAAGCAATGCGAAGAACAGCGGAAATAAATATTTATATTGCATATTGACTGTATTTTATGATTAGTTGAAAATATATTTGATCCCAATCGATGCATACCAGGTCTGACCCAGTGAGTAGCTTGGCGTGAATGTCTTGGTATCTCCACTGATTGCATCGGGTGTGGAGAAGGTGGCCACACCATCGGCATCCACACCTTCGTATTTGAGGATGCGCGCTTCCGTACCTATTTCAGGATTCAGGTATTTGCCTACACCCCAACTGGAGTTGAACAGGTTCATCACGTTTTTGATGTCCAGGCTCAGCTGCAGTTTGTGCTCGTTGTTGCCTGCATTGAGCACAAAATCGTGTTTGTAACTGAAGTCGATGCGATGTACCCAGGGAGAGTAGACGCTGTAGGCTTCCGCATAGTTGCCTTGCTGGTTTTTCAAATAGCTGTTGCCATGCACGTAATCCATGAAACGGGCCTGGTCGTCGGGTGAAACAAAGCGGAACTGGCCGTTTGCCACCTCCTCGTCGGTCGGGACATAGACTGCATCGTAGTTGTACCCGTCGGCATTGATGTCGTTCACCGTCATGAAGGAGTAGTTGGCACCACCACGCCAACCTTCGTAGATAAAGCTATAGTGGTTGCCGCTCTTGTCGTTGGCAGTCAGTGAAGCCACGAGACGATCGGGTGTGTTGTACTGTGAGTTGTGCAACTTGATGTGGTTGGGTCCCTCCACTGTGGGGACATAGGTAAATGCCGACTCCGCGTTCGAACCGGGCATGCCGGTCACATCCTTGGCCACGGTGTGGGTGTAGGCAGCCATCAGGCTGATCCACTCTGTGGGTTGCGCGTTGTAGGTGATGTTGGTCGACCAGCCGTAGCCGCGGCTCGTGTTTTCCAACACAAAAGCCTTGGTACCGGTACGGTAACCGCTGGGATAAACCGGACGGTTATCCACACCGTTGAAACGGGCAAAGCCACCAACCGACGGGATGCTCCAGTCTGAGATGGATACACCGTTGATGGTCTTGTTGTAGATTCCTTCCACCGTTACCGAGGAGGGGAAAGGTGTTGGGAAGGCATAGTCAAGCGCCAGCGATGTCTTCCATACCTGCGGCATCTTGAAGTCCGGATCTACAGCCGCAATTGCAGAAGGAACGGTACCATCTTCGGGAGAGATGGTGGTTGGATAGCCCAAAGAAGCCAGCTTGTCGTACAGGGCAGAGATGTTGGCTTTGCCGTTGGCATCTGTTACCAGGCCACCGGCAAACTCATCCATTGAGAAACCTCTCTTTGCAGCGTTTGCAGCGTTGATTTGCGCCTGATACTGTACCATACCCCCGTTGGTGGGCATGTTGGTAAAAAAGACCAGCGGCAGGTTGCCGGAGAAGAGACCGGTACCGCCACGCACCTTCAGGCTCTTGTCACCGAAGGTATCCCATACAAAACCGACACGGGGAGAGAAGATCACACTCGCCGACGGCCATTTGCCGGTGTCGATATGACGACCGGAATAGTCGATCTCCTGGATCGCCTTGTTGGTCATCAGGTCGTTGTTGTTGAAGAACAGACCGTCGATACGAAGACCGTATGAGAGCTTGAACTTCTCACTGAAACTCCAGTCATCCTGGGCATAAACGCCAATCTTGTTGCTTCTCACCCGGGCTGCAGGATTGCTTTCACCATCATACCCGTAGGTGAGGTTCACGATTTCGGGAACACCACCTGACAAGAAGTCATCGAGACTTGAGTAGCGATAGTAACCGGTACCGTTGCGCATGTAGGCGTTGTCGGCCATCTTGTATTCGTAAGCGATTCCACCCACAATCTTGTGATTGCCCATATAGTAGGTCATCTCATCCTTGATGTTCAGCACATTGTTGTGCACACCGTTGTTCCAGGTGAACAGTTCATAGCCCAGTGACATGTAGGCTTGTCCATCTTGCAGGATATCAATGAATGGGAACTCGGATGAATTGGTGCCGCGGATGTCGTCCAGCTTGGAGAAGGTTGCCAGGAACTGGTTCGAAAGGTTGTTCGACAAACGGCTGTTCAAATCGAAAGAGTAGGAATGCACCAGATTGTCCATCGAATACATCGAGTTGGCAAACGACATGGAAGCCTGTGACATTCTGGCTTCCGACACACGGGTCCCTCCGTCCATGGAGGTTGCATTGGGCGAGATCCATGAAAGGTTCTTGGTGTAGTTGTAACGCAACGCCAACCGGTGTTTGTTGGTGATGTTCCAGTCGAGACGGGCAAGCAGTTTGCTGTTGCTTTCGTCTGCCGGGAAGTTGGTGTAAGAACCGGTCTCGTATCCATATTCACTCCGCACAAAATCAGAAACCCGCTTCAGGTCGCTTTCCGTGGTGCGGGAGATGTAATTGTCCGGATCAGCCACGCCATTTGTTGATGGCTTCCAACGATTGGCGATGGTGGGTGTTTTGGCCATCTCACCGTTCACGAAGAAGAAGAGTTTGTTCTTGATGATGGGACCACCGAGGGTGAAACCATAGGTGGTGTTGCGGTCTTTTTCACGCGCTCCCTGGATTTGCAGACCCTTCACGGCATCACCCCTCAGATTCTCGTTTCTGTGATAGACATACGCACTGGCTTTGAAGGTATTGGTTCCCGACTTGGTGATCGCGTTCACACCACCCCCAATGAAGTTGGTCTGACGCACATCGTAAGGAGCAATCACCACCTGCAGCTCTTCAATTGCTTCCAGCGAGATGGGGTTGCCACCACCGGGAAGGCGGTCACTCAATCCAAAGTTGTTGTTGAAGTTGGCACCGTCGACAGTGAAGTTGGCCGTACGGCCATCAGTACCCCCGAAGCTCATGCCATTTCCGCCATAAGGCGAAAGACGGGTCACATCCATGATGCTGCGACTCACGGTAGGCAGGTTGGCAATCTGGTCGTTTGTGATGTTGGTTACAGCACCTGTTTTTTCGGTGGAGAACTTGGTGCGGAGTGCCGTCACCACAATCTCATCCAACGAGGTAGCTTCTTCCGAGAGCACCACATTCATCACGTAGTTCTCACCCAGGCTCAACGTGATGTTGCTGGTTGTACTTGTGCCATATCCTATGTATGAAATCTCCACGGTATAAGGTCCGCCCACACGCATACCGTTCAGGTTGAAGCGTCCTTCCATGTTGGTAACCGTACCATACGTTGTTCCTGAAGATTGGTGTGTGGCAATCACCGTTGCACCGATCACGGCTCCCTCAGCATCGGTAACCCGTCCACTCATACTGGAAGTGGTTACCTGTGCATTCAATACAGTAGACAGCAGCAATACAAGAATTACTGCCATTGACCTCAGTTTTTTCACCATAAATTCAATGTTTTAATTATACGTTGTAATTGATCGAAAAGAAATACTACACAAAAGTACGATAATTATTTTTAAATCTTGTTACATTCATGTTACAATTTTCCCACATACGACGCCGTTAACAATGCTGATTTTCACACACTTAAAACATTTTAATAGCAAACGGGGCAAAAACAGATCAAATTGCAATCATAGCGCTCAATTAACTTATTTTTCAATAAAAAAAGCGCATAACTGATTCATTTTCATTTTCAGTTATACGCTTTAAAGGCAGAGGTAATACCTGCTGACGGGGTATGATTACATCATGCCACCCATACCGCCACCCATTGGCATCTGCGGTGCAGGGTTCTCCTCTTTTTTGTCGGTGATTACACACTCGGTGGTAAGGAACATGCCGGCAATGGATGCAGCGTTCTCAAGTGCCACACGGGTCACCTTGGCAGGGTCAATCACACCTGTTTCGTATAGGTTTTCGTATTGGTCGTTGCGTGCATTGTAGCCAAAGTCAGCTTTTCCTTCGCGTACTTTCTGTACCACAACAGCACCTTCTTTTCCGGCATTGCCCACGATCTGACGCAATGGTTCCTCAATGGCACGTTTCACGATTTCAATACCGGTGGTCTCATCTTCATTCTCACCCTTGAGACCTTCCAGCACTTCGATGGCACGGATGTAAGCCACCCCGCCACCTGGCACGGTACCTTCTTCTACTGCTGCACGGGTGGCAGAGAGCGCATCCTGCACGCGGTCTTTCTTCTCTTTCATCTCCACTTCGGAGGGAGCACCCACGTAGAGCACCGCCACACCACCAGCCAGTTTGGCAAGGCGTTCCTGTAGCTTCTCGCGGTCGTAATCGGAGGTTGTCTTCTCAATCTGGGCACGAATCTGTCCGATGCGGCTGTCGATTGCAGCCTTGTCGCCCACACCGTTGACAATGGTGGTGGTATCCTTGTCGATTGTCACCTTCTCCGCACTACCCAGCATATCGAGTGTCGCATTCTCCAGTGTGAGGCCCTTTTCTTCGGAAACCACCACACCACCTGTGAGGATGGCGATATCCTCGAGCATCTCTTTTCTACGATCTCCAAAGCCGGGAGCTTTCACTGCCGCGATCTTGAGTGATCCGCGCAGACGGTTTACAACCAGTGTGGTGAGTGCTTCGGAATCGATGTCCTCGGCAATGATCAACAATGGTTTGCCGGTCTGAACTCCTTTTTCCAGGATGGGTAGCAGATCCTTGATGGCAGAGATCTTCTTGTCGTGGATCAGGATGAGCGGATTTTCGAAGGCCACCTCCATTGCTTCGGTGTCGGTCACGAAATAGGGAGAGATGTAACCGCGGTCGAACTGCATTCCTTCCACCACATCCACATAGGTATCGGTTCCTTTCGATTCCTCTACGGTGATCACGCCCTCCTTGCTCACTTTCTGCATCGCTTCCGCGATCAGTTTGCCAATTGTCTCGTCACCGTTTGCAGAGATCTTGGCCACGTTTTCGATCTTTTTCAAATCATCACCCACCTCCACGGCTTGATCTTTGAGGTTCTCCACCACTTTGGCAACCGCCTTGTCGATACCCCGCTTGAGATCCATCGGGTTGGCACCTGCCGTCACGTTTTTCAGACCGACACCGATGATGGACTGAGCAAGCACTGTCGCTGTGGTGGTACCGTCTCCGGCATCGTCGTTTGTTTTGGAGGCTACCTCTTTCACCAGCTGTGCGCCCATGTTCTGAAATCCATCTTCCAGCTCCACCTCTTTTGCAACCGTCACACCATCCTTGGTGATTTGGGGTGCTCCATATTTCTTGTCAATGATCACGTTGCGGCCCTTGGGTCCAAGGGTTACCTTTACAGCATCTGCCAGTTCGTCCACACCTTTTTTGAGCAGGTCGCGGGCATCCATGTTGAATTTAATCTCTTTTGCCATGTTATCTTGTTGTTTGTTGTTTGTTTAACTGTTCGGGTCAACAAAGTTTGACCCATTCTCATCGAGTCACTTACGAAAGAATCGCCAAAATATCAGACTGACGCATGATCAGATGCTGTACTCCATCGATCTCAATTTCAGTACCTGCATATTTTCCATAGAGCACCTTGTCGCCATCTTTCACGACCATCTCTTCGTCTTTGGTACCTTTGCCTACGGCAATCACTTCACCCTTGAGGGGTTTTTCCTTTGCGGTATCGGGGATGATAATCCCGCTGACTGTTTTCTCTTCTGCAGCTGCCGGCTTAACCAGCACTCTGTCTGCCAATGGTTGAATGTTCATACTACTAAAATTGATGTTACTATTATACTTTTGTTTGATCAAATTGACACCACCAGAACTGCGAATTCTATGCCAAAAATTTATTTCATCGGAAAGAGATCAAAAAAAGGGAGAGCCTGAAAAAAACTGACAAAATGACTGACAAATTTTCAGTCACCCATTTGTGCTCCCGTTGTTTTGTTCTTCACATATTTTTCCAACCATTGATCCTGTTCCCAGAGTAGGTGCAAGATATTTTCCCTGGCAGCATAGCCATGACTCTCAAGTGGAAGGATGACAAGACGAACCGGGGCGCCAAAACTTTTCAGTGCATGGAAATAACGCTCGCTCTGCATGGTGTGTGTGCCGGAGTTGTTGTCAGCCTCCCCATGCACAATCAACAGGGGTGTTTTCATCTTGTCAGCGTGCATAAAAGGAGACATCAATTGATACACCTCAGGTGCATCCCAATAGCTTCGCTCTTCACTCTGGAAACCGAAGGGTGTCAGCGTGCGGTTGTAGGCACCACTGCGGGCAATTCCGGCAGCAAACAGTGCGGAGTGGGTAAGCAGGTTGGCGGTCATGAACGCGCCATAAGAGTGCCCACCCACCGCAACACGATCAGGATCAATGTAACCCATCTTGTCCACTGCATCGATGGCAGCCTTTGCATTGGCTACCAGCTGTTCCACGAAGCTGTCGTTGGGTTCATGCTCACCCTCACCCACAATTGGAAATGCGGCATCATCCAGCACCGCATATCCCCGGGTTACCCAGTAGATGGGATTGCCATAGGAGAGATAGGTGAAGGTGTGGGGGTTGACAGTATTCTGCCCTGCGCTCTGCTTATCCTTGTACTCGGTGGGATAGGCCCACATGATCATGGGGAGCTTCTCTCCCTTCTCCCTGTCGTAGCTGGCGGGCAGGTAGAGGGTGCCAGTCAGTGTCACCCCGTCGGCCCGCTGATAGCTGATCACCTCCTTGTGGATCCCCTCAATGCTTTTGAACGGATTCTCAAAAGCGGTGAGTGGGATTGGTGCAGTTTTCTTTTTGATGTTCCGGATAAAATAGTTCGGATATTCAGTGGGGGATTCCATACGGGTGATCACTTCTCCTTTACGGCTATCCACAAACGCAACCAATGTTTCCGCTTTCCCACTGAGCTGCGACTGGTAGATGCGTTCTTTTTGGAATGTTTCCAAATTAAGTGCATCAATAAAAGGAAACTGACCTTCCTCTGTATATCCGTCACCAAAAAGATAGGCAGTAGAACCATTGATGAGCATGCTACGACTACCCAACGCATTCCGTTCTGTCTGAAAGATTCCGGGATGGCTGTATGCGTCCTGGTAATTGCGGTCCGCCAGAATGTGCGGTTCCCTGTTGCTATCAGAAGGATTGAAGAGATAGGTCTTGCTGTTGCGGTTGTTCCACCAGCGGTCCTGTACCACCGCATAACGGTCGTTGCCCCAGACCACACCGGCAAAGCGCTGGATGGTCTTCACCAGTGATCGGGGTTGGCCGGTAAATGGTGCCTCCAGTTGAAAGAGCTCGTCACGGAATGGGACTTTCATTTCAGGGTCACCCTGATCCAGCGCTTCCACCCAGGCCAGGGTCGCAGGTTTGTCGGCACGCCAGTGGATGTTGCGCTTACCCTGCCAGGTGGCCATGAATCCCACAGGCAGGTTGTCGAGCAATGGTTGACGGGTGAAGGTCATCAAGAAACGGCCATCGGCATGATACAGATCGGTGCGGTTGGGGAAGCTATACCAGGGCACCAGATAAGAGAACGGGTGCTCCAGGGAGGTGAGCAGCAGATGATCACCAGCGGGCGAGAACTCCTGATCGATGTACATACCGGCCTCTTTCCAGCGCTCCCGTTTGCCGTTTAAGTCGATGCGGTAGAGCTCGGAGGTGATCAACCGCTCAAAGTTGGTCTCATCCAACTGGTTCTTCAACAGATCCTGATAGGTTCGATTTTGTGAGATTTGCCCGTCACTTACCGAGACCACCGGTCCTTCGGGAAGTGCACTCTTGGTCTCAATCAGCGATGCACGATCAACAGGCAGCATCCTCACCAACAGCGCCGTGCTATTGGGGAACCAACTGTAAGGCAT
This sequence comes from Bacteroidota bacterium, assembly GCA_023399295.1. Taxonomy (GTDB): domain Bacteria; phylum Bacteroidota; class Bacteroidia; order Bacteroidales; family Dysgonomonadaceae; genus Proteiniphilum. The sequence goes on from JAEWQF010000006.1 coordinate 25,573, forward strand.
ACCGGCATTGGCATTGAGGGAAGCGTCGGTGATCCTGTGGGCAGTGAGATCGGTCAAATCGACCACCCAAAGTTCCACACCTTGGTCCGTGGTATTGGCAAAAGCCAGTTTCGTTTCATCGGGTGAAAGCGAAAAGTAGGCCAAGTGGGCATCTGCCGGCAGATCGCGAATCGTTCGCAACTCTTTCTCAACCGTTTTCTTGTAGCGGACATTGTTGTAGTAGGCAATGGTGCTCGATATGTTGGCATCGGGATTGATGCGCAGTCCTCCCAACCGCAACTCCGGCTGATTCAGTTCAGCAAGTGATTTGAAACTACTGCGGTAAAAGAACAACATCTGTTCTTTCCGACTGTCCATCTCCACTGATGGTGCCCTTTCAATGTCCACCAGCTCGAGGATCTCATCGGGTGGTGTTTGAAAGACAATCTTCTCTTGCGATTGTATCATACTGGTTGTCATGAGCAATAAAATGGTGTAAAGCAGGTATCGGTTTTTCATGTGTTTGTTATTTATGATTGTCACTGTTCATACCTTGTGAAATAGTGTGGCTGTAGCCTGGGCTGTGGGCATCACCACCATGTCGTTGATGTTCACATGCGGGGGACGGGAGACTACAAACCATATGCATTCGGCAATGTCTTCGGCCACAAGATTCTCAAAACCATGATACACCATTTTCGCACGTGCTGCATCACCATGAAACCGGACCAGTGAGAACTCAGTCTCGACTGCCCCGGGGCATATCTGTGTCACCCTGATGCCATGTGGCAACAGATCGATGCGCATCCCCTGGGTGAGGGCATCCACGGCATACTTGGTGGCACAGTAGACGTTCCCGTTGGGATATACCTCCTTTCCGGCAATCGATCCGATGTTGATGATCTGGCCTCTTCCCCGGGCTACCATGCCAGGCGTCACAGCACGCGTGACATAGAGCAACCCCTTGATGTTGGTGTCGATCATACGGTTCCAGTCGTCACTATCTCCCTCCTGCAGGCTGTTCAATCCTGCAGCCAGACCGCCGTTATTGACAAGGATATCGATATCCTGCCACCCTTCCGGCAGTGAGCTGAGTGCTTGTTCAACCGCCGATTCATCACGCAGATCAAAACAGAGCGGTAGCACCCGAACATTTCGTTGTTCCAGTTTGTTTTTCAATTGAAGCAGACGTGCTTTGCGACGCCCTGTAACAATCAGGGCGACACCCCCTTCCGCCAGCCTGATCGCAGTGGCTTCGCCGATACCGGCAGTGGCACCGGTGATTAGTGCAATTTTTGACATAACAACTCTCTTTATACTGGATTGATTGATCAAAATTAGCCAAAAAAATGGTCAGGGAAGGGATAATCTGAAAAAAAACGTACTTTTACATTCACAAACATTACCCAACATGAAGGAAGATCGTTTTGTTACTGTGAAAAGATTCAACTTCCCGGCTGATGCCACCATCGTCCAGACATTCATGGAGATGAGGGGAATTGAAACCTACATGAAGAACCTGGTTTCCAACCGACTGGCGTACACGCTGGGAGACATCGAAATGCAGGTGAAAAGCTCGGAATATGAGCTGGCCAAAGAGGCGCTGATAGAGGGGGGATTTGCGAAACCGGAAGACTTCCAGTAAATTCACCATACAACAGATCACATATGATGGAACAGGCAGAAAAAGAGCGAAACAACCTGCGCTACAAGTATATCCTGATCGGGGCATTGGTACTTCTGGGACTGATCATCTTCAAATTCACCCGTCCCTATATGAGCGGTTTTCTAGGTGCCGCTACGCTTTATGTGCTTGTCAGTGGTCAACAGCGATTCCTGACACAGAAATGGCGGTTGCGCAAATCGCTCAGTGCTCTCCTGATCGTGCTGGAGGTGCTCTTCTTCATCCTGCTTCCGCTAACCGGATTGACGCTTCTGGTGATTGACACCTTTTCCGGGATCACTTTCGATCCACAGGTGATCCTTGACGACGTGAGCGCATTCATCCTCTCCATTGAGGAGCGGGTGGGATTCAACCTCTTCACACCGGAGAACCTGTCGGGACTTCCCAAGCTTGGCACCAACCTGCTGCAACTGGTGGGTAACAGTGTCTACTCCTTCGCGATCAACATCGTGGTGATTCTCTTTGTCTTATATTACATGCTCTTCAGCAACGATGAGTTTGAGAAGTCGATTCGTGAGATACTTCCCTTCAAGGAGGAAAACAAACAGATACTGGGTGAGGAGACCCATCTCATCATCCAGGCCAATGCCGTGGGCATTCCATTGATGGCAATTATCCAGGGCTTCTTCGCCTATATGGGTTATCTTATCTTCGGCGTGGAGAGTGCCCTGCTCTATGCCATCCTGACAGCATTCTCTACGATTCTTCCACTGGTTGGGACAATGATTGTCTGGGTACCTCTCAGCATCAGCATGCTCATTGGAGGTGATTATGTGAACGGCGTCGGGTTGGCAATATATGGCTTGATTGTCATTGGGGGTGTAGACAATGTGGCCCGCTTTCTGTTGCAAAAGAAACTGGCTGATATCCATCCGTTGATCACCGTGTTCGGTGTACTGATTGGAATTCCGATGTTCGGATTCTGGGGTATTATCTTCGGACCCCTGCTCCTGTCGCTTTTCATCCTCTTCTTCAACATGTTTCGGCATGAATATGTGAAGGGTTCGAAAGCAGAGCCACGCGTCACTACGAGGATGAAAACAAGAAAAGTATCTATTCCGGGCTACAAGCCGGCAAAAATAAAAAAACCAAAGATTCATGTTCCCAAGAGTGAATAACCTCCTCTATCTCCTCTCCACTGTCGTTCTCATGCTGTTTTCCTGGGGTTGCCATTCCGATAATAAAGGGAGGCAACAACAAGTGTCAAACCACGATTACAATCAAATAGTACTTCACCATGCCAAGGGGTTTACAATCGAACGAGCCGATAACCATACCCGGGTGACTATTCTCAATCCCTGGTCAAGAAGTGGAGAACCCTATGCCATCTATTACCTCTACAAAACAATGCCCGAGACTGCTCATGCTGACGGCATCACCATGCAGATCCCGGTCAGATCGCTTGTCGTGAACAGCTTCTCCTATTTCGAGTTCCTCTCCCTTCTGGGTGAAACAGATGCAATCAAAGGGGTGACCGACGGATTTCGCATCTACAATCACCGCATACGGGATGACATGGAAAAAGGAGCTATCCGCGACATGGGTGATCCATTTCAGCCGAGTCTGGAAAAGGTGATGACCGTGAAGCCGGATGCGGTAATCAGCTCCGCCTATGCCCAGGTGGACAGCTACAGTGAACGACTCACACGGGCGGGTATCCCAGTGATATACTCGCTTGAATGGATGGAGAATGAACCACTTGCACGGGCAGAGTGGATCAGAATGATTGCTGCTTTTGTAGGAAAGGATCAATTGGGTGACTCCCTTTTTACTGATATCGCACAACGTTATCACTCCGCACGCAGTATCGTTTCGGCTCATCCACAACCTGCCTCAGTACTGGCAGGCGACAATTTTCAGGGAACCTGGTATGTACCTGGGGGAAAGAGTTTCAATGCAGCCCTCTTCCGGGATGCGGCACTGGCATATTCCTACAGTGACAATCGGGAGAGTGGAAGCATCGGACTGGATATCGAATCGGTGCTGACACAGTTTTCAGATGCCGATTTCTGGTTTGGGTGCCAAGCCGACAGTTACGCCGAACTTGCAGAGAAAGACGCCAAGTATCTGCTGCTTCACGCAGTGAAGAAGAGGCAGGTGTTCAACAACCACAACCGCACCACACCGGCAGGTGGGAATGACTATTTCGAGAGTGCCGTGGCCCGGCCCGATCTGGTGCTCTCCGACCTGATACGGGCAGTGTACCCTGATCTCCTGCCCGACTACAGATTCACCTACATCAAGCCGCTGGAGGAGGAGCCGTTCCGTGAATAACAAATCCCATATTTTCCTGCTGTTGTTGTTGCTGTTTGTAGCAGTTTTCGTGGCTGATCTCTTCACCGGGAATGCCGACATACCGTTTCACGATGCATGGCAGGCCTTACTGGGTCGCTCAGCAGACCCGATCATCCGTGAGATCATCGTTAACTATCGTCTGCCGAAAGCCATTACGGCTTTGATCGCCGGTGCGGCGCTCTCCCTCTCCGGGTTGTTGATGCAGACTCTGTTTCGTAACCCGTTGGCCGGCCCTGATGTGTTGGGAGTAAGTGCCGGTGCGGGACTGGGAGTGGCACTGCTCACCATGCTGAGTGGCACGGCACTCTACCCTTTGTTGTCAGTGCTGGGCAGCATGGCACCGGTAATTGCTGCCGTAGCCGGTGCCGCAGGTGTGATGTTGCTGATACTCAGCGTCTCGGCCCGCATCAAAGATTCCATCACCATCCTGGTACTGGGAATGATTTTTGGGTATGTAGCCAGTGCACTGGTGACCATCCTGCAGAGCTTCGCCGATCCTGATTCGCTCAAGGTGTTTGTAACCTGGACTTTCGGCAGTCTGGGTGGAGTGACCTGGCAAAAGATGCCATTGCTGGTCTCACTCTTTCTGGCAGGCATTTTCATCTCCTTTCTATTGGTAAAAGCGCTGAACAGCCTCTTACTGGGTGAACACTATGCGGTGAGTGGGGGACTGGACATCCGTCGGACACGGCTCGGGATCATCGCCATAGCCTCGCTCATCACGGGTGCGGTGACAGCTTTCACCGGTCCCATCGCCTTCGTTGGGGTGGTGATTCCTCATTTTGCCAGGACATTCTTTGGCACCGTCAACCACCGCACCATTCTTCCGGCTACCTTGTTGCTTGGCAGCATCCTGATGCTGTTGTGTGACATCATCTCACAGATTCCCATCGCCAACCGGACCCTCCCCATCAATGCGGTGACAGCCCTCTTTGGTGCACCAATGATCGTCTGGATTGTCCTGAAAAGAAAGAAACTTTGAGACGGTTGCATACAAGTGATGTTTCATTGTAAAACTATGGCACCGTTTTTGCGATACAGTGGAGGAACGTTAATTTTTTCATACACTCATTTTTCCCAGTAACAGGGATACGAAAAATAATTCTATATTTGTAATGAATATAGCTGTAAAAGAAGAAACAGTAAAAATGGATAATAATTTTTCTCAACGGGTCAGAGATATCATGGCATATAGCCGTGAAGAAGCAGGACGGCTCCAGAACAACTACATCGGACCGGAACATCTGTTGCTGGGGATCTTGCGTGATGGCGAAGGACTGGCTATTCAAGTATTGCAGGATTTCGACATCGACCTGCAGCAGCTGAAAGAGTATATAGACAAACAGGTACACACCATCCAGGAACCATATGATGGCACCAGTGAGGTTGTGATCAATAAAAATACTGAAAAAGCGTTAAAGATGAGCATCTTGGAGGCTCGTCTCACCAAAAGCAAGGAGACCGGATCAGAACACATCCTGCTTGCCTTGTTGAAAGAGAAAAACACGCTGATCAACGACATCCTCGCGAAGTTTCAGCTTGACTACTCAAGTGCTTTTCTGTATGTGAAAAGCATCCTGGAGAACGGGGCGGAACCAAACGAAGTTGACTCTCCCATTGCGGGAGCTAATTTCACCGACGATGACGACGATGAGTTGAGCGACAAATCATCATTCAACCCGGGCGGTGGACAGAGTACCTCGTCTCACTCCAAGGTCAATGCTTCCGACACCCCGGTGCTGGATAACTTCGGGACCGATATCACGCGTGCTGCGCAGGAAAACAGACTCGACCCGGTTGTGGGACGTGAAAAAGAGATCGAACGGATTGCGCAGATACTCAGTCGTCGCAAGAAAAACAACCCGGTACTGATTGGTGATCCCGGGGTGGGTAAGTCGGCAATTGTTGATGGGCTGGCCCTGCGCATCACCCAGAAGAAAGTTTCACGAGCACTCTTCGACAAACGGGTGATTGCCCTCGATATGGCTTCGATCGTCGCTGGCACCAAGTACCGCGGTCAGTTTGAAGAACGCATCAAGGCGATCCTCAACGAGCTGTCGAAGAACCCCAACATCATCCTCTTCATCGATGAGATCCACACCATTGTGGGTGCCGGTGGTGCCGCCGGCTCACTCGATGCGGCCAACATGTTAAAGCCCGCACTGGCACGTGGTGAGATACAGTGTATCGGTGCTACCACCCTCGATGAATACCGCAAGAACATTGAGAAAGACGGTGCACTCGAGCGCCGGTTTCAGAAGGTGATTGTGGACCCCACCACACCCGAAGAGACCCTTCAAATACTGCGCAACATCAAAGAGCGATATGAGGAGCACCACAACGTACGCTATACCGACGAGGCACTGCAAGCCTGTGTGAAGCTCACCGACCGCTATGTGTCGGACCGCACCTTCCCCGACAAGGCGATTGACGCCCTTGATGAGGCAGGAGCACGGGTTCACATCTCCAACATCGTGATCCCGGAAACAATTGAACACCTCGAAGCAGAATTAAAAGAGGTAGAGCAGCAGAAGACCGATGCGGTAAAGGCGCAGAAATATGAATTGGCAGCCAGCTACCGTGACAAACAGCGACAACTGTTGTTGGCACTCGAAGCGGAGGAGGAGCGCTGGCAGAAAGAGATCAAGGAGAAACCGGAGCTGGTGGATGAGGAGAAGATCGCCGAAGTGGTGGCGATGATCTCCGGTGTCCCGGTGCAGCGTATTGCACAGGCGGAGGGACAACGGTTGCTGGAGATGCGGGAAGAGATCAAAGAAAAGGTGATCGGCCAGGATGAGGCAGTGAACAAGATAGTGAAGGCGATTCAGCGCAACCGTGTGGGGTTGAAAGATCCCAACAAGCCGATAGGCACCTTCATGTTCCTTGGTCCCACGGGTGTGGGAAAGACACATCTGGCCAAAAAGCTGGCTGAATTCCTGTTCGACTCCACCGAGAACCTGATCCGTGTCGACATGAGCGAATACATGGAGAAGTTCAATGTCTCCCGTCTGGTGGGAGCACCTCCGGGATATGTGGGTTACGAGGAAGGAGGACAGCTCACCGAGAAGGTACGCCGTCGCCCCTACTCCGTGGTGCTACTCGATGAGATCGAGAAAGCACATCCCGATGTCTTCAACATCCTGCTGCAGATACTGGATGAAGGTCACATCACCGACAGCCTGGGCAGAAGAATCGACTTCAAGAACACCATCCTGATCATGACATCCAACATCGGAACGCGGCAGTTGAAAGATTTCGGCAGGGGGATCGGTTTCCACACCGGCAATGAGCTGACTGACGCCGAATATTCACGTAGCATCATCCAAAAGGCCCTCAACAAGGCGTTCGCACCCGAATTTCTGAACAGGGTGGATGACATTGTGATGTTCGACCAGCTGAGTCGTGAGTCGATCTATAAGATCATTGACCTGGAGCTGAAGGGGCTCTACAAACGCATCGGCGATCTTGGTTACAAGATGGAGCTTACCGAAGCGGCAAAGGAGTTCATTGCCACCAAAGGTTACGATGTGCAGTTTGGAGCCCGTCCACTCAAGAGAGCCATTCAGAAATACATTGAAGATGAGATGGCTGAACAGATTCTGCGCAGTGGCGTAAATGAGGGTGATACCATCCTGATTGACTTCGACAAGGAGAAGCAGCAGATCACCATGCAAGTAAAAGAAGAAAATGAGCGAACATAAAATGAAGGTAGAGGTATGGACCGACATCATGTGTCCATACTGTTACATCGGTAAGATCCATTATGAAAAAGCACTGCAGCAATTTGAACACGCCGATGAGGTGGAGCTTGAGTACAAAGCATTTCAACTCAATCCGGAACTGCCGGACAAAGGAAAAGGGTATCCTGTCACCGAATATCTGACAAAGACAGCTGGCATCTCTCAGGATCAAATGGAGCAGATGTTCGCCGGTATCAGGCAACTGGCCGACAATGTGGGTGTGGTGTTCAACCTGCCAAACGCCATTGCAGCCAATACAGGCGATGCCCATCGGCTGATCAAGCTGGCAGCGACGAAAGGTGTTGACTCGGAAGTCTTACATCGACTGTCAAAAGCTTACTTTGAGGAGGCAAAAGATTACAGTGACAGGGATCTGTTGGTCTCTATCGGAATAGAATCAGGCCTCGAGAGGGATGAGATCTGCAGCATGCTCGACAGCGACAGCTACCTGTACGAGATCAAACAGGATATCCAGGAGATGGCCAACCTGGGCTTTGACACAGTGCCCACATTTCTAATGGATCGAAGGCAGGCCATCATCGGCTCCGAACCGGTTGAGCTCTTTCTGAGTGTACTCACAAAAGCATACAGCAACTGGAAGAACCGTACCGAAAATGAGAAGGAGATGACCGTATCGAGGGGGAAATCCTGCTCTGCCGACGGTGTATGTGAGATATAATCAGTTGAAAAAGTATGGAATATCTACGGATTGATCCGGGTGAACAGGAACGATGGAACAGCGTCTGGAGTCTCTACGAAGAGAGCTTCCCGGTGGCAGAGCGAAGAAAGATGGAAGATCATCTGCTGGCATGCACCGATGAGCGGTTCTTTCCCCTTTCGGCTTGGGATGGAGGCAGACTGGCCGGTCTTTTGTTCTTCTGGGAGTGGAAGGGCTACCGTTACCTGGAACATTTGGCTGTAGCGGCTCCTCTTCGTGGTCAAGGGTTCGGTTCAGAGATGTTACGCTATCTGCGTGACAGTGAACATACCATCATATTGGAGATTGACCCGTTGGTGAATGAGTTGTCTGTACGCAGGCTCCAGTTTTATGAACGGGCAGGTTTCACACTCACCCCCTACCGTTTCCTGCACCTCCCTTACCGACTGGAGGCACAACCGCAGGAACTGCTGATCCTGAGCTACCCCCAAATGATTACCAAAGAAGCGCACACCGATTTTCTGCGCTTTGTCAATGAGGAGGTGATACGCTACTGCGAACAACCGGTTGAATGAATGGGAGCAGGCGACCTGTTGTGTCAGTTACCCAACACCGAGGCCATCAGTCGCAACAGTTGTGTGAGCATCAGATCTTCTCTTTTCGATCTGGGTTGTATCGGATAGACAACCACCTCAACCTTGTCTTTCTCCTGCATGCTGAGGTAACCAGCCAACCCCCAGGACATCATCCTGGCATCGGTCCTGAATTTCAACACTTTGTTTTTGCGGTCTGAGAAGGAGATGATCCACTGACGATCGACACGTTGCATCACCTCATCAAACGGGCAATCACCCCTTGCTTGATAATTGAACCTCGCTTTCTTAAGACCTGCAAAAGTGGGAGGGTCCAGCTTCTCTGACTCCATGTAATCCAATCGTCTGAAGTAATAGGAGGTGATAAGGGCTGGAGGGATGATTCCTACCAGAACGAAGACAAGTGCAGCCTGCCAGAAATCAATGCGGAACTGCCAGAAGAGGTAGACAACCCCTAACACAGCCAGGTAAAAGATCAGAAAAACAGAAACCCAGAACAGAAACAGTCGTAAAGTAAATCGCATATCACATTCTCCCGGTATTTGGTTTATAAACAATCAATCAAACTGCCCCTACAAAAGAAAAACCCAATTCTCAACGCAGCTGTGGCATCACAAGCTGTTCGGTGATCTGTATATCCCGGTAACCCATCTCTGTCAGCAACGAACGAATGGCCATTTTGGCATGTCGTGTCGATTCCTCCAGGATCCCCTGATCGAGGGCATCGTGCACCATCACCTGCTTTTCACGAATCAATGCCTCGTTGTAATCAGCAATGCGAATGGGATTGAATGCGTTGTCACTTTCATTGAATACCTCAATTGAGTTTTCATCGATCACAGTTTCCAGAATGCGAGGCTTGGGGAGTGTCACCAGTATGGTGCTGTCATTCTGGGGCTCCACAGTGATCCGGTCGAAATCGACTCCCGCCTTGATGTAGCCCTGATACTTGATTAGAAAGAACTTGTCGGTAAGTGGCACATTCAGATTCAGAATCTTCATGTAATCCTTGTAACTGATCACACCGGTGTAGCTGTGTTTTACCAGTGCCAGTTCCTGAAGATAGGTGATACGGCTCATCACCGCAGAGCTGTCATAGCCTCTCCCTTTTTTCTGATTGGCAGTGCTCGTCCAGAGCAGGAATGCCAGAATCAGGGTGGTGAGGAAGAAGAACAGGGTTGAAACAGATATTTTTCCAGCGGAACGTACCACAATGGTTCTTTGATTTTCTGAATGACTCAATGGACAAATATACAGTTTTTTGTAACACTTCCAACACACTGACAACAATAATATTTTTAAGATTGGAACCATTTGAAACAATCTGATTTTAGCTGACAGTAACTTTGCCAATAATTGCCGGGAAGTCTGGTAACTTCAGCAGATAATTGCCACTCCCGACAGGTTCATGGAACGATTGCCTCAGACTATTCACGAATGACTTCACTTTCCAATGATTCACCCCGGATGCGATCGATCGCATCCGGGGTGATTGATGAGATTCAAAAAAAGTGTCTCTTACCATTTAACACACCCGCAATTTTTTTAAGATTGTTACGAAACAATGAACAATACTCGACAAGCCGGTTAATTCCTTCTGAAAATTTGTCCACAAAGGAAAAATTATGTTTATTTGTTCTCTTACAACAGCGCAGTAGATCGAATAAAAATATATGAATGGGTTCAATCGAAACACATTGGGAAAAATTCCTGGAGAAGGGAGATGAACCCTCATTTTCTCATATCTACAATCAGCTTGTGGATAATCTCTTTTCCTATGGGATCAGCCTTGGTTTTGAGAGGGAAACATGCAAGGATGCCATTCAGGATACCTTCTACAAACTGTATATCTCACGAAACAGCCTCAGGCACGTGGAAAATATAACGGCCTACCTGTTCAAATCGTACAAGCATCGTTTGATTGATATCGCTGAGAAAAACGCAAAAAGGGAAACCATCGACCACACGTCAGAACCTTTTATCTGCAAGGTAACCATCCTGGATGACCTCATCGACAAGGAAACAAACGAGATGGTCAGGAAAAAAGTAACCTCCTTACTCAGTAGCCTCACTGTGACACAACAGGAGGTGGTTTATCTGAAATACATGATCGGGTTGCAACACAGGGAGATCGCCGAGATGCTCCATATCCAGGAAGAATCAGCCAGAAAACTACTCTACAGGGCCATGGAGAAGCTGCGGGATAATGTTAAATTTTTATTTTTTTAGTGTTTTATGTCCACAGAAAATAAGTAGTGCCGTCACTACATAAAGGCATTACGGTGGACGACAACAACAAGACAACAGATAGTGGGGATATTTTCCTTCAAGATGAGGAGTTTATCAGATGGAGACTCTTTCGGACGAAAGAAGCGGAAGAACACTGGACAAAATACAGAGCAGCACATCCGCAACTGGAAGAGGCTTTACAGGAGGCGATTACCTATTTCGACAGGGTAAAAATCAACCATTACAACCTTTCCAGTCGAGAGAAGGATGATATGTATAAGATGATCCTGAAGAATATCATTCGCCACAAGAAACGTCGTCTCACTACTCGAATAGCATCAATTGCCGCTGTTTCATTGGTTGCACTCTTGTCTACCCTTTTTGTTCTCCAGATGCGGAACGAGAACCTACAAAACAGGCTCGAGGACAATGAGATGATCGTGGGACAGACACTTCCAGAAGAGGAGATTTATCTCATTACCGGCAACAAAAAAACACAATTGTCGCAAAACGCACACATTGCACTGACTGAAGACGGGAAAGCCACCATTACAGACAATTCCGAAACGAAAAAAGAATTGTTGCTTGCGCGCACCGAACTCAACAGACTGGTTGTACCTTACGGTAAAAGGACAAATCTGACACTTTCCGACGGTTCGCAGGTATGGTTGAATTCCGGCACACAACTTGATTTTCCATCTGCGTTCAGTGGAAAGAGCCGCGAAATACATGTGGATGGAGAAATCTTCATCGATGTGGTTCCTAACCTGCAGATGCCATTTATCGTACATGCCCAGGAGATGCAGATACGTGTGCTCGGCACCAGTTTCAATGTCTCGGCATACCGCGACGACATCAAAAAGACCGTCGTACTGGTGGAGGGAAAGGTAAAAGTGCAGCGGGGAACGACACAGTTGGCAGAATTGTTACCCAATGAGAAAATTGATGTGACAGAGAATCACATGCTGAAAGAGACCGTCAACACATCGGAATATGTTAGCTGGAAAAAAGGGATACTGGAATTCAACGGAACACCCATGTCGGAGATACTAAAAAAAATTGGTCGTTACTACAATGTGCAGTTTGAGGAAACACCGGCGATTCATCTTAACCATCAGACATTTTCGGGAAAATTGTTTCTGTCAAACAATCTGGATAGCGTGATGACATCGGTTTCCAAACTTTCCTCAACCACATATCGCAGAGAAAACAACATGATTACTATTGGTGAAAAAAAACAGATGCCTATGGAGTAAATAACCTGGAAGCAGAAAAAGATCGGACAATGGTGGCACATTACCCGATCAGATGAAAATTAATTTACAAATAATCCTAAATCACGTAAACTAAATTCAAAACAAATGTATGGAAGAAATTATTAAATCTAAACAAATTGCAACTAAAAAATGCAATCTAAGTTTAAAAATCATGAAGATATCAGTTATACTGTTATTCATTTGCATTTTTAGCCTATCAGCCGAGAACGTATATACACAGCAGAAAGAACTCTCTCTCGATCTGAAAAACGTGCGTATCACCAAAGCGATCACAGAAATTGAAAAAACAAGCGATTATGTATTTCTGATCACGGATGAAGCAAAAAGAGAACTCAACAAGAGAACCACTGTGCATGCTGACAAAGAAAGCATTCATGCGATACTGGAAACCATCTTGAAAGGTACAAACCTGGGATACAGTGTAGTGGAAAGGCAGGTATCACTTTATAAAGAGAGTGAATTGAAAGCTCCGGAGCGATCTGTGACTGTGATTGAAGAGGTGGCGGCGCAGAAAAAAGAGATCACCGGCAGGGTAATCGATAAGGATGGGCTGCCCGTCATCGGGGCCAATGTACTGGAAGTTGGCACCACCAACGGAACAGTAACCGATGTGGAAGGGTATTTCACCCTACAGGTGGATGAGAATGCCCTCTTGCATATTTCCTTCATCGGTTATCTTTCACAAGAAACCGAGACAACAGGTAGAAGCAGTTTTGCAATCACCTTGCTGGAAGATACGCAATCACTCGATGAGCTGGTTGTGATTGGTTACGGCAGCATGACCCGCAAGGATGTGACCAGCTCGATTACTACCGTAAGTGCTGAGAAGTTGAATGTAGGCGTCTTTACCGATCCGGCACAGTTGCTGCAGGGGAAGGTGCCGGGACTGATCATCACCCAGAGCAGCAATCCCAACGGATCACCCTCCATCACACTGCGCGGTGCATCCACCTTTCGCAGCGGTGCAGCGCAGGAACCCTATTATGTGGTAGACGGTATCCCGGGCGTGTCGCTGGCACTGGTCTCTCCCGATGACATTGAAAGCATCGACGTGTTACGTGATGCCACCGCCACGGCCATTTACGGATCGAAGGCTGCCAATGGTGTGATCATCATCAACACCAAAAAAGGACGTGAGGGTCATCCCAACATCAATTACAGTGCCTATGTGGCAACGGATGATATTCTGAAAAACTGGGATGTGATGGATGGCGCACAGCTGCGTCGCTATGCCAGCCAAAACAACATCACCCTGATCAATGACCTGGGGGCAAATAGTGACTGGCAAAATGAGGTACAGCGCACCGGCCTGAGTCACAACCACAATGTCTCCATCAGTGGCGGTTCGGAGAAAGTATCCTACAACTCCAGCATCAACTACATGAAGCGGGAGGGAGTCATCAAGGGTACCGAGATGGATCGTCTCATTGGCCGTGCCTTTCTGGAAGCCAAGGCAATGAACGACCGCCTGACCCTTTCGTTCAATGTCAACTCAAGCGTCACCAACCGACAGAGTGTACCATTTGCAACCCAGGGACAAAGTGTGCTGGACGCCATGAGCTACTATTCACCCCTCGTACCCGTCAGAGAGGAAGATGGATCCTGGTATGAAAACAGCGGCATATCCCAGAACTACAACCCTGTGGCACTGATCAACGAGAACATGTATGATACCGAGAACAAACAGGTACAGGGCAATGCCAAAGCAACACTCGACATCACCCAGGCGCTCAAGTTCAACCTGAGTCTGGCATATCAAAATGAACAGTATATTTTCAGCAATTACAACACCACCCAGTCGCTGGTCGCTTTGGGTATGAGCGGCAGAGCCGATCGTTCCACAGTGAGCAACAAGAAAAAAGTACTGGAGAGTTATTTCAACTACGACCGCACCTTCAACGACAGCCACAAGCTGGGTCTGATGGCCGGATACTCCTGGGAGGAGAGCAACGACAACGATGGGTTCAAGCTGACCACCTACAACTTCTACGACGATGCCCTCACCTATTACAACCTGGGCATGGGAAACAATGTCGACCTCAACGGACTGGGACTGGGCGACGGTCGTTACATGCTCTCCACACTGAGAATGATCTCCCTCTACGGTCGCGCCAACTATTCATTCAACAGCAAATACATGCTGCAGGCTACGATACGCCGCGACGGCTCTTCCGCTTTTGGCGAGAACAACCGCTGGGCGACCTTCCCTTCCGCCTCCATGGCATGGCGCTTGTCGGAAGAGAACTTCATCAAGAACATGAATCTGTTCGACGACCTGAAGCTGCGCGTGGGTTACGGTGTGAGCGGAAACTCACTCGGTTTTGATGTCTTCACCGCCACACAGGTCTACGGTGCCACCGGTTGGTTTGAGCATGTGACTCCATCTGGTGAAACGGTGCTGGTACACACGCTCGGGCCCACCCGCAATGCCAATCCCGACTTGAAATGGGAACGTACCGGCATGTTCAACGTGGGGCTCGATTTCTCCTTCTTCAATAACCGCCTCAACGGTACCGTCGAATATTACGACAAACGGACCAGGGATCTGATTGCCGACTATCAGGTATCGACCACCCGATACCCCTTCAACTGGCTTACAGCCAACGTGGGAGAGGTAAGCAACAAGGGTGTCGAACTGAGTTTGAATGCCATCCCGGTACAAACAGGCAACTTCAGCTGGGAGACCTCACTCAATCTGTCACACAACAAGAACAGGGTGGAGAAACTCTCCAACGACACTTACTCGGTGGACTATTTCGACCGGGCCAACCTCGATGCCGCCGGATTCTCAACCGCCAACCAACAAAGGGTGATGGAAGGTTATCCCATCGGGCAGTTTTATACCTGGGAATGGGCCGGTTACAACGAGGGCGTATCCCACTTTTACGTGTATGGTGAAGGAAGCTTGAAAGATATCTATGGCGATGATTTTGCCTCAAAAGCAAGCAAACAGGCTGATGGCAGGTACAAGGACAACCAGACCGGGGAGCTTGTCACCACATCCAAACCGCTCTATGACGACCGTACCGCAACCGGGTCGGCACAACCCATACTGACACTGGGCTGGAATAACTCAATGACCTACCGCAACTGGAGCCTGACCGCCTTCTTCCAGGGTGTCATCGGGAACAAGATCATGAACGGCACCCGTGCCTATCTGAGCAACTACGCCAGTGTGGGCAACGGCAAGAATGTGCTGGCTTCCATGTTTGAGGATAACCTGGCTACCGACTTCAACTCACATGCTCCCTCCGACCGTTATCTTGAAAGAGGCGATTACCTGCGACTCTCGGCTTTGACACTGGGTTACAACTTCGGAACGATCAACCAATCCATCAAGGGGCTGCGTCTGTTTGTAACCTGCAACAACCTGTTGACCCTCACCGGCTACAAGGGTATCGATCCTGAGATGAGTCTCGGTGGCATGGAACCGGGCATCGACAATCGTCAGACTTACCCCCGTACCCGTACCCTCCTGCTGGGAGTAAATGTTAATTTCTAAACAATGCATCAATATGAAGTACAATCAGATCAAATATATGTTATCGGCAATGCTGCTCCTACTGGTTGCAAGCTGCACCGACCTGGAGGTGGACATCAAGTCGCAATACACCACCTTCCCCAACTCCGAGATTGCTGCTGAGGCTAAAACGGCCGATGTCTATTTTGCAATGCGCGGCCCATTGTCGCGTGATTACCACCATGCACAAACACTCTCCTCCGATGAGGCCGTCGGCCTCTCCCTAAGCGGTGACTACTACGACAACGGACGCTATGCCCACATGGCGCTCCACTCCTGGACACCCGATGATGCCAACATTGGTTTCTTCGAATCGCTCACCAGCGGCATTACCAAGTGCAACAAGGCAATCATCGAGCTGGGTGGTGAGGAAGCAACAGTGACAGCACCGGTACGTGCCGTGCGCGCCTACTACTTCTGGGTGCTGATGGACAACTATGGCGATACCCCTTTGTTAAATCGACTTCTGGAAGAAGATGAAGCCATCGATCGTTCTCCCCGTGCGGACGTTGCCAGATACATCGAATCGGAATTGCTGGCGGTACTTGAGTATCTGCCCACCAATGTGGATCCCTCCACCTATGGAAAACCCACCCGCTATATGGCTGAAGCCCTGCTGGCCAAGCTTTACCTGAACTGGGCCCTGTACACCGCATCCGACGTGGCATCCTATACCCCCGCAATGAGCAACGAGAAGCTGAACGAGGTGGTGGCCATGTGCGACGCCATCATTGCATCGGGAAAATTCGACCTGAGTGACCCCTACCTCTCCAAGTTTTATCCAGAAAATGGGCCCCATATCAAGGACTTCATCTATGCGATGCCCTTCGACCGTCAGTCACAACAGGGAATGACCTACGCACGCTTCTGGACTCACCGGGCCGGGAACAATGTCTTCTATGGTGTGAACCTGCCCAACAGCGTGGGTGGCAATTTCGCCTACAATCCCGAGTTTGCGGATAAGTTCTCTCTCGAGGGTGACGAACGCAACGAAACAATTCTGAGAGGTCCGCTCTATGTGCGTGACCCGGCTACCTACAAAGCCACCTCCACTCCCTGGATGGTGGGTGGACAACAGGTGACACTCACCCGTGAGATTCAATTGAATGACTTGCCTACACTCGATGTGGGGAACGACCTGAAAGGACGTTCGCAGGGTTACCGCTCCATCAAGTTCTATATGGACCTGAAGACCACCAAGGACCAGGCCCGCAGTCAGAGCAACGACGTACCCATCTTCCGCTATGCCGACGTATTGCTGATGAAGGCGGAGGCAATCCTGCGGGGAGCAGCTGCCACAAAGGGCGACACACCTGCCTCGCTGATGAATCAGATCCGTTCTTATGTGAATGCCCCACAACTGTCGGGCACACCCACTCTGGATGATCTGCTGGATGAACGTGCCCGTGAGTTCGTGGATGAGAGCTGGCGTCGCAACGACCTGATCCGGTTCGGCAAGTTCGAAGATGACTGGGGTTTCAAGCATGTGGTGAACCCGAATGCCAAAACCCAGAAATTCCGCCGTATTTTTCCGATACCCACTTATGTGTTGAATACCAACACCAACTGGAGTCAGAACAACGGGTATTGATGTTGTGCAGATGTGAGATGTTCTTTCTGATTTAAATTGAAGGGAAGATCATCATCCACAAGAGGCAGTTGAAAGTCTATTTCTCCAGTACTTTCAACTGCTTCTTTCACTTTTTTTGTATCTTTATCCTGAAAGCTGATAAACAACGATGTACAAACCAACCATCCTTCTGCTGATTGGCCTGCTGGTGACTGCCTGCAGCAGTGTCACCGATCCATCACTGATTCAATGGGTTGACACCAGGGTGGGTACTGCTGCAAGCATTACCCAAACAGCCGGTCTCTTTGGCAAGCACACCGAAGAATTTGGTCAGACACTGCCGGCCGTGTTGGAACCCAATGGCATGAATTTCTGGACCGCCCAGACCAGAGACAGCGAACGCAAGTGCATCGCTCCCTATTATTACCAGGATTCGCTCTTACAGGGCTTTCGCAACTCTCATTGGATTGTGGGAGGTTGCACGCAGGATTATGGTTCCATGACATTGATGCCATTGTCAGGGCTGTTGCGCACCACCCCCCGGTCACGCGCCACACCTTTCTCTCACGATCAGGAGAAGGCCACCCCTGCTTACTATTCCCTGTTGCTCCCTGAAGAACAAATTCATGCGGAGATGACGGCCCGTTCCCGTTCCGCCATCTTTCGTTTCACCTACCTCGAAGAGGGGGAGGGTTGGCTGGTGATCAATCCCAACAGCGACGAAGGAGAGGGTTACATCACCCTGGATACACTCAACCGATGTGTGTACGGCTACAATCCGGTACATCGCATCTACCAGGGATGGGGTGAGCCGGCAGGGTACAGCGGTCATTTCGTCATTTCCTACCAAAAGGAGCTGACCGGTTTCGGTACCTTCTCCGGAGACAGCCTTTTTCCCGGGGAGAGCGAAATAGGTCACAAGAAGGAGATTGGCCTCTATCTGCGTTTCTCGGTCACAGCTGATGAGGAGGTGTTGTTCAAAGCGGCCTCTTCCTTTACCGACCGGGAGGGGGCATTCAGAAACCTGGAGTCAGAAATAGCACACTGGCAGTTTGACCGCACCCTGGAAGAGCTGACCAGCATCTGGGAAAAAAGGCTTTCCACCATAGAGGTAGAGACGACTGACACAACTGAGAAACAGCTCTTTTACGGGGCACTGTATCGTGCCTCCTTCCTGCCGCGCACCTTCAACGACACCGATGGCCGTTATCCGTCGTTTGCCGCCGGACGGCCCATCCGTCAGCTGCCGCCGGACGAGACCTACTATGAAGATTACAGCATGTGGGATACCTATCGGGCACTCCATCCGCTGATCAATCTGCTCACCCCATCGAAAGGCGGTGAGATGATGCAATCGCTGGTCCACAAGTACAAAGAGGGAGGATGGCTTCCCATCTTCCCCTGCTGGAACAGCTACACCTCCGCCATGATCGGTGACCACGCCATTGCTGTGATCGGTGATGCCCATGTGAAGGGGATTCGCAATTTCGACATCGCGACGGCATACGAAGCAATGCGACAGAACGCTTTCGAGACGCCTTCCATCGAGGAGGAGTACAAGAATGGCATGGGACGCCGTGCACTCGATTCCTATCAGAAGTACGGATACATCCCCTTGGAGGACAGTGTTCCTGATGCCTACCACCAACAGGAGCAGGTATCACGTACGTTGGAGTATGCATACGATGATTTTGTGCTGGCACAGGTTGCAGCATCGCTCGAGAGGCGGGACGATTATGATGCCTTGATGAAACGGGCGGCGAACTACCGCAATGTGATTGACCCCCGCACAGGTTATGCACAGGGCAGGCATGCCGATGGATCGTTCCTCAACGAGTCAAACGCCTTTCATTTCACCAGCTTCATCACCGAGGGTGCACCCTGCCATTACACATGGTATGTACCGCAGGACCCCTATGGATTGATGGAACAGATGGGAGGCCGGGAAGCATATATCGCAAAACTGGACTCCATGTTCAGCGAACAACGATACTGGCATGGCAATGAGCCCTGCCATCAGGTGGCTTTCATGTTCAACTATGCCGGTGAACCATGGAAAACACAGCGGGCAGTGCGGCATATCCTGGAGAGCGAGTACCTGCAGGCGCCAGGGGGACTCTCGGGGAACGATGATGCGGGACAGATGTCCGCCTGGTATATTTTTGCGGCGATGGGCTTCTATCCAGTCACTCCCGGTACACCTTACTATCTGATAGCCAGTCCCACCTTTCAAAAGGTAACCCTGCAACTGGAGAACGGGAATCAATTCAGGATAATAGCCGCGCATGCCTCAAAGGAAAACAGATACATCCAGTCGGCCTCCCTGAATGGAAAACCCTACAACAACAACTACCTGCATCACGACGACATCATGAGCGGGGGTACCCTCCACTTTGTGATGGGTGACAAGCCCAATCCCTCCTGGGGAAGCAGCAAGGATGATCGGGTACCCGGTTTATTACAATGATAAAACTATGGAAACAAGAAGAAATTTCATCAAGAAAGCAGCCATGGGAGCTGCCGGAATCACCCTCGGCAGCAACCTGCACATGTCAGCCAGGAGCTATGCCAACATCATGGGCGCAAACGACCGGGTGAGGGTCGGTGTACTGGGGTTTTCCAATCGGTTCAGGAACTCATTGGGCAAGGCATTCCTGATGTATGCCAAAGAGATGAACTTCGAGCTATGCACTGTCTGTGACATCTGGAACCGTCGCAGGGATGAAGGAGTGGCATGGGTCAGGGAGCAGACAGGCGTTTCGCCGGGCACCGCACGCAACAGCGACGAGCTATGGAGCCTGAAGCCGGACGCCGTCATCATCAGCACAGCCGACTTCCAGCATGCACTCCAGACCGCAGAAGCAGTTAGCGCCGGCTGTGATGTCTATGTGGAAAAACCGTTCGCCGAAACGATGGATGATGCCAATCTCGCATTGCAGGCTGCCCGTAAACACCGCAAAGTGATCCAGATCGGTTCACAGCGTCGCAGTGGACCCAACTATCACGCCGCACACGATTACATTCAATCGGGCAAGTTTGGTAAGATCAACGCTGTGGAGATGACCTGGAATGTGAATCAGCCGGGACGGTGGCGGTTGCCGGAGCTCACCCAAGCGATCCGTGAGAAAGATACGGATTGGAAACGGTTCCTGATGAACCGACCATACGAGCCGTGGGATCCTCGCAAGTATCTGGAATACCGGCTCTTCTGGCCCTACTCCTCCGGCATCCCCGGTCAATGGATGGCACACCAGATTGACACGGTTCACTGGTTCAGCGGACTCGATTACCCCCGCTCGGTGGTGGCCAATGGCGGCATTTACCAGTGGAACGACGGCAGAAGCAACTACGACACCATGACCGCCGTGTTCGATTATGGAGATCATGACAACCAGGAGCCAGGAAACGGCTTCCAGGTGATCTACTCATCGCGGCAGCACAACGCTTCGGGAGGTACCAAAGAGTGGTACTTCTCCAATGGGGGAAAGCTTGATTTGGAGAGCAATCTGGTCACCAGCGAGGGGGGGCTCACCGAAAGATACGCCGCTGAGATGGGATTGCATCCCTTTGAACTGGATCGGTTTGAACTGCCGCAACTGAAAGTGGAAAGCGATTCCAACACCGGTGCGGATCCGTTGACCAATGCACACATGAGAAACTGGATGGCCTGTGTAAGGGAGAGAAACCTCCAGACAAACGCTCCCGTGGAGGCCGGTTATCACCATTCCATCGCAGACATCATGGTGACGGCCGCCCTGCGCACCGGCCAACGCGCCACCTTTGACCGAGTGAGAAAACTGGTGATCGCCGGAGGCACTCCATTCAAATATTGAGCCGTCACTGGAGAAGATAATCAGTGACTACAATTTCATCTCTCACAACTTGCAGTTGAAGTCATTTAAGGCCTCAACCGTGAACCTGCTATCTTTTGCAAGGATAGTAAAAGAGTCAAAAGAATTGTAAGCCATCAACTATGTTAAATTTGTTGTGGAAGTTGCAAGTTTGCCTATATTTGCAGTGAAAACAACGCCACATGAACTCATTCACTGATACGCAACATTTTAATTTGCTATACAACGAATATTACGCACGTTATATTCGTTTTGCGTATGGATATGTGAGAGAAAAGGAAACCGCAGAAGACTTTGTATCAGAGGCTTTCGCCGCTTATTGGGACAAACGAAAGGAGCTGCAATCAGGAACAAAACCACAAGCCTATATTCTAACTGTCATTAAAAACAAATGCATCAATCACCTGGAACATTTGAAGGTACGTCACACCGTTGAGAGTCAGATGAGCGACCAGGAGTCGTGGCGCTTATCTTTGTCAATCAACACATTGCAGGCATGTGACCCTGATTTTATTTTTTCAGAGGAGATTGAAAAGATTGTGGAAAGAACATTGCGTAATTTACCAAAAAAAACCCGTCTAATTTTCGAATTAAACCGCTTCGATGGTTTGTCATACGACGATATTGCGCGGAAGATGAACCTCAATCCGAAATCAATTGAATACCACGTATCAAAGGCATTGAAATCACTGCGTCTCTCCCTGAAAGATTTTCACACTCTCTCTCTTTTTTTATTTTAATTTAGTTAAAAACGATTTTTTGTTTAGGGTAGTCTGGACTTCAACTGTTGTCATTGTATACAGTAAGGAATAAGACTTTATGGAGAGAGATTTGTTATACCGCTTTTTCGAAGGGAAAACATCCGTTGAGGAGGAAAAAAGAATTCGTAAATGGATGGCGGAATCAGAGGAAAACGAAAAAATCTTTTTTGATGAACGAATCGGTTTTGATGCCTTGTTATTCACTCCAGATCGTTTGGAAAAAAGTGCTGGAAAAAAATCATCCATCACCCCATGGATGATCAGTACAGCAGTAGCCGTTGCACTGTTGCTGATCGTGGGTGGCATCTACCTTACCAACAACTTCCATCCAACGGAAGAATACAACACCATCCTGGTGCCCCCCGGGCAAAGGACTCAGATTGTTCTGGCTGATCACAGCACCGTATGGTTAAATGCCAACACCACTTTTCGTTATCCAACACAGTTCTCCCGCAGAAGTCGCACTGTTTATCTCGATGGAGAAGCCTATTTTGAAGTCAGCAAGAATCAGAAAAAACCATTCGTGGTAAAAACAGATCAAGCAGATATACATGTCACCGGCACATCCTTCAATGTGGATGCATACAAGAAGTTCAACACCTTTGAAGCAAGTCTTTTTGAAGGCGGGGTGGATCTTTTTCGCAACAACATCAAGTTAACCTCATTGCAACCAAACGAGAAGGCAACTCTGAGAGACAACCAACTTCAGGTAAACGAGATATCTGATAGTGATGTGTATCTGTGGCGTCATGGTCTGATTGCTTTTAACAATGTGGAGTTGCATGAGATACTCCACACGTTGGAGAAATATTTTGATGTGGTGATTCAGGTGAATAAGGAGAACTTACCCCAGCATACCTATACCGGCAAATTCCGCCAGGCGGATGGTGTGGATTATGCTCTGAAAGTACTGCAGAAGAATGTCTATTTCGATTACCAGAGAGATGAAGTGACGGGAATCATCTATATAAACCAATGACAATTTAAACTTGTATGCCTATGTTCTAACTAATTGAAACCAGAAAACAAAATCGGCAGGTGCTGTAACACCCACCGATAACATGTTTTCGCCAACAAACCAAGTTTTCATTTGAAGTATTAACAAAAACAATTACAAATGTATGAAGAAAAACAACTTAACGGGTCAACATTTAACCGAAAAAGTACCCATTAAACATTTTTTATTGA
>JAEWQF010000081.1 GCA_023399295.1 Bacteroidota bacterium
CCTCCCTCTGCCCCATGGGTATCTACCAGGATATCGTGGCATGGTTCTCCAAACGGGTAATCAGGAAGAAAAAGTATCACTACAGCAAAACCAAGAGCGTTCTACGCTGGAGTATACTGGGTGCAACGCTTGTCACGTTCCTCTTTGGCTTCACCTTTCTCGCGGGCCTCCTGGATCCCTATGGCGCATACGGCAGGATGGTCACCCACCTCTTCCGTCCCGTCTATCTGGCAGGCAACAACCTGCTGGCAGACATCTTCACCTCGTTCAACAACTACACCTTCTACCGGGTTAGCATCTACCTGCTTGGCCTCTCCTCCACCCTGATTGCGCTGACCATGCTGGTTGTGATTGGCTTCCTTGCCTGGAGAAACGGCAGGAGCTGGTGTAACACCATCTGCCCCGTGGGTACCCTCCTCGGCTTTATCAGCAAGTATGCCTTCTTCCGGATAGCTTTTGAAGATGAACGATGCAATTCCTGCGGCCTCTGCAGCATGAAATGCAAAGCATCCTGCATCGATGCGAACATGAAGGTGATCGACCAGAGTCGTTGTGTCACCTGTTTCAACTGCATCGAGAGCTGCAACCGTGATGCCATGACGTATCATTTTGCACTGCCCTGGCATAAGAATCAGACAAAGCAGGCATCTGGCTACACCGTTGTGAGAGAGGAACAACCGGCAGACCCCTCCAAGCGCCGTTTTCTCTCGGCATCGCTGGTAACCGGTCTTGCTGCCGGCAGGATGCTGGCACAGGGAGTGTCCAACGGACTACTCCCAAAAAAAGAGCTGCATAGGGAGACACCCATCGCTCCACCGGGAGCAGCCTCCTTCGATCACCTGAGGGAGAAATGCATCTCCTGCCATCTCTGCGTGAGCAAGTGTCCCTCGCATGTGATCAAACCTGCTTTCCTGGAGTATGGGCTGGGGGGGATGATGCAACCAAAGCTCTACTTCGACCATGGATTCTGCAACTACGACTGTACCCTCTGTGGGGAAATTTGCCCCACTGGAGCCATCCTGCCGCTCACCAGGGAGGAGAAACACCACACCCAGATGGGACAGGTGCAGTTTATCGTTGAGAACTGTATTGTCTACTACGATGAGACCAGCTGTGGCGCCTGCTCAGAGCATTGTCCCACCCAGGCGGTCCATATGGTTCCCTACAAGGGGGCACTCACCATCCCCGCGATTGACCAGGAGATTTGCGTGGGCTGCGGCGGATGTGAATATGTCTGCCCTGCCATACCCTTCAAGGCTATTTTTGTGGAGGGGATCGCCACACAAAACAGAATCAAGCTAGCGAAAGAGGAGGTTGATGAAGTGTTGATTGAGGATTTCGGGTTTTAAGCACACCTTTAACACAACGCACCTTCTGTCTGCGATAATTTGACTATATTCGTACTCTATAAGAAATGGCGCATGATACAAGCACTGTTTGCCGGATTGCCATTTTTGGTTTGTCTGTTCTGGCTTATTCTATTTGCGATCGAATACCGCGATGCCAACCCTGCTAAAAGGTTTTTGACCTACTTCTTGCTGGTTTGCACCTTTCTTTATTTCGCCCATGCTGTTTACTTCAACCGGGATGTGGAGCTATATAGCATCATTGAGAGCATCTATGCCTTCTGTTCATTGGCCGTCTACCCCCTCTTTTATCTCTATATCCAAAAGCTGACCAACAGCAAACCGTTGACATGGAAGAACTACTGGGTATTGCTTCCTGCTCTGATCACCACACTGTGGGCAATGCTCTTTTACGCCATGATGGGTGAAGGTGAACGGATTCATTTCACCACACATTATTTTTTCAATCAAGAGGTACCCGATCATGTGGCCTCCTTTGTAGAGAATGGGCAGCTGATCCGAATCAGAGTCATGAAGATTCTGTTTCTCATACAGTTGTTTCCGGTTTCATACTTCGGATTTAAAAAACTGAAAAACTTCAGTAATGAAGTTTCAAACTTCTACGCCGATACAGAGAATAAAACACTCACTCCCATCAGAAGATTGTTGCTGCTGTTCATCCTCTTTGCACTTTTTTCGGCATCAGCCAACCAGCTGGGCCGTGAATTTTTCCTGCAGAAATCATGGTTGGTGGTTGTTCCCTCCTTCGTCTTCAGCATCATGCTCTTTACAGTCAGTTATTTCGGTTTTAAACAACATTTCACCGCCAATGACTACAACAAGGAGCAACAGAAGGCAAACAATGAGGAGAACAAGTTAGCAGGAGTGCATTCTATCGCATTGCTGAAAAAGCAATTGCAACAGCTCATGGAGGAAGAAGAACTTTTCAGAAGAAAAGACTTGCATATCTCTGACATAGCCCTGATGACTGGCAGCAACCGCACTTATATCTCCAATTACATCAACAAGGAGTTGCACCTCTCATTTTCCGATTTTATCAACCAATACAGGATCCACTACGCCCAATCACTGATGACTGAGTCAAACAACAGACTCTCAATGCTGCAGATCAGTGAGCTTTCAGGATTCGCCAATGAGGTATCTTTCTATCGGAACTTTAAAAAAGTTTCCGGAACCACACCCCACAATTGGTTGAAAGGGAAAATGCCTATTGACAATCATGCCTGAAAAGCAGCGGGAATCAATCCCTTCCCCTCCATTTTTATACGTTTTGTTCATCATTGTGTACGATTTGTAAGTAATCTTGAGCACTATTTCGCCTTACTTTATCGTACCAAATAATTGAACTATGAAAAGGCACCACAAATCTTTTTCAAACATGAAAAAAGTGACCACCCGTTTTTTCCATCTGTTTTTCCTGTTGATGATGGTGGTCTCAATCAACAATTGTGCAGATCCGGAGGAGGAGATCATCATACCGGATGAACAGGGTCAGACAAAACCGGATGATGAAAAACCAGGCGGTGATGATCCCGGTGATACCGATCCCGGCGATACCGATCCTGGCGATACTGATCCCGGCGATGCAGATCCCACTGAGAACCTCAATGTGGACAAAACCGGTGGAACGATCTTCAAGGAGGAGTTCAAACTGGTGATCCCGGCAGATGCATTTCCTGCCTCAGTCACCATGGAAATCACTGCACAGGCTAAAGGCTCTGTGATGGATGAGTTTGAGGTCTCCCCCTACTACAAGGTGAAGCTTCCCCGTAACTTTTCCAAACCCCTCAGGATAGAGCTGCCAACCGATACAGAGATATCCCAGGGAGATGTCTACTTCCGCTTCTCGGCTCCGGGTGTGGAGATCAGCTCACAGCAGGAGAGTCAATCCACCATCTGGATCAAAGGCGTGAAAGAGGGTGATCTCTACTCTGCTACGCTGGAGCCGTTTGAAGAAATCTCCGATGAGATAGGTGAGCTGATCGTGGGATTGGTAAAAGACTATCAGGAATCGGATGATTCAGGAAGCAGGGCCATCACCTCCGAGAAGAAATGTGTGGTATACGCTCCCCGCTTCTATCACGAAGAGAGCAGGGATATCGCACTGCATGTGGAGGAAGCCATCAAACGGTTGGAAGCGGTGGGATTCAGTTTTGCAAAACGGAACAAACAGATCCAGGTGGAGGTGAAGAAACTGAGCGGTGCGGATGCCTACGGCTATTTCATCCCCTCCCGCTACAGCAGTGAATGGAACTCAATGGTAATCAACAGCCAGAAGTTATCAG
>JAEWQF010000065.1 GCA_023399295.1 Bacteroidota bacterium
CCCGCAACGCAGTGACCCGTTACAGCTTCCTGAATACCGAAATGGGAAGAACGGAAAGCACCTATGCCAACATCGGCCGCAACCAGATGGTGGGTACCAATCTCTACGTGAGCTGGACCCCCACACCGAAAATCCGCACCTACCTGAACGGGGGCATCAGTTACACCGATATCCAGAGCACCGAGAATGAGCAGCTGCGCAACAGTGGTCTCTCGGGACGCGCCTACGGGGGGCTCTCCTGGACATTGCCCGGCGAGTTGCGGCTGGGTGCCAACGGCGGCCTCTTTCTGAACCAGGTGCAACTACAGACCGATCAGTCAGCCTTTTACTTCTACTCATTCAGCCTGTTGAAGAGCATGCTCAATAAAAAGCTTGATCTCTCACTCAATATCCAGAATTTCCTCGCCAAATCGATGAAGATTACCAGTACCACCACCGGTGCCGGCTTCCGCCAGGAGAGCGTCAATTACCAGCCGATGCGCAACCTGAGTCTCAGTGTCACCTATCGTTTCGGTGAACTGAAATCCTCGATGAGACGCGTGCAGCGTGGCATCGTCAATGATGATGTGATGGAGGGCGAAAGCAATACACAGCAGAGTGTATCGGGAACTGTTTCCGGAGAATGATGCGTTGTTGAAAGAAAAATGTTATATTTGAAGGCTGTTCTCACTGAGAAGAGAACAGCCTTTTTACATTGGGCAGATGAGAATTGATATTATCACCGTGCTTCCCGAGATGATTGAGGGAGCGCTTCATACCAGCATCCTGAAGAGGGCTCAGACGAAAGGACTGGCTCAGTTTGAGCTGCACAACCTGCGCGACTATACGCTCGACAAGCACCGCCGGGTAGATGACTATCCCTTTGGCGGGGAAGCCGGTATGGTGTTGCAGATAGAGCCGATCGACCGGGCCATCACGCATCTGAAGGCACAACGGGAGTACGACGAGGTGATCTTCACCACCCCCGACGGTGAGCAATTCACACAGGCTGTGGCCAACGAGCTGTCACTGAAACGAAACATCATCATCCTTTGTGGACACTACAAGGGTGTGGATTATCGGGTGAGAGAGCATCTGATCACCCGCGAGATATCGATTGGTGATTTCGTGCTTACCGGTGGAGAGCTGGCCGCGGCCATGATTGCCGATGCGGTGGTACGCCTCATCCCCGGCGTGATAGGCGATGAGCAGTCGGCACTCTCCGATTCGTTCCAGGATGGGTTGCTGGCACCACCTGTCTACACCCGCCCAGCAGATTACAAGGGATGGCGGGTGCCGGATGTGCTACTCTCGGGGCATGATCGGAAGATAGAGGAGTGGCGTCTGGAACAGTCGGTCGAACGTACCCGTCGTTTGCGACCCGATATGCTGGCATCCGGATAGTGAGTGACCCGTTCTTTTGATTACCTTTACAACCAGATTAGCGACAAGAGTGAGATTATGAAAGGCATTGTATTGGCCGGAGGTTCCGGCACACGACTTTATCCCATCACCAAGGGTGTCTCCAAGCAACTGTTACCTGTCTTCGACAAACCGATGATTTATTATCCGGTTTCGGCATTGATGTTGGCCGGTATCCGCGATATACTGATCATCTCCACACCGGCCGATCTGCCCGCATTCCAGCGCTTACTGGGTGACGGATCTGATTATGGTCTCCATTTCTCCTATGCCGAACAACCCTCCCCCGACGGGTTGGCACAAGCCTTCCTGATTGGCCGCTCTTTCATCGGTGAGGATGCGGTCTGCCTGGTGCTTGGAGACAATATCTTTTATGGTCAGGGATTTCCCTCCATGTTGCGTAAGGCCGCTCTCGACGCCGAAAAAGACAAGATGGCTACCGTTTTCGGCTATTATGTGCAGACACCGGAACGATACGGTGTGGCACACTTCAATGAGCAGGGTGAGGTGCTGGGCATCGAGGAGAAGCCGTTGTCACCCAAATCCAACTGGGCTGTCACCGGTCTCTATTTCTATCCCAACAGTGTCGTTGAGATTGCTGCTGGCATCAAACCCTCCGCCCGGGGTGAGCTGGAGATCACCACGGTGAATCAGGCTTACCTGGAAAAGGGGGAGTTGCTGCTACAACGCTTCGGCAGAGGATTTGCCTGGCTCGATACCGGTACGCACGATTCACTGGCTGAGGCCTCCACCTTTATCGAGGTGCTGGAGAAACGTCAGGGACTGAAGATCGCCTGCCTGGAGGAGATCGCCTGGAACAATGGCTGGATCACGGATGAGGATCTGAAACGTATCGCCGAGCCAATGAAGAAAAATCAGTATGGTCAATACCTGCTCCGATTGATCGATAACAGATAACAGATAGCAGATAATGAACATAGTGACGACCAATATTGAGGGGGTGCTGATTCTTGAGCCGCAGATTTTTGGCGATGAAAGAGGTTATTTTTTTGAATCCTTTTCACAGAAGCTATTTGAGGAGAGCGTCTGCAAAACCTGCTTTGTGCAGGACAACGAGAGCAAATCGAAGTATGGTGTGGTGAGAGGGCTTCACTTTCAGCGGGCACCCTATGAGCAGGCCAAGCTGGTACGGGTCATCACCGGAGAGGTGTTGGATGTGGCCGTCGATATCAGGGAGGGATCACCCACCTACGGCCAGCATGTCTCCACCATCCTCACGGGTGAGAACAAGCGTCAACTCTTCATTCCCCGTGGCTTTGCACACGGCTTCGCGGTGCTGAGTGAGGAGGTTGTTTTTCAATACAAAAGTGACAACTACTATGCGCCCGGGTATGAAGGTGCCATCAGATGGGATGATCCCAAGTTGGCCATCGACTGGATGCTTCCTCCCGAAGTGATCATTCTCTCCGAGAAAGACAAACACAACCCGTTGTTATGAAGACGATTCTGATTACCGGTGGTGCCGGTTTTATCGGTTCCCATGTGATTCGCCGCTTTGTGTACCGTTACCCTGCGTGTCGTATCATCAACCTCGACAAGCTCACTTATGCCGGCAATCTCGCCAATCTGGGAGATGTGGCAGGAATGGATAACTATCTCTTTCAGCTGGCGGATATCTGCGACTATGCGCAGGTGAGGGAGCTGTTTTCCCACTACAAGGTGGAGGGGGTAATTCACCTTGCGGCGGAAAGCCACGTGGATCGCTCCATCACCGATCCCTTTTCATTTGCCCATACCAACGTGATGGGAACCCTCAACCTGTTGCAGGCAGCACGAGAAGAGTGGGGTGGTATTACGGCTGACAGGCTCTTCTACCATGTCTCTACGGATGAGGTGTATGGCGCGCTTCCACTGGAGGGTCCGCTCTTCACCGAGGAGAACCGCTATGAACCGCACAGTCCCTATTCCGCTTCAAAAGCGTCGTCCGACCATTTTGTGCGCGCCTACCACGATACCTACGGATTGCCGGTAGTGATCTCCAACTGCTCCAACAACTACGGCCCCAATCAGTTCCCGGAGAAGCTGATCCCCCTCTTCATACAGAATATACGTGACAACAAGCCACTGCCGGTCTACGGCAAGGGCGAGAATGTACGTGACTGGCTCTATGTGGAGGATCATGCAGCTGCCATCGACCTGATCTTTCACCGTGGAAGGGTGGGAGAGACCTACAACATCGGCGGCTGGAACGAATGGCGCAACATCGACCTGATCCGGCTGCTGGTGAAAACGGTGGACCGGCAACTGGGACGTCCGGCCGGTGCTTCCGATCACCTTATCACCTTTGTCACCGACCGTGCGGGGCACGACCTGCGTTATGCGATCGATGCCTCCAAGCTCAGAGACGAGCTGGGATGGCAACCCTCACTGCAGTTCGAGGAGGGCATTGAGAAGACCGTGCAGTGGTACCTTGAGAACCAGCAGTGGCTGGATGATATTGCAAGCGGAGCCTACCAACAACGATGACGCACTTTTATTCTATCTCTTCGAACCGGGCGGTGAAGAAACGGAGCTGTCTGGGTTCATAGATAAACCGTAGCCCTTTAATCTGTTCCCGACGCCCGTAGAGAGAAATCACCGCATCGGCTACCAGGTCCATATGACGATAGGTGTAAACCCTGCGCGGGATGGTGAGCCGCACCGTCTCCAACTTCGGGCGATGGTGATCACCGGTGATCCTATTCCTTCCCGCTGAGACAATGCCACGTTCCATGCTTCGCACGCCCGACTCCAGGTAGAGATTCGCCGCCAGGCTCTGCGCCGGAAACTGATCCTGTGTCAGATGGGGACAGAAACGGCGTGCGTCGAGGAAGACAGCATGGCCGCCAATCGGCTCTACCACCGGTATGCCCGCCTCCAACAGTCGGTCACCCAGGTAACGCACCTGCTTCACCCGGTGCTCGATATACTCAAATTGCATCGACTCCCGCAATCCAATTGCCATCGCCTCCATGTCTCTACCGGCCATCCCGCCATAGGAGGGCATCCCCTCATAGACCACCACCAGTTCCTTCGCCTGTGAGAACAACTCCTCATCGTTGAGGCAGAGGAATCCGCCGATGTTGACCAGGCAATCCTTCTTACCGCTCATGGTGCAGCCGTCGCCGTAGCTGAACATCTCCCGAACGATATCGGCTATTGGCTTGTCTCCATACCCCTCCTCCTGTTCCCGGATGAAGTAGGCATTCTCCACGCAACGGGTGGCATCGAAATAGAGTTTGATGCCATAACGTGCGGTCAGCTCCCGTACCTCACGGATGTTGCGCATGCTTACCGGCTGGCCGCCAGCCAGGTTGACCGTCACCGCCAGACAGACGTAAGCGATGTTCTCCGCCCCCTTCTCCTCAATCAGTCGCTCCAGTTTTTTCAGGTCGATATTTCCTTTAAAAGGGATTGAGAGGGTGGCATCATGTGCCTCATCACAAATCACGTCGGCGAAGATGCCACCGTTGCGCTCCTGATGATAACGTGTGGTGGTGAAGTACATGTTACCCGGTACATATTGTCCCGGGCGGATGGCGATCTGCGAGAGCAGGTTCTCCGCACCTCTTCCCTGGTGGGTGGGTACCAGGTATCTGAAGCCGAACAGCTCACGTACCGTTTCTTCGAGATGAAGAAAGTTGC
>JAEWQF010000031.1 GCA_023399295.1 Bacteroidota bacterium
GCGTTGCAACGGATCCTCTACTCCGACGACAAGCATCTTACAGAAGCACTGCTGCTGGCGCTCGATGACCCCTATGAGCTGATCCGACGTAACGGTGCCCGTTTTGCCGGCTATCACGGTGATGAGCGGCTGATCGCTCCGCTGGTGGAGAGCGTGCTCTTCTCCGATGAGAGCCAGCGCGTACAATATGCCGCACAGGGTTCACTCCCAATGTTCAGTCTGGAAAAGATCCGGGAGGAGATTGGCCGCCAGACAGCAGGTTCCAACCTGACGAAATCCGATGAGGTCGCAGTGAAAATGACCGCCTATTTTGAGAGTCAGGCGAAACGGTACGACCGATTCCTGGGTGTGATGCAGGATAAAACTGCGGAACCAAAGGATCGGATCTCTGCCATCCGCTTCCTACGCAACTACAACAACCACCTGCAGGTGCCCACGCTCCTGACGCTCCTGAAGGATCAGGACGATGATACGGAGGTAAGGGTGGTACTGGCCGAAGCGCTGGGCTGGTTCCGCTGGAGCGTGCAAAAGGAGAAAATTGTTCAACTGCTGAAGGAGGTTGGCAAGAACAAGGCAACTCCGAAGGAGCTGCGCGATGAGATTGAGCAGTCGCTGATCAGGTTACAGTCGTAACCTGGTCGCGGCAAGTTTATATCAACGAAACGAACCCTTGCGGGCATTAGTTGTTACCATGCTGAATGTTCCGTTCTTTCGGGATAAGTATAGACTTTACAAATTGATTCATATGAAACCATCAGTAGTTAATTTTATCAATGGGCTTATATTGATAATTGCAGGCCTTTATGGCTATTTTGGAATTACAGGCAGCACAGGTACATCATCCGTGACGGCATTGATCCCAACAATGTTTGGATTGCTATTGATTGCGTTGAGTTTCTGTTGGAATAAAGCTCCCAAAGTTATTTCACACATTGCAATAGTGCTCACCTTGTTGCTGTTTGTGATGGTAATCAACAGGTTTATGAAAATAGAAATCTGGAATGAGACAAAATATATATTCCTAACCTGTATGATCAGTAATGGCTTTGCTTTATTTGTATTTGTCAGAAGCTTTGTTATAGCAAGGACTAAGAAATGAATGTAGTTAAATAGACTGACGTGGGTTTTTGATAATTTGTCCTCTCTTACGCCATGTTGTGGAAGACGTTCTGCACATCTTCGTCCTCTTCGAACTTGTCGAGCAGCTTCTCGATCTGGGCGCGTTGCTCCTTATCCAGCTCCTTGGTGTCGTGCGGGATCCGCTCGAATTCGGCAGAATGGATCTCGAAGCCGTTCTCCTCGAGATAGGACTGGATGTCGGAATAAGATTTGAACTCGCCGTAGAGCAGGATCTCACCTTCCTCCACCTCCAGCTCGTCCACGCCATAGTCGATCAGTTCCAGTTCCAGATCCTCAATGGAGACACCCGCTTTCTCGGCGATCCTGAAAACGCACTTGTGGTCGAAGAGGAACTCGAGGCTGCCCGAGGTGCCAAGTGAACCGCCATGCTTGTTGAAGTAGCTGCGCACGTTGGCCACGGTACGGGTGGGGTTGTCGGTGGCGGTCTCCACCACGATGGCGATGCCGAAAGGTCCGTACCCTTCGTAGACCATCTCCTTGTAGTCGGAGACATCCTTGTCGGTGGCCTTCTTGATGGCCCGTTCGACGTTTTCCTTGGGCATGTTCTCCTTCTTGGCCTGCTGCACCAGCACGCGCAGGCGGGGGTTGGTGTCGGGTTCAGACCCTCCCTCGCGTACGGCGATGGTGATCTGTTTTCCCAGTTTGGTGAAGACGCGGGCCATGTTGCCCCAACGTTTCATTTTGGTTGCTTTCCTGTATTCAAATGCTCTTCCCATAATGTTTTTATCTGATCCCGGCCCTACTTGAAGGCTAATCGGGTCTGTTTTAAGAATGTTATTTTTTTTTACCCATACATCAACCCCTCATCGCAGCTGTGCGCCCAGCTCTCGTTCCAGGTTCTGCTGTATCCGTTGCATCACCCCTTCGATCTGTTTGTCGTTCAGTGTTTTTGTTTCATCCTGTATCTTGAAGTTGACCGCGTATGATTTTTTTCCCTCCGGCAGGTTCTTTCCTTCATAGACGTCGAAGAGGATCACCTGCTTGAGCAGCTTCTTCTCGGTAGCGAGGGCGATCTGTTCAATCTGTGCAAAGGTGACGTTTTTATCGATCAGCAGCGCCAGATCCCTGCTCACGGCCGGGAAACGGGCAATCTCCGAAAAATGGACGGACTGCTTGTCGCTCTCCAGTATCAGCTTGTCCCAGTTCATCTCGGCGAAGTATACCTCGGTGTCGATGTCAAACTGTTTGTAGAGCTGCGGCGCCACAACTCCGAAACTGCCGATCACCTCCTTGCGGGTGCGCAGTGTCATTGCTGAACTGTAGAGATCGTTCTGCAGTTGCTCGTAGCGGATGCTGTTACCCTGGAAACCGAGCCTTCTGAGGATGTTCTCGAGGTGCGCTTTCAGTTCGTAGACGCTGCTCTCTTCCTCAGCAGCGGCCCAGTTCTTGGAAGTGCGCTTGCCGCAAATCCAGAGAGCCATCCGCGTCTCTTCGGAGTAGGGTGCCAGGATCTGGGCCTGTTGCTGCTCCCCGCTGTCATAATGATAGCAGTTGCCGAACTCATAGAGGCGGAGGTCGCCCTGCTTACGGTTGCGGTTGTAGGCGATGCTCTCCAGTCCCCCGAACAGCATTGTCTGCCGCATCACACTCAGATCACCACTCAGCGGGTTCACCAGTGAGATGCAGTCTGTGGCGGGGTAGGAGGTGAGCGGCTCGTAATAACTCCTCTTGGTGAGCGAGTTGTTGAGTATTTCGTTGAATCCGGCGGCGGTAAGCTGCTCGGAGATCAGGGTCTGCAGCCTGTGCTTGCGGTCGGTTGCAGTCTGGAAAGAGAGGTTTCCTTTCAGCGAGTGGCTGAACGCCACATTGTTGTATCCGTAGATGCGAAGGATATCTTCGATCACATCCACATCACGGGTCACATCCACACGATAGGTGGGTATGCGCAGTGTCAGCTCCTGGTCGTTCTCCTGCTCGATTGTGATCTCCAGGCTATGGAGGATGCCCTTCACCGTCTCCGCCGGGATCTCCTTGCCGATGAGCGAATTGATTTTCTTGTATGCAAGGGTAACGGAGGCTCTCTCAATCGGGTTGGGGTAGATGTCCCGTATCTCGCCTTCTACGGTGCCTCCTGCCAGCTCCTTCACCAGCAGGGCTGCGCGCTTCAGTACGTAGACCGTGTTGTTGGGATCGGCTCCCCTTTCGAAGCGGAAGGAGGAGTCGGTGTTAAGGCCGTGCCGACGGGCGGTCTTGCGTACCCGGGTAGGGTTGAAGTAGGCCGACTCGATGAAGATGTCGCGGGTTTCTTGGGTGACACCCGAATGGAGGCCACCAAAAACGCCGGCGATGCACATCCCCTCCTCGCTGTTGCAGATCATCAGGTCGTTGTCGCTCAGCTCCCGCTCCTGTTCGTCGAGTGTCACAAATTTTGTTTTGTCGGGCAGGGTGCGCACCACCACCTCATTGCCTTTGATCTGGGCCGCATCGAACGCATGCAGAGGGTGTCCCGTCTCATGCAGCACAAAATTGGTGATGTCCACAATGTTGTTGATGGGGCGCAGGCCGATCACCTGCAGCCGGTTCTTCAGCCAGTCGGGGCTCTCCTGAACGGTGACACCACGGATGGTGAGTCCGGAGTAGCGGGGACAGGCTTCCAGGTCCTCTACGATTACCTCGATACCGCCTTCCATCTTGTCTGGGGCAAACGCATCGACCGAGGGCTTCTGCAGTTTGCAGGGGATGCCCGCCTGTGTGAGGCAAGCTGCCAGGTCGCGCGCCACACCATAGTGGGAGGCCGCATCCACCCGGTTGGGGGTGATATCCACCTCCAGCACCCAGTCGCTCTTCACATTGTAGTACTCTTTCGCAGGGGTACCCACCACCGCATCGGGGGGAAGGACAATGATGCCGTCGTGCGAGGTGCCGATACCGATCTCATCCTCGGCACAGATCATTCCGAACGACTCTTCGCCGCGAATCTTGGAGCGCTTGATGGTGATCTCCTCCTCACCAAACCAGAGCCTCGTGCCCACGGTAGCCACCACCACCTTCTGCCCGGCAGCCACGTTGGGCGCCCCGCAGACAATTTTCAGCGGCTCCCCGCCGTTGCCGGTGTTTACGGTAGTGAGGTGCAGGTGATCGGAATTGGGATGCCCGGTGCAGGTGAGTACCTCACCGATCACCAGTCCCTCCAGGCCACCACGGATGGTTTGGATCTCCTCCACGCTGCCTGTTTCCAGTCCGATGGAGGTGAGCATGTCGGCCGTCTGTTGCGGCGTCATCTCAAATTGCAGATATTCCTTGAGCCAGTTGTATGAAATGTTCATGATCGATTGATTGATTCAGATTGAAGCAGCATGGTTGTGATTGTGACAGACAGAACGCTACTGCTTCTGTTTGAAATTGAGGCCAAAATTACAAAAAAATGATGAGATAACACAAAGGGAAGGGTGCAAATCAAAAAACCGCACGAACAGGTTGTTCGTACGGTCTATGATTCGAATGGGACACCCGTTGGCCTCCCATTGGTTTGTTAGTGTCCGCGGATCGCTTCGATGCCGGGAAGTACTTTTCCCTCAATCATCTCCAGCAGGGCACCCCCACCGGTAGAGACGTAGGATACCTGGTCTGCATGGCCGAACTTGTTCACGCAGGCTACCGAGTCGCCACCACCCACCAGCGAGAAAGCGCCTTTCCTGGTGGCTTCCACAATCGCTTCGGAGACGGCACGTGATCCCTTGTCGAAGTTGTCGAACTCGAACACACCCACCGGTCCGTTCCAGAGGATGGTTTTGGAGTTCCTGATCACCTCGGTGAACAGTTTCTCCGCGTCAGGACCGATGTCGAGGCCTTCCCATCCGTCGGGTATCGCTTTCACCGATGAGAAGCCGGTGTTGGCATCGTTGCTGAAGCTGTCGGCGATCTTGGCATCCGAGGCCAGCACCAGGTTCACACCCTTCTCTTTTGCCATCTCCACCAGTTCGCGGGCCAGCTCCAGCTTGTCGTTCTCCACGATGGAGTCGCCAATGGTGCCGCCAAAAGCCTTGGCGAAGGTATAGGTCATGCCGCCCGCCAGGATCAGGTTGTCCACCTTGTCGAGCAGGTTGCGGATGATCTCGATCTTGGAGGATACCTTCGAGCCACCCATGATGGCGGTGAAAGGACGTTCGGTATCTTTCATCACCTTCTCTACGGCAGTGATTTCATTCTGCAGGAGGTAACCGAACAGCTTGTGGTCCGCATCGAAGAAATCGGCAATCAGTGCCGTGGAGGCATGCGCCCGGTGAGCGGTACCAAAGGCGTCGTTCACATAGACGTCGGCGTAGGAGGCCAGCTTGCTGGTGAACTCCTTCTGAGATTCCTTCACCGCCTTCTTGACAGCTGCAACTTCTTCATCGGTGGCATCGTCGGCCACGCCACGGGGTTTGCCTTCCTCTTCGGCATAAAAGCGAAGATTTTCCAGCAACAGTGCTTCACCCGGACGCAGTGCAGCTGCTTTCGCTTCGGTCTCATCACCGATGCAGTCATCGGCAAACTGAACATCTACACCCAGTAGCTCCGATACGCGGGGCAGGATGTGACGCAGTGAGAACTTATCGGTTGCTCCTTTCGGACGTCCCAGGTGTGATCCGATGATCACGCTGCCACCCTCCTTCAGAATTTTCTTCAGTGTGGGTACGGCTGCCCGGATGCGGGTGTCGTCAGTGATGAGAAAGTTTTCGTTGAGTGGCACATTGAAATCCACGCGAACGAATGCCTTTTTACCGGCAAAATTGAATGAGTCCATTGTTTGCATAGTGCTCTGTTTATTTTGTTGAAGTGTGAGATCTCTGACCGATTGATAAACCTGGTTGCAAAGATACAATTTTTTTACAGAAAAATTTCTTCAATCGCCACGAATTGTTCAACCTTCATTCACCACCACTTCGTAGCTCACCGGCACCGCTTTCTTGTACATGGCCAGTACCCCGCAGTAGTTTTCGAACGAAAGCCTACAGGCCCGTTCCAGCTTTTCTTTCGGGAGGTTTTCGCCTGCAAGGCTGTAGACCACCTTCAGGGAGGTATATTGCTTGGGATGCTCATCGGTCATCTCCGCATCAATACGGATGTCGAATTTCTTCAGCTCGATGCGCATCTTGCGTGCCATCTCCACCACATCCAAGCCCGAGCAACCGGCAGCCGCGATCAGCAATAGTTTTTTCGGCCGGGGACCGGCATCGTCACCACCCTGCTCCACTCCCAGATCGATTGACAGGGTGTGTCCGTCAACCTCGGTATCGAAAATATTGTGCTCTCTCCAAATTGTCTGTATGGAATGTGTTGCCATCTGTTTCTGTTTTTATGATGATTATTTTCTACCCCGTTAAACAAATTGTTGTCACTTTGGTTCGATGTCGATGAAACCGATGGTTCACAGTTTGTTGAAACAGCTGCCCACGAATGAAAAAAATATGTCAAAATGAAATCAGATTCAATACAATTTGCTACATTTGCATCAAATTTCCCCGACATGGTTGATACAAGCGCAAACGTATTGCTGATCTATACCGGTGGTACCATCGGCATGATAGAGAATCCGGAAACAGGTGCACTGGAACCGTTCAATTTCAGTCACCTGCGCTCCAACTTGCCGGAGATCAAACGGCTCAATTTCAACGTGGAGACCTATCTGTTTGATCCCCCCATCGATTCATCGGATGTCTCCATCGCCATTTGGCGGCAGATCGTCAATGTGATTCAAGCCAACTATACCAGATATGACGGGTTTGTGATCCTCCACGGTACCGATACCATGGCCTATACCGCCTCGTCGCTGAGCTTCATGCTGGAGCATCTGACAAAGCCGGTGATTCTCACCGGGTCACAGCTACCCATCGGCAAGTTGCGTACCGACGGGAAAGAGAACCTGCTCACGGCGCTGGAAATCGCGGCCGAGAAGAATGAACGGGGATTGCCGGTGGTGCCGGAGGTTTCTGTTTACATGCAGAAGTTGCTGTTGCGAGGGAATCGGACCACCAAGGTGAATGCCGAGAATTTCAGTGCCTTCAGAAGTCCGAACTACCCATACCTGGCTGAAGCAGGCATGGTAATATACTACAACCATTCCAACATCCACCAGCCTGATACCGACAGTCCGGTGCAATTCAATTACGAGCTGGAAAGGAATCTGGTGATCCTGAAGCTGTTTCCCGGTATCAGCCGGGAGGTGGTGCGGGCGCATCTCACCGTACCCGGGTTGCGGGGGGTGGTGCTGGAGACCTACGGCATCGGGAACTCACCCATCAACCCATGGTTTATTGAAATGATAGGGGATGCCGTGGAGCGGGGAATCGTGGTGGTCAATGTGACCCAGTGTCTGTATGGATCGGTGGAGATGCATCGTTACGAGAATGGACAACGACTCGAAAAGGTGGGTGTGATCAGTGGCTATGACATCACTACCGAGGCGGCACTGGCCAAGTTGATGATCCTGCTGGGTAAAAGGTATTCAACAGATGAGGTGAAGCAGCTGATGCAATGTTCGTTGTGTGGTGAGCTGACCGCAAAGAGGTAGTTTTTTTTCATTTTTTGCACTCCTTTCCCTATCTTTGTTCAGCACGTTACAGAGTATGAATCTTCCTGCACGCTGCCTGGCAATTGGTTGTTGCCATTCTTCACGGCGCGCGGCAGTGACCAAAACAGCATTGCTTATGCAAAATCTTGACTATGGTATCATTGGCAACTGCCGCACAGCGGCTTTGGTTTCCAGAACGGGAAGCATCGACTGGTTCTGTCTGCCCGACTTCGACTCACCCTCCATCTTCGCCGGGTTGCTCGACAGGGAAAAGGGTGGCAGCTTTCACTTCAGGGTCACTGATGCGTACACCATCACACAACAGTATCACGGTCATACCAATATCCTGATGACCCGTTTTGAGTCACCCGACAATGGGTTCATTGTCTTTGACTATATGCCGCGCTACCAGACGGAGGCAAATCGTTACTACATGCCGCCAGAGATTCACCGTTACATCCGTGTCTTCAAGGGAGCACCCACGGTGCGGGTTGTCTATGATCCGCAGATCAATTACGCGCGTGAGAAGGTGCGGCATGAGATTGGTGACCAATACATCAAGACCCATTCGGAAGAGGATTCCGAAGACAAGGTCTACCTCTACTCCAGCCTCGATTTTGAGAAGGTGCTCAATGGAGAGGAGATGGTGCTCACCGATCACCATTTTTTTCTGCTCTCCTACAACCAGAAGCTGGTGACTGTCGATATCAACCGGATCCTACTCGACTACGAACGGACCAAGGTCTACTGGCTCAACTACGTGAACCGCTCACGCGACTACCTGCAGCATAACGACATGATCAAGCGGAGCCTGCTGGTGCTCAAGCTGCTCTCCTACCAGAGTTCGGGGGCGATGCTGGCGGCAGCCACCACCAGCCTGCCGGAGAGCATCGGTGAGACCCGCAACTGGGATTATCGTTTCTGTTGGTTGCGCGATGCTTCCATGTCGATCGACACGCTGCTCTTCATGAAACAGCGTACCGCAGCCGAACGCTTTATTGGCTTTGTGAAAAAGATACTGAAATCGTCGCGCGACGAACCGATACAGATCATGTACGGCATCCGCGGTGAGCAGACACTCACCGAGGAGACACTCGATCACCTGAGCGGTTACGAGCACTCACGACCGGTACGGATCGGCAACGCGGCGTACCACCAGGTACAGAACGATTCCATTGGCTACCTGATGGATGTGATCTATAAATACTATCTCTATTTCCCCGGCACACTCGACGAGGTGGAGGAGATCTGGGAGATCATCAAGAACATGGTGCGCTCGGTGAAGGCAGCCTGGCGCAAACCGGACCGGAGCATCTGGGAGTTCCGCACCCGTGAGATGCATTTCGTCTTCTCGAAGGTGATGAGCTGGGTGGCGTTCGACCGGGCATCGCTGATTGCTGAGTTGCTCCACAAAGAGGGTTATGCAGAAAAGTGGCGTGATGAAGCCGATCTCATCCGCGCAGAAGTACATGAGAAAGGGTGGAGTGAGGAGCTGCAGTGCTTCACCCAGGCCTACGGAAACAGGGATTACGATTCCTCGCTGTTGTTGATGCAGTTCTATGATTTCATCGCACCGGATGATGCGCGCTATGTGAAGACGGTGAAGGCGATCAAGGAGAACCTCTACCACGAGGGGCTGATGTACCGCTACAAGGCGGAGGATGACTTCGGGGTACCCACCTCCTCCTTCACCATCTGCACCTTCTGGCTGATCGAGGCGCTCTTTATGATCGGCGAGCGGGAGGAGGCGAGGGGGATCTTCGAGCAGATGCTCACCTACTCGAACCATGTGGGTCTATATAGTGAGGATCTCGACTTCCGTACCAAGCGGCAGCTGGGCAACTTCCCGCAGGCCTACTCCCACCTGGCGCTGATCAACACGGCGGTGCTCTTCTCCGAGGAGAAGCAGCTCTCCAAGTTCATACGACCCTAGACTAGGTGGGAGGATGCACCCGTTTCAGATGCCTATCTGATTGCCGGAGGGGCAGATGAGGGTGTGCAGGCCGTTATCTTTGCAAAGGAGCCGGGGTAGTTTGTGTTGATGAAATCGATCATTTTCTCACGCACGGCCACCCGCAGGTCCCAATTCCGGGAGGAGTCGGCACTGCTCACCAGCACCCGCAGTTCCTTGAACCACTCCTTGCTGTCGGTCACCTGTATGTTTTGCACCCTGCCATCCCAGTTGGGATCATCCTTCACGATGCGGGCCAGCTCATCGCGCAGCGGCTCCACCGGCAGGTCGTATGAGACATAGAGCATTGCGCTGCCCAGTATCTGTGAGGTGCGGCGCGTCCAGTTCTGTATCGGGTTGTTGAGGAAGTAATCGATCGGTACGATCAGCCTCC
>JAEWQF010000072.1 GCA_023399295.1 Bacteroidota bacterium
GCTGAAGGTATATCGCTTACAGGAGCCGTCAATGATAAATTGAACAATCCATAGTCAAAAACAACAAATAATTGTGAGAAGGGACACTTCAGAATGGATCATTTTGCGTGTCCCTTCTTTTCTAAAATAAAATATATGCAAGTAAGATATGCTCTTTTCTTTGTATTGATGGCAGTAATCGTTTCCTGCACGGAAAAAAACGACCATCAGACAGACATCGATCAAAAAACAAAGATATTCAGCAGGCGGATAAGTGATGACAACCCGAATTTCATCATTTTTGAGATGGATGATTCTTATGATCCATCTTTTTTCGAATGGACTTTCCCGGGAGATGTGAAAATCACCAACAAACCTACCATGGTTTATTATTTCGAGAAACAAGGGAGCTATGCGGTGAATCTTAAGATGGAAACAGCTAACGGCAAGATGAGTTATACAGAAACAGTTACCATACCCCATAATTCCGTTTATTACAACAACAACGAATCTCTTTATTGGAGTGACGAGTTTAATGATCCAAAACTCAACAGCACTGATTGGAATTATGACATGGGAATTGAAAAATGGGGCAACAATGAATTACAGGAATATACGAATAGTACCAACAACTCATTTGTAAGGGACGGCAAATTGGTAATCCGCACAAACAAACGGGGTACAGGACAAAAAATCGGAGATTATACATCTGCCCGGGTAACAACCAACGGTAAAATCGAAATAAACAGAGGCCGTGTTGAAGTGCGTGCAAAACTTGGTGGAGGAAAAGGCTTGTGGCCGGCAATCTGGTTGTTTGGCAGAAACGCGTCTCCCTACTATTCTGAACTGGACATCATGGAGTATGTTGGTTTTGACAAAAACAGAGTATATGCTGCGGTTCATACCAGCCACACCCTAGAGGGCAATGAGAAGGTCTCCGGGTTTAAAGACATTGATGATGTGGAGAGCCATTTTCACACGTATGGCATCAACTGGACAGATCACAAGGTTGATTTCTATATTGATTCACCTGAAAATATCTATCTCACATTCATACCAAAAGATAAAACCTCCCCCGCGCATTGGCCGTTTGATAAGAACTTATATCTGATACTGAACGTAGCTGTAGGGGGTGACTGGGCTGGCATGCAAGGAGTTGATGACAATATCTTTCCGCAGGAAACAGAATTCGAGTATGTGCGTATTTTTCAGAAAAAAAACCAGATAGGATAGATTTGGATTTGGGAAAGATTACCAGAATCATTCACTTGTTCCTGAAAAGCAGATATCTTATTGCATGCATATTTGGAAGGTATGATTTGATTATAAAAAAATGAAAAACATGAGAAGAATCTTTATCTTACTCGCACTTGTCTTGGCGTGTGGTTGTTCGGGGAGTGAAACCGGGAAGAAGAATAACAAAAATAAACCTTCAGACAATAATCTCCATCTACTGGTTGAGAACATCATGCATGATTTGTCCATACCCAACAAAAGTAAGTTTCAGGACTCTTTTATTGAAGAATTTGACCAAAATCAATCAAACTTTTTCACCCACCATTCAGGTGGGAAAGGGGCCGATTTCACATGGGAGATGGGATCAGCCTCATCTTCGGAACCCGATACAAGAGTATTGGCATTGAAATTAGATCCAGAGGAAGAGGCCGGTGCAGGAAAAGGACCGGAGTTAGTCTCAAACAAATTCACCTTCTATGGCACTTACGCAGCACGTTTGAGGGTTCCTGATCCCAGAGATGTTCAACCCAATGTTGGAGCTGTAGTAGGTTATTTCACCTACAGAGAAGATGATGAATTTGGGTTGAGTGAGATCGATTTCGAGTGGCTGATCGCTGATCCGCAGATAATTTATGTGGGTACCTGGACAGGAGCTTCCGGCAAACTGAAAAGAATTGGGCGAACAATTAATTTGGACAAAGGGCAAATCTATGAAACCATCTTTCGGGAACAAGATGGCAGTAACAGAAAAATACTTACGGGTGATCAAAACCAGCCTGAAACAATCAAACCTATTCAAGGCTATGATGCTTCATCACAATTCCACACCTATGGATTTGATTGGTATCCGGACCGTATACGGTGGTGGATGCTGCACCCCGCCACCAATGATACAATTGTGTTATGGGATTACCGGGGTTCAGATATAGGAATCCCTACCACGCATACCCGTTACAGGATAAATAGTTGGCATACGGACGACTGGCCGGTTCACACCAACCCACATTCAATCGAAAAGCCGGTCATTTCTTTTGGAACAGAGGTCGACTGGATGTCATACACACCGTTTGAGACAGACTAATTTGCAAGCCATCTATCTTTTTTTTTCCAAATAAATGACTACTTTTACAAAATAATACGATTAGATCGGCATATATAACTAAATATTTTAATAATGACCAGCAGAAGACAATTCTTAAGAACACTGGGTGGAGTGACCTTGCTTACCATTGTTCCCCGTAACGTACTGGGAAATGGGATGCTCGCTCCAAGCGATGAATTGACAAAAGGAATCATCGGCGTGGGAGGAATGGGCCGCGGCCATATTCCATACGACAACACACGCGTGGTTGCCATGTGTGATGTAGACAAGAATCACCTCTCACAGGCAGCTTCAATGGTAAAAGAGAAGATCAGTCTCTACCATGATTTCCGTGATCTGATCCTTGATAAAAACGTGGATATTGTCCATATCGCCACCCCACCCCACTGGCATGGCATCATGTCGGTGGAAGCTGCCAAGGCAGGGAAAGATATTTTTTGTGAAAAACCAATGACACGTACC
Source organism: Bacteroidota bacterium (assembly GCA_023399295.1). GTDB lineage: Bacteria > Bacteroidota > Bacteroidia > Bacteroidales > Dysgonomonadaceae > Proteiniphilum. The sequence continues at coordinate 2,780 of JAEWQF010000072.1, forward strand.
ATCGGTGAAGGAAAACGGGTGCGGGAAGCCATCGCGCAACATGGCAATATCTTCCGACTCAACACCTGGTTCCGCTTCAAGGATCCCTTCTATGGATTGGGAACCCCGGTAAAACCACTGAAGAAGCTTATCGACAGCGGCTTGCTGGGATGGCCTTTGAAGGTGACAATCAGCAAGCATACCGGTTTCGACTGGAAGTTCTATTGGGTGGGTAAAAACCATCTGGAGCCACAACCGATCCCTCAGGAGCTTGATTATGACATGTGGCTGGGGCCGGCACCCTACAAACCCTACAATGCACATCGCGTCCACCAGACCTTCCGGGGTTATTGGGACTATGACGGTGGTGGCCTCGGTGACATGGGACAACACTACATCGATCCGGTACAGTACATGCTGGGCAAGGATCACACCAGTCCCGTGAAGGTGGAGGTTGATGCACCCCAACAACACCCCGATGCAGTAGGTACCTGGCGATCCATCACCTATACCTATGCAGACGGATGCCAGATCATCCTCTGGGGTGGCGACTTTGGTGAGCCTGACACACCCTACATTGCAGGACCCAAAGGCAATGTCTACCGGAATTTTGTTTGTGACATTCCTGATTGGGAAAAGAAGCTTGCCGGATATCCCGAACCGGCTGAGCAACAGACCGATTTCCGCGAAGTGATCCGCAACCGACAGAAATTTGCGTTGAACGAAGTGAACGGTCATCGCTCCTGTACCATTGTCAACATGGGTGCCGTGGCCCTTCAACTGAACCGAACGCTGGAGTTCGACCCGGTGAAGGAAGAGTTTATCAACGACGCAGAGGCCAACAAGCTGGTTGACCAACCGATGCGTGCACCCTGGACCATTTAACATTCAATTTCACACAATGAAAAAGAGATATTTATTGATATTGCTCCTGAGCCTGTTGATCAGTACCAACATCCAGGCTCAACTCCCTTCGGGCAGAACAGTGTCAACCATTGTTGCCGACGCGCTGGCACAGTTGCCAGCTGACAATCAAGCACAATACGACCGCGTGATAACCGATCTGGTATCGACCGGAGAAGAGGGACTGCTGGATCTGATTGGAAGGATGAATCCTCCCGGCAGCAAAAGCAACGAGACAATCGATTATGCCATCAGCGGATGGGTTCATTCTGTCGCGAATGACAAGACACAACGAAAGATCGCTGCTGCGGCCATCGGCAAAGCACTTGGCAGGCCCCTGCACAACGAGATGAAGGCTACATTGATCCGGAGCATGCGCACCATAGCCAGCGATGAGGAAGTACCCTTGTTGACAGGTTTTCTGACTGACATCCACCTCTCCGCTACAGCATCAATGGTACTGATCTCAATTGGGAGCGACAAGGCCAATGAAGCACTCCTGCAGGCTGTCACTTCTGCAGGAAGCGAAAAGATCAGACTTCAGCTGATCAATGCGCTGGCACAAACCGGCTATCGCAATGCCGAGAAGCCCCTGCTCGACCTGCTCCGCTTCAAACCGACCGGAGAGATGGAAAGGGCACTGCTCAATACGTTGGCTCACACGGGCGGTAAGGCATCGTTGAAACTCCTGAGGAACGCAGCCGAAGAGAACGGGTATTCCTATCATAAAAACGCTGCCACGGCATCCTATCTCACCTTGTTGACAAGGTTCAACAGGCTGGATCCCAAACTGGCAAGAAGAGAAGCCACAAGGCTGTTATCCGATGCACGAAAAAACGGAAAAAGCGATCTGATGGTGGCAGCTGCCCGTTTGCTGGCAGACAATAGCTCTCTGCGCAAGGTAGCAATACTGCAGGATGCCTTTCATACGGGAGATATCACCTACCTGACTCCACTACTCAAGCAGATCACTTTTATTGATGACAATCGATCGATGCAGTTGATCGCCAAAGAACTGGGTTCCACACGATCACCCGAGATGCAAACAGCACTGATCTACTGGGCAGCTGAGAATGACAGGAAAGAACTGCTGCCAGAGATCATCCGTCTCTCTGGCTCCTCCAACAGGATGGTACAGAAAGCAGCCCTGCAGTCACTCACCCGCATGGGTGGTGACGATGCCCTGATCGCATTGGCCTCCCTATTGAAAAGCAGTGACAGCGAAACGGTCGCAATCGCAAAGAGGGCACTCTCCTCCTTCCAGGGTGACATATCCTATACGCTGGCATCTGTATTTGAGGAGAGCAGCAACGATGGAAAAAAAGCCATCCTGCAGCTGATCGCCGCCCGCAAGATGTCAGACCAGTATAACCTGGTTTACAACCAGCTTTTTACAGAAGATGCAACGATAAAACAGGCAGCTGCAATCAGCCTGAAGGATGTGGTCACCGCCGAAAATCTCTCCGACCTGTTCACTCTGGTTGAACAGGCAGACCATGCACTGTTGGCACCGCTACAGGAGGCGATCAATACGGCGCTGGATCATCTCCCTGCCGCTGAACAGCTGGCATTGGTCACTACCCGGATGAGGCAATCGCAGAAGAAACACCTTTACTTCAGCGCACTGGCCAACAGTGGTTCACAGGAAGCACTCAATCGGATCACGGAAGCTTATCACAGTGAGGAGGGGAACAACAGGACAGCAGCATTCAACGCGCTGACAAGCTGGAAATCGTTCGAAGCGATCCATCCTTTGCTGCTGATTGCCAGGAGCAGTTCAGACAAAGCAGTGCTCACAGGAGTGACCGATGCATTGACAACGCTGATTGGCCGATCCGGTCAAACCGGAACGGTGCAATATCTCTACCTGCGTGAGACCATGCCTTTTGCCCAAACCACAGTGCAGAGGAACCGCATCCTGCAGCTACTGGGGCAGACAGGACAATACCAGGCAATGCGCTACGTGGCTCCCTTCATGGAAGAAACTCAGTTGAGCGAGGCTGCTGCCCAGGCAGCAATGACCATCACGCTGAACAATCCTTCTTACGCCGGGGAAGAGACCTCCCGTATCCTGCAAAAGGTGAGTGTGACGCTCAGCAACCCCGATGCCGGATACCAACGCCAGTCCATCACCAAGTACCTAACTGAGAATCCCACAGAGGGAGGCTTTGTCTCAATTTTTAACGGCAGAAACCTGGATGGATGGAAAGGGTTGGTGGAAAACCCGATCAAAAGAGCAGCGATGAGTCAAAAAGAGTTGGCCGCTGCAGAGGCAAAAGCCAACAAAGAGATGATCAATGACTGGAAGGTGGCGGATGGCAACATCCTCTTCAACGGTACCGGCAGCAACAACCTATGCACTGAGAAGCAATACGGTGACTTCGAGATGTTGATCGACTGGAAGCTATTCGAAGGTCCCGAGCCAGACGCAGGCATCTACCTGCGCGGAACACCCCAGGTGCAAATTTGGGACACTGCACGTGTGAACGTGGGTGCACAGGTGGGTTCCGGTGGCCTTTACAACAACAACCAGAACCCTTCAAAGCCCCTCAAGGTGGCCGACCAGAAGGTGGGGGAATGGAACAGCTTCCACATCCGCATGGTGGGCGAAAGAGTCACTGTCTGGCTGAACGGTGAGCTGGTAACCGACAACGCGATCCTGGAGAACTTCTGGGACCGGAGTCAACCCATCTTCCCCGTTGAGCAGATCGAACTGCAGGCCCATGGCAGCAAAGTAGCCTACCGGGACATCCTGATCAAGGAGATTCCGCGGCCCGAACCTTACAGGTTGACGGCGGAAGAAGAAAAGGAAGGCTTCAAAATCCTCTTCAACGGTACCCACCTAGATGAGTGGACAGGCAACAAGAGGGATTATGCCGTGGAAGGCGGCCAAATAGTGCTCTACCCCAGTGAAACGTTCGGTGGAAACCTTTACACCCAAAAGGAATATGGCGATTTCGTGTTCCGTTTTGAATTCATGCTGACACCGGGAGCCAACAACGGACTGGGCATCCGCACCCCCATGGAGGGTGATGCTGCCTACCTGGGCATGGAATTGCAGATCCTCGACAACGATGCCCCCATCTACGAGCAACTTGCAGTTTATCAGTACCACGGTTCGGTATACGGGGTGATTCCTGCAAAAAGAGGTTTCCTCAAGCCACATGGTGAATGGAACTACCAGGAGGTGATCGCCGAGGGTGACCAGATCAAAGTGATCCTCAACGGCACCACCATCCTCGACGGCAACATCCGCGAGGCGGCCAAAAACGGGACTGCAGATGGCAAGGATCATCCCGGTCTCTTAAACCAAAAGGGACACATCGGTTTCCTCGGGCACGGATCGGTTGTGAAGTTTCGCAACATCCGAATCAGGGAACTGCAATAAAGGAGATCGATTTCAATAATGACGAAAACACCATCCTGTTTTGTGCAGGATGGTGTTTTTTTATTCTTTTTCCCTATATTTGCATGGGGAACCGCTCTCTTCAGGTAGAAACAAAACATAACAAAAAATAAAGCCTAATAAACGCCATTATGTCCACAACAACACAACACTACACCTACAGCCTAAGCAACAGCAAGACCTATCTCTTTGCTGCTATTTTTGTCGTCGGCAATCTTTTGTTGCCGCAACTGGCACATCTCGTTCCGCAGGGTGGATTTATCTTCCTGCCGATCTACTTCTTCACGCTGATTGCCGCCTACAAGTATGGCATCCATGTGGGCATCCTGACTGCCCTGCTCTCACCGCTGGCCAATCATCTTCTCTTTGGCATGCCCCCCGCAGCAGTGCTGCCCGCCATCCTAGTGAAATCGGTGATCCTCGCCATTGCAGCGGCCATAACAGCCAGACATTTCGGCAAGGTATCACTCTTTGCCCTGCTTCTCACCATCCTGGCCTACCAGTTCATCGGTACCGGCTTGGAATGGATCATGACAGGGAGCCTGCATACGGCACTGCAAGACTTCCGATTGGGACTGCCGGGAATGTTGATCCAGCTTGTGGGAGGGTTCTTCCTGCTGAAAGCCACCCGAAAAATTTAGCGGATGAGTGAGACGAAATCATTCGAGGAGGTGATGCAGCGCTTTCGTGAGATCAAGTTTCACGAATCATTCGATCTGATTGTAGCCATCGCCAACGGTGGCATCATTCCCGCAGCCATCCTCAACCAGCGACTCAACCTGCAAATGGAGTTGCTCCGCATCAACCTGCGCGACCCCTCACAAAAACCCAGGTATGAGCGACCAAGATTGATCTCACCCATCGATTTTGAGATCAGGGGCAAAGCCATCCTGCTGGTGGAAGATCGCATCAAAACAGGTGCTACTGTAGCGTTTGCCCTTGAACTGCTACAGGAAGCACAGCTGGTTAAAACCTTCGCGGTGAACGGCAAAGCCGATTACACCCTTTACGATGAAGCCTGTTTCAAATTTCCCTGGATCCAATGAGAAAACTGATCCTGCTGTTCGTTGCCCCGTACCTCTTAGTCGCTCTTGCTGCGGCTCATGATACAACACCCGCCGTCAGTGACACCATTCGGCTGGATGAGTTGATCGTGACCGGCTCCATGCCGGGGGTCACCTTACAAACCCTGCCCATGAGCGTCACAGTGGTCGGTGAGACCCATATTGGGGAACGCAAGGAACCCTCGCTGCTCCCGCTACTGACCGAGCAAGTGCCGGGACTCTTCATCACCCAGCGTGGTGTGATGGGCTATGGCGTGGCCGACGGGGCGGCAGGTGGCATGAGCATCCGCGGCATCGGGGGTGCCCCCACATCAGGCGTGCTGGTGCTGATCGACGGGCACCCGCAATACATGGGACTGATGGGACACCCACTGGCCGACAGTTACCAGTCGATGATGGCCGAGCGGGTGGAGGTGGTGCGAGGACCCGCCTCCATGCTCTATGGCTCCAACGCGATGGGTGGGGTGATCAACATCATCACCAAAAAAGAGCGGGAAGAAGGTTTCAGAAACAATGCCCAACTGATGTACGGGAGTTTCAACAGCTTCTCGGCCAACGCCTCCTCCGGATGGAAACAGCAACAGCTGCACGGCAATGCGGGTATCGGTTACAACCGCTCCGACGGTCACCGGCCTGACATGGACTATGAACTGCTGAACGGTTATGCCCGGATAGGTTATGACCCCTCACCGCACTGGCATGGATCGGTCGATCTGAACCTCTCCCATACCACCTCCTCCAATCCCGGGAAGGTGTCCAATCCAATCCTCGACAACGACGCCGACATCACCCGTGGAGCGACATCAGCTGTGATTGAGAACCATTACGCCAACACCTCCGGAGTGGTGAAATTCTTCTACAACTTCGGATCGCATGAGATCAACAACGGGGTACCAGCTTCTGCATCCTATATCCCACAGGAGTATCGGTTCCGTTCTGACGACCATATGGCAGGCGTTTCCCTCTATCAATCCTACGCCTTCTTTCCGGGCAACAGAATCACTGCCGGGTTCGATTATTTTCGCTTCGGAGGCAAGGCCTGGAACAATTATCCCGATGAGTCGGAAAACGTCACTCTGGCTGATGTGCGGCTTCATTCCACCGCCGGATACCTCAACCTGCGGCAGTTTCTTCTTGACAACAGGATCACCTTGAATGCAGGCATCCGGTTGGATCACCATCAGCAAAACGGATCAGAATGGATCCCGCAGCTGGGGCTCACCTATACCCCCTCCACCACCACCGTATTGAAGGCAATCATGAGCAAGGGGTTCCGCAACCCTACCATCCGGGAGATGTACATGTTCCCGCCCCAGAAGAACCCAGACCTGCAACCGGAACGACTGATGAATTACGAGTTGTCGCTGATTCATATGATCCCGCACTACCGTCTCCGTTTTGGGTTGAACCTCTTTTACATCAAAGGGGACAACATGATCCGGCAGACCGAACCGGGTATCGGCAAATGGAGCAACAGTGGCACGGTGGAAAACAGAGGGATTGAGACGGAGCTCTCCTGGCAGGCCAGCACCCGTCTTCAGCTCTCAGCCAACTACAGTTACCTGGATATGGCCCACCCCATCGTCGCCGCACCGGAACACAAGTTCTATGCAGGCGGCACCTTTACCCAAGGCAATTGGAGCCTCTCTTCGGGATTGATGGCAGTCTCAGGCCTCCATACCACGCTCAATCCGACAGTTCCGAAAGAGGATTTCCTGCTTTGGAACGCCCGCACGCAATATCGCATCCTCAAAGGTGTACATCTCTTTCTGAAAGGAGAGAACCTGCTGGGTGAGCAATATGAGATCAACGCCGGTTATCCGATGCCGGGCAGGATGATCTTTGGTGGAATGCAATTTCACATGTAATTACTGCCATGGCCGGTGAACCAAACCCATCGGCCTGACAGAAAAAATATAAATCTTATCATACCAAAAAGAAACTTATGGACAGACGCAATTTCTTACGGGCGGTAGCCCTCACGGGTGCAGCCCTCACCACGGTGAAAGAGACAGAAGCAATGAGCATCCTGACCCAATCGTTTTCCAGCGCGCAGGCCTCCGGTTACGACCTGGTGGCAGTGTTGGGTGGCGAGCCGGATGCCATGTTCCGCAAGGCGATCGCCGAGATGGGAGGCATTCAAAAATTCATCAGTAAAGGCGACAAGGTCTGTGTGAAACCAAACATCGGATGGGACCAGCCGGTGGAGATGGCTGCCAACACAAACCCCAAGCTGATCACAGAAATCATCAAGCAGTGCTTCGATGCAGGAGCTGCAGAGGTCACGGTGTTCGACCACACCTGTGACG
>JAEWQF010000020.1 GCA_023399295.1 Bacteroidota bacterium
CTGTGGAGAAGCCATCGATGGTGTGCTTCACATAGGCATTTGTTACCGTGCCGTTCCACCCTTCGGTCCAGTCGATCGCGTCATCCTCGTTGTTCTCCAGGTAGAGGTTCTGGGCCGATACAGTGCCACCGAAGAACTCCACCCCATCGTCCGCACCGTTGATGATGGCAACGTTGCTGATCTGCGTAGCGCTGCCCACGGCATAGAGGGTAAGGCCGTTGTATTCCGACTCGGTATTGATCTTGGCACCCGATCCCTTGATCACCAGGTAGTTGATGCTTCCCGAGTTGTCGTCATCCTTGGAGCCTCCATATTTGAAGTTGCCCACCTCGGCAGTGGCATTCGCACCCGCTGTGGTGGTGGCCTCTCCGCATATTGTCAGCCCACCCCAGTCTTGCGGTTGGGCGTTGGGAGAAGTCATCACTACCGGAGCGGCAGCAGTACCGTTCACATAGATCTTACTGCCCATCATCACAGCGATGTAAGTCTCGGTAGCCTGCCCCTGAGATGCGTTGGCAATGATTTGGGTACCGGCTGTTATGGTGAGCGTGGCACCGCCGTCCACAATGAACTGGCCGGTAAGACGGTAGCTTGTACCGGCATCGAGGGTATAATCTTCTTTCAGCACACCCCTCAATTCACCGCTTTCAAGCAGTTCTACTACCGGATCGGTATCGGGCAATGCATCTTCACCTTCACAATTCACGAACAGGAAAAGCGATGCGAAGACCATCATCATCGAAATTCCCTTGAATAACACATTTTTTTTCATAATCCTGATATTTTACGATTGGTTTATATTCCTGTTTACTAGAATGTATAGTTGACGGAGAGTTGCATACGCATTCCTTTCCGGTAGGACTCCACCACATGGTTTTCCACCTCACGGCTGTTCAGGTCGCGCAGGTGCTGCGTCATCTGCATCACCGGGTTGAGCAGGTTACGAGCCACCAGCTTCACCGTCAGGTGATTGGTAAGTTCCTTGCTCACCACCGCATCGAGGGTGATCACCCCCTTCTCGATTATCTCATCGTTGTAGAGATAATCCCTGTTGGATGCATCCTTGGGACTGCCCATGGCATAGATCCTGTCGGAGGAGTAGTTGCCAGAGAGTGAGACCTGCCAGTTTCCCGGCAGATGAGAATAGCTCAGGGTGAGGTTGGTGATCAGCTCTGAGGCACCCTGCAGTCCCGAGCTGGTTTTGTTGTTGTACTGATACGCTTCCAGCAGGTCCTGCGACACCCACATGCGGGTACCGTTCAGGATCATGCGCAGCGACTGCAACTCATTCTTGAAGAGGTTGAGCCTGGCCTCCGCCTCCAGCCCCATCACCCCCGCCTGTTTACCGGTGTTGGCATAGACCAGGTAACCCGCCCCGCCGGTGAGTGAGGTGATGTTGATGGGATCCTCAATCTTCTTGTAGAAAGCACCCAGTGAGATCAATTCGTCGGTCGATTTGAAATACTCCCACTTGAGATCCGCATTCCAGTTGCGGGAGGCTTTCAGCTCCGGGCTACCCTGTATCAGGGTACTATTGGGCGAGGTGTAGGCAAAGGGAGCAATCTCCTTGAACTCTGGCAGGGTTATTGTCCTGCTGCCGGAGAGACGGAGCCCCTGCTGCTCAGAGATATTGTAGCGAAGGTTTACGCCCGGATAAAACTTTTTGTATTCTTTCCGGATTCGCGGCTCCCGCAACGGGTCATCGTTGTTGATGTCCCATTGCACTTTCATACGGTCATACTCGTAGCGCACACCGGCATTGCCTTCAAGATTACCGCGGCTGAATCTCAGCTCGGCGTATCCTGCAAGTGCCTGTAATGTAGCACTGTATATATCAGGTGGGATGGTTTTGATCTTTGAGGAGGCGAAACCGGGATCGTGGAAGAGGGAGGTGAGGTCATCCACATTGCCGTCACCCTTGCGCACCCCCATCATCTGCACCCCCACGAACTGGTTGTTGAAATCACGCTGTTTGTTGCGGTAATTGATCCCATATTCCAACTTCCAGGGTGAACTGCCGATGGTGAGATCAATCTTGTTGCGGAGGTAACCATTCAGTTCGCGATCGTCGATCTCCTGGCTTGATTTCCGGTTCTCAAAGTCGGCAATTCGGTAGGAGAAGTAGATGTTACCCTGATCGAACCCGGTATAGTTCCTGATCCTGTTGGGTTCATCGGCAGCGGTGAGATTGTACCCTACACCCCACTCCAGGCGGTTGCTCTCTGAGAAACGATGGTCCCCCAGTAGCTGGTTCACCACCACCATCGTGGTGCGGCTGTTCATGTCGCGGGTGAAGAAGGAGTTGGAGATCTCATCCATGTCGAACTTGAATCCATTGCCATTACGGCCCTGTTCATAGACCTGATCGGTGAGCTTATTGATGAAGAGAAGATTGTAGTTGATCTTGTGGTTGCTGTTGAGGCGATAGCCTAAATTGAGCAGACCTGTGAGGTTGGCACTGCTGCTCCAGCTCTCGGTATCGGAGAAGTCGGAGTAAACCGTGTTGGAATTGAAACGCCGGTAGACGCCGGTGGTGTGTGCGTGATCGCTCTTGTAGGAGAGGGTGTAGAAAAGTGTCAGCTCTCTCTCCAGGAGAGTAAACTCCTTCCCGCCGGTGGTGGTGATGCCAAAATCGAGCGGAAGGCTTTTCCCACGGGGATCCCACGACTGTTTGGTGATGGCATCCACGAGGTTGTGCTCCCTTCTGTAAAAGGTGAGCAAGCTGTTCTGCAGGTTGGGGGTGACGCGGAAATTGCTGAACTGATTGTTGTTCAACAGGCTGGAGTTAATACCACCCTGCAGTTCCAGGGTGAACTGGTCGACGAACTCTTTTGAGACAATGTTGATGTTGCCTCCGGTCTGATCGGCATAACCCCCTGTGCTGTATGTCTTGGTAATCCCCACATTCTGAATCACACCCGTACTGAAAAGACCCAAATCGATGTTTTTCCGTTCCACGTCGTCGGAAGGTATCGGCAGGTCGTTCATGGTGGTGGAGACATAACGGTCGCCCAGTCCGCGCACATAGACCTCTCCCGACCCTTCGCTCTTCACCACGCCGGTAATCTTGCTGGCAGCCGTGGCGATATCGGAGACACCCTGCAGGGAAAGTTGCTGGGCTCCCACGCTCTCACGGATCACCGTGGCGTTCTGCTGATCCCTCATCAGGATACGTTCCGATTCCAGGCGGGGTGTTGCCACCACCACCACCTCGTCGAGACTCACCTCATCGGTCTCCATAGTGATCTCCAGTAGTGTCACCTTTCCTCCTTCCACCTTCACCTCAGCGATTACCTGGGGGCGATAGGCGATGTAGGTGGCACGCAGTGAGTAGTTCCCGGCAGGTAGGCCATTGATCAAGAAATTACCATCCAGGTCGGCCGCCGCCCCTGAGGTGGTGCCCTCTACCAGCACGGATGCCCCAATCAGGGGCTCACCTGTAGCACCATCCACGATACTGCCTTTAATGGATCCCGTCTGGGCCACTGTTGCCAACAACGTTGTCACCAGGAATAGGGTGACCATTGATAACCGTAACAAATATCCTTTCATCCGATTCATATTTCGCGACAAAGGTCTTTCATTGTTGTTACAGAGCAGTTACAGTTCGGTGACGTTATTGTTAAGTTTTTCCAGGGCACAAAAAAAGCGGGATGTTACTCCCGCTCAGTTGTTATTTCAAATAATGCAATTAGAAATTCAATTAAGAAAACGAAGTTGAAGCAATTTGATCACTCCACTCAATAATTCGGTTTCTTTTTCTTTCCCTTGCCACTGAAATCTTTATCGTAGTACTTCTTCTTACCCCTTGCCGGCTGCTCTTCGTCCTGTGCGGGGTGTACCTGCAGTTTCCGTTCGTCGACATACATCCCCTTGAACGACTTGACCACCTTGGGAGCCAGTTCTTCAGGAACTTCAAAGAAAGAAAAACTCTTCATCAGATCGATGCGACCAATTGGCACCTTCCCCTTCACATGGTCGTTGATGAAACCCATCAGCATGGCAGGGTTGATGCCGTCCATCTTCCCCACGTTGATGAAGAGGCGGGCATATCCCTTCTCAGCCTGGCGGCTTCCGCCATCCCGATCGTACCCCCTCTTGGCACCATACTCACCCTTCTGTCCGCGCGATGAACCCTCTTTTGGCTCATCGATCTCCACTGCCTGCTGGTAGTATTCAATCAGCCTGTTGAACTCGAGCGACACCATCCGCTTGATGATATCCTCCTTCTCCAGCCACTCCAACTTGCGGAAGATGGAGGGAAGCAGACGTTCGATCTCGGCTTCGTTCACCTTCACCTTCTCAATCTTATCGACGAAGTTGAAGAGTTGTTTCTCGCAAATCAGGTCCCCTTTGGGGATCTCACGCTTTTCAAACTGCTTGTTGATCAGCTTCTCAATCTGTGTGACTTTTCCTTTCTCCTTGGTGTGGATGATGGCGATGGAAGTGCCGGTCTTGCCGGCCCGTCCGGTACGACCACTACGGTGCGTATAGATTTCGTAATCATCTGGCAAACCGAAATTGATGATGTGCGACACGTCATCCACGTCGAGGCCGCGTGCCGCCACGTCGGTGGCCACAAGCAGCTGCAGGTTGTGGTTGCGGTACTTGCTCATCACGTAGTCACGCTGCGCCTGCGACAGGTCGCCATGCAACGCGTCGGCATCGTATCCATCCTGCATCAGCTTGTCGGCGATCTCCTGCGTCTCCTTGCGGGTGCGGCAGAAGATGATGCCATAAATGTTGGGATAGTAGTCCACGATCCGTTTCAGCGCGAGGTATTTGTCCTTGGCATGCACCATGAAGTAGAGGTGGCGTACATTCTCGGCTCCCTCGTTCTTGCGGCCGATGGTGATCTCCATGGGATCTTTCATGTACTTGCGGGTGATCTTTTCGATCTCTTTTGGCATGGTAGCCGAGAAGAGAAGCATGCTGCGGCTGTCGGGCAGGTGCGACAGGATCTCATCGATGTCTTCCGAAAAGCCCATGTTGAGCATCTCATCCGCCTCGTCGAGCACCATGGTGTGGACATCGGCCAGTGAGACCGTCTTGCGTTTGATCAGGTCAATCAGCCTCCCGGGAGTCGCCACGATGATGTGGACACCCCGTTTCAGGGTGCGTATCTGGCTGTCAATGCTGGAGCCACCGTAAACCGGCAGGATCTTGATGTCTTCCACATAGGTGGAGAAATCAGTCAGGTCACCAGCGATCTGGAGACAAAGCTCACGGGTAGGACAGAGGATCAGTGTTTGCGGTGTGAGCTGCTTCACGTTGATCTTCTGGATCACCGGGATACCAAAAGCAGCTGTCTTGCCGGTGCCTGTCTGTGCCAGTGCGATGATGTCGCGGGTGTGTGCCAGCAGACGGGGGATCACCTCTGTCTGCACCGGCATGGGTTGTTCGAAGCCGAGCTCGGTAACAGCCCGCTGAATTTCGGGAATTACTCCCAACGCTTGAAATGTACTCATTTTTTGTAAATTGTTAATGTGGGTCAGTTGCGCTTTCTCCCTGCTCCACACATCCATTTACAAAAGCTGGTCCAACGACCGTCCTGGCATGTTGCAGATAAACCTGCATGTGCTGCCCGACACCCGGCGCAAATGTTGATAAAGTTGAGAGAAAATTCTAAGACAATCTGTGATTTTTTGTGCTGATGAAGATAACCACTGTTCAGGAAACAGGATAAAAAATCACCTTTTTTATAAATCGGCTGCAAAGGTATGAAAATAAATCGAATAAAGAAACATTAGAACTGATAAAGTAGGTATTTTCGCAATAAATTTCTTTTACCGGTGGAGACCCGCAACTCTTTCTCAAGGTAGTTGTCAACCGATCCGTACTTCAGTTTGATGTGGTCGATGGCGTAGTTGAGGTAGACCCTGTTGACTGTGAGCATGGCTGTCACCGCTTCCTGTAAGGGTTCCGACAGGTTGCGGGCATCTATCTCCACCATCTCCGGGTCGATGAAATGATTTGAAAGAATGTAATCCTCTTCAAGTGAACTCTGCGGGATGCCAATTGCATAAAGAATGAGATAGGTGGCCAGACCCACACCATCCTTACCCAGTGAGCCGCTCAACAGGATGGGGTAATTGCTGTCGTTGGTGAGCAGATCGAACATCTCACCAAACTGAGTCTTATGGTTCTCGATGATGTTCACATACTCCTCCTGCACATAACGGATCGCATCACTGCGGTCGAAATGTTCATCTTTCAGTTGCTCGTCAAGTTTCTGTGCATCCATTGGCATCAGAGGCAGCGCAATCTTGCGAATGGAGGGGTGCAACAGGATGGGATAGGTGCGTGCAGTCCGTTCGGAACGAAAATCGATCACTGTACGGATGTTGAGCCGGCGTATCTTCTCCTGATCGTAGAGCGTGGCGTTGCTCAGGTTGCCTGACCTGTAGATCTGTCCCCATTTCATCTGGCGGTTGTCGGTGGTGAAATAACCACCAATGTCGCGGAAGTTCTTGATCCGGTTCATGTCAATGGTGCGGTTGGCCACCACCCCCGAATAGACGCCACCGGTACGGAGGATAAAATATTCTCGCAATCCCGAACCGGTAGGGTTGAGTTTCATCACCTGATCGGTGATCCTGCGCGAGGTGATTGGCGTAAAACTATTCAGGGAACTGTCAGTGAGGGAAGAGTATATGTCGATGTTTCCTTCCTGGTCGGGACTCACTTCCCATTTGAGCAGAAAATCACCTTCGGTGTCTTTCTCCACCACGGAGGTGATCTTTACGGTTGACATGCAGGAGCTCGCCGCCAACAACAGCATCAAAAGAAAATATATGTGGATCCTTGCTTTCACCATTTACACAATAAACAGACAAATGTACAAAAAACTTTGATCTGACACGCCGGTGAACACAAGTGATTAACAAACTATAATGAATTGGTCCGCTTTTTAATGGTTTATTGGTTAGCTGTTTAGGAGAAGAGAGATCAGGAATGTAAAAATGTTGATAAGATGTGGATTGAATGTATATAGAAAGATGAAAAGTATAATTGGCATTCCAAAATTATTTCAGGTATATCAGAAGTTCTGATACAACCAAATTTTTTTTTCTTTTTTTTGAATCATGTTTTCACTCTTTTTCAACAGCCGTTTGAACGGTTCAGTAAAAAATTTATTAACTTTGCTTTTTATCCACCGCTGTGGATAACTTTTACAACCAGCTCGACATCAATTAGAAAAGAGTGAAGGTCGTGTTGATAGATGGTGACAACCAACCAACAATTGCTGATAAGTGCGGAGCACCAAAAAATTGAAAAAAGTCATCAACAGAATCAACAGCCATTCATTATCATCATACCTCTTTTTAATTTTATAAAAAAATATATAATAAATAGATGACGAAAGAAACAATCATAGAAGAGATCAATTTTTTGAGGAAACAGAAAAATGCGATCATTTTGGCGCATTACTACCAGGAAGCTGATATACAGGATGTGGCCGATTTCGTCGGTGACAGCCTGGCACTGGCGCAGTGGGCAGCCAAAACCACTGCCGACATCATTGTCTTGTGCGGTGTTCATTTTATGGGTGAAACAGCAAAGATACTCAGTCCCGGCAAACGGGTGTTCATTCCGGACTTGATGGCTGGTTGTTCACTTGCTGAGAGCTGCCCTGCACCAGAATTTGAACAATTTATCGCCGCACATCCCGGACACACGGTGATTTCCTATGTCAACACGACTGCTGCTGTAAAGGCATTGACAGATATCGTGGTTACCTCAACAAATGCACGTCAAATTGTAGAATCGCTGCCGGATGACGAGAAGATTATTTTTGGTCCCGACAAGCACCTGGGTGATTACATCAACAAACTTACCGGTAGAAACATGTTGTTATGGGATGGCGTCTGTCATGTGCATGCTCAATTCTCACTCACAAAGATACTGGATTTGAAAAGAGCACATCCCGATGCATTGATACTGGCGCATCCGGAGTGTCCCGCATACCTTCTGGAAGTGGCAGACCATGTAGGTTCCACCTCATCCATTCTGAAATTTGCCACCCAGTCGACCAGCAAACAGTTTATTGTGGCTACTGAAGCAGGGATCCTGCACCAGATGCAGAAAGACAATCCGGACAAGCAGTTCATACCGGCACCACCGGAAGATGCCACCTGTGCCTGCAACGAGTGTTTCTACATGAAGATGAATACACTGGAGAAACTCTACTTCTGCCTTAAGAATGAACAACCTGAGATCTTTGTGGATGAGGAAGTAAGAGAAAAGGCAGTGAAATCGATTGAACGGATGCTTGCAATATCCCAAAGGCATGGTTTGTGAGTTCATTTCTGCGACAAGCGTTTCTGAGGTGTAACCGGAATTGATCTGGTTCAGTTCTTTTTTGTACCTTTGCACTCCGAAACAAATGACAAATCATTCGAATCATCCCCTCCGGGTGTAATAGACGGAACAAAAATAGCAAGCAATGGCTCTACAATGTGGTATCGTGGGACTTCCCAACGTGGGTAAATCCACTCTTTTCAACTGCCTGTCGAATGCAAAAGCGCAGGCTGCAAACTTTCCTTTTTGTACGATTGAACCCAATGTGGGTGTGATTACCGTACCCGACGATCGTCTGAACAAATTGGCTGAGCTGGTTAAACCACAGAAGATCGTTCCCACCACCGTGGAAATCGTCGATATTGCGGGACTTGTGAAAGGTGCCAGCAAAGGCGAAGGATTGGGCAACAAGTTTCTTGCAAATATAAGGGAGACCGATGCGATCCTACATGTGTTGCGTTGTTTCGACGATGAGAATGTGACACACGTCGATGGGAGTGTGGATCCCGTGAGAGACAAAGAGATCATTGATGCCGAATTGCAGTTGAAAGACCTGGAGACCATTGAGGCACGGATCAACAAGGTGGAAAAACAGGCCAAGTCAGGTGGTGACAAAGAAGCCCGCCTGGCCTATGAGGTTTATTCAAGAATCAGGGAGTCACTGTTGCGGGGTGAATCTGCACGGACGGTCACCTTTGAAACCAAAGATGAAATAAAGGCAGCAGCCGATCTTTACCTGCTCACCGCCAAACCGGTACTCTATGTATGCAATGTGGATGAGTCAGCTGCTGTTGCCGGAAACAGCTACGTGGAAGCGGTAAGGGAGGCAGTACAGAATGAGAATGCAGCCATCCTGGTGGTTGCTGCCAAGATTGAATCTGAGATTGCCGAGTTTGACACCTACGATGAGCGTCAGATGTTCCTGAATGAAATTGGTCTCGAAGAGTCGGGTGTGAACCGTTTGATCAAAGCTGCCTACAGTCTGCTCAATTTGCAGACATTCCTCACGGCCGGTGTGCAGGAGGTGCGGGCCTGGACCTTTCACAAGGGATGGAAGGCACCGCAGTGCGCCGGTGTGATACACACCGACTTTGAAAAAGGATTCATCCGAGCCGAGGTGATCAAGTATGAGGATTACATCCGGTATGGATCGGAGAGCGCGGTGAAAGAGGCGGGTAAGATGAGCGTAGAGGGAAAGGAGTACCTGGTGCAGGATGGGGACATCATGCATTTCCGGTTCAATGTTTGAGCAATTCATCATCCCGTACACCACCCCATATTTTTTTATCTATTTCTTCAAGAAATCTTATTTAGAATTGTTATAAATAGGATTTTTTTGTTTCTAATATGTTGTAAAACATATCGATTTATTTTTAATTAAACGATTAACCTTTTACATTTGCGTTAAAATTAGTTACATTTAGAGTGGAAAGAGTTTCATTGAAAGTAATTGCCCGCGAATTGGGAGTCTCTGCTGCGACGGTATCGCTTGTATTGAACGGAAAAAATAAAAATGGACGTGTCAGTAGAGAGATGTCGGAAAAAATTCTGACAAAAGCGGCTGAACTCAACTATGTTCCAAATAGTCTGGCAAAGGGATTGAAAATGGGTCATTCCAAATCGATTGGATTGATTGTTGCGGATATTTCGAATGTCTTTTTTGGCACACTGGCTTTACACATTCAGAATTTTGCTGAACAGAAGGGATATACTGTGATTATCGGCAACACCAATGAAGAGCCGGAAGAGATGCTGAAAATGATCACTTTTTTCAATTCACGACAGGTTGATGGCCTGATAATCACCCCCACTGAGGGTGGTGAGTTTATTGCAAAAGCATTGATAGAAAAAGTCAAGCCGCTGGTTTTGGTTGACCGTTGTTATCCTGACATTCAAACCGCATCGGTGATAATCAATAATTTCGACATCAGCTATCAATCCACCAAACAACTCTTTGCAAGGGGTTGCAAAAATCCCGCATTCATATCCTATAAACAGGATCAGTTTCATACTAATGAGAGAAAACGGGGATATCTGGAGGCAATGCAGCACGAAGGCATTTCGCTCATTGGTAAAATAAAGGAGGTTAGTTACAAAAAACTTCAGGATGATATGGATTGTGTGATTGAAGAGTTGTTACAGATGGATCCAAAAGTAGATGCAATCTTCTTTGCTACAAACTCCATTTCGATTACCGGCATCCGGACTCTGTTAAAAAGAGGAATGTTGGTGCAAAAAGACATCCAGGTAATGTGTTTCGACGAGAGTGAAGCCATCTTGTTGTTTCCTTTCCGGGTGCCGTATGTAAAACAACCTGTCGAAGAGATGGCCAAATATGCGCTCGAATTGTTGATCGATCAGATTGAGAGAAACAACATGCCTAATCAGAAAATTGTGTTGGATGCCAAACTGATTGTTTGATTTTTTTACGTCATCCAGTTAAACGATTAATATAACGACAACCAGAATAGTAAAACGATTAATCTTGTAATAGAATTTAAAATGATGGAAGCATGAAGCAAGTTTATCCAAGAATCGGTATCCGTCCCATTATAGATGGCAGACGAGGCGGCATCAGGGAATCTCTTGAAGAGACCACCATGAATCTGGCAAAAAGTGTGGCAGCTCTTTATCGTGAGAAATTACGTTATCCCGACGGCACTCCGATAGAGTGTGTGATTGCAGACAGTTGCATTGGCGGCGTGAAAGAAGCGGCAGCATGCGCTGAGAAGTTTGAAAAGGAGAATGTGGGCTTGTCGCTTTCAGTAACCCCTTGTTGGTGTTACGGGTCGGAAACCATGGATATGAATCCGATGATACCCAAGGCGGTTTGGGGATTCAACGGCACCGAACGGCCGGGAGCTGTTTACCTGGCAGCCGTATTGGCAGCACACAACCAGAAAGGGTTGCCTGCCTTTGGCATCTATGGCAGAGAGGTGCAGGATATGAATGATTCAGATATTCCAGTAGACGTGGAGGTAAAATTGCTTCGTTTTGCCCGTGCGGGTATGGCGGTAGCGTTGATGCGGGGTAAATCATACCTTGCCATCGGTTCGGTCTGCATGGGAATTGCCGGTTCCATGGTGAACGCCGATTTTCTACAGGAGTACCTGGGGATGCGCACTGAGTATGTTGACAGCAGTGAACTCATTCGCCGAATTGAAAAGGAGATTTACGACAAGGATGAGTTCATCAAGGCAACTGCATGGGTGGATAAAAACTGCAAGCCCAACGAACTGCCCGACCACAACCCGGATCATCTCAAACGCGATCAGAAGCATAAAGATGCCGACTGGGAATATGTGATCAAGATGACAATGATAATGCGTGACCTGATGGTTGGAAACCGGAAGCTTGAAACGATGGGATTCAGTGAAGAAGCGATGGGACACAACGCCATTGCCGGAGGCTTCCAGGGACAACGTCAATGGACCGATTTCCTGCCGAATGGTGATTTTTCTGAGGCAATGCTCAATTCATCGTTTGACTGGAACGGGATACGGGCTCCATTTATCTTTGCCACCGAGAACGATCACCTGAACGCGGTATCGATGCTTTTTGGCAATTTGCTCACCAACACCGCACAAATTTTTGCAGATGTGCGGACCTACTGGAGTCCCGAATCCATCGAACGGGTTTCGGGCTGGAAACCGGATGGTTTGCTCAAAGCGGGTGCGATCCATCTGATCAACTCGGGAGCCTGTACGCTTGATGCAACGGGAGAACAATTGAGAGATAATCTCCCAGTAATGAAACCACACTGGGAGATCACGCCCGATGAAGTGGAAGGGATGTTGAAAGCAACCCAATGGGGACCCTCCTCACTGGAATATTTCAGGGGAGGTGGATACTCATCCAAGTTGTTGTCAAAAGCAGGTATGCCGGTCACTATGTGCCGCCTGAATCTGGTGAAGGGACTGGGACCTGTCCTGCAGATCGCCGAAGGGTGGACTGTTACCTTTCCCGAAGAGGTGTTTAAGATCATCGACAGTCGTACGGACAAGACATGGCCATCAACCTTCTTCGTGCCCAACCTCACCGGAAATGGCCACTTTACTGATGTCTATTCGGTGATGAACAACTGGGGTGCCAACCACGGTGCGATTAGCTATGGTCACATTGGTGCAGACCTGATCACGCTGGCATCGGCAATCTCAATTCCGGTGAACATGCACAACGTGGATGAGGAAATGATTTTCCGCCCATCCGCATGGTCAGCTTTTGGATCAGATCCGGAAGCAGCCGATTACCGTGCATGCGCCAATTATGGACCTTTATATTAACAATCTATCTCATTATTGTATCAAATGAAGCATACATTATTTATCATTTTGCTATTGTTGACACATTGTCTATCAGTGATGGCGCAACAGATAGTGGTGACTGGAACTGTAATCGATGGGCAGGATCGTTCACCGCTCATTAGTGTTGGAATTCAAGTGAAAGGGAAAAATATCGGAGTCCTCACAGACCTGGATGGAAAGTATGAGATACATGTTCTGAAAGGGGATGTCCTTCAATTTTCGTACGTGGGTATGAAACCGCAGCAAATCACTGTGCAGAACCAGTCAGTGATTGATGTCGTTATGATCTCCGATGGACAGTTCGATGATTTGGTTGTAATCGGCTATGGGACCGCACGCAAGAGTGACCTGACCGGATCAGTTGGAACACTCAATGTGGAAGATGTTGCGAAGACCAATCCTGTGAGCATTAACCAGGCATTGCAAGGACGTATAGCCGGTGTGAACGTGATGCAGACCGATGGTGCGCCAGGCTCATCAATTAGTATTCAGGTGCGTGGAGCAAACTCTTTCGCTTCAAATACTGAACCTTTGTTTGTCATCGATGGAATCCCTTTTGAAATGGGTGGTACCCCCTCAGGGGGTACTGGAAGACAAGTAAACCCATTGTCTTTCATCAATGTGCAGGATATCGAATCATTGGAGGTGCTGAAAGATGCTTCCGCTACTGCGATTTACGGTTCACGCGGTGCCAACGGGGTGGTGTTGGTGACTACGAAGAAAGGTATAAAAGGAGAGGAAAAAATTGAAGTGGGTGTCAATTTTACAGCATCTTATTTGAATAATCGTGTGAAATTTCTGGATGGACACGACTATGCCACCTATGCCAACGAACGTCAACGCAATCGCTATACCTACGATGGAGTATCGTTTCTCTCACCTGTCTACGCCGGGGCATGGGGATACGACCAGAACAAGGGTTATTATGTATACAATCCCTCACCCCAGGATTTTGCGGATGGTTATATGAATGGAGGTACTGACTGGACCGACGTGATTACCCAACAGGCACTTTCAAAGGAATACATTCTTAGTTATTCCGGTGCCAGTGACGCAGGTGACCATTATGTCTCCGGTAGTATGCTGGAACAAAATGGTGTGATTTATGGAACTGGATACAGGCGGGCAAATCTGCATATGAAGGTGAACCGGAATATCAAGGATTATCTGCGAACAGGCTCTTCCATCACATTCTCTAATTCGAAAACGGATTTTGCAGTCGCTGATTGGTCCAATGCCGATATATTTAGGGATGCACTTTACTATCCCTCCACTGAGTACATATTCGATCCTGTTACAATGGATGTGAATGATGAAGATTTTTACTATGCAACGAATCCGTATGTCGCTGTTCGTGAATTGAACGACCATACCACCGGTAAAAATATCCATCTGAATGCCTATTTGGCAATTGATTTTTTAAAAGATTTCAATTTTAAACAAACCCTCGGTTATGGCTACAATTATTCCGAACGCCAGGCATATTACAGCCGCAACACCAGGGCTGGTTATGTAAACAATGGTTCGGGTAGCCAATCGGATTACTGGAACTACAATGTTTCATCAGAATCACTATTGACATACAACAAGATTTTTCCGAGCAACCATCGGGTCAACGTTGTGGGTGCCTTTACCTTTGAGCAATTTGATTATGGTAACAAAGGTATGTCGGCTTCTGAATTTCCAAACGATTTTCTACAGATGTACAACATGGGGACCACTCTTGACCCGCTGAAGAAAAGTCTTTGGAGTGGAAGAGGACGCTCACGCATATTGTCCTGGCTTGGACGCATCAATTATGTGATGAAAGACAATTATTTGTTTACTTTTTCAGCACGTGCCGATGGCTCGAGTAAATTTGCTGTGGGGAATAAATGGGCTGACTTCTATTCGGTTGCCTTTGCCTGGCGTGCTTCGGAGGAAGAATTTATCAAAAAACTGAATCTCTTTAGCACATTGAAACCCAGGATAAGTTTTGGTCAGACAGGGAACCAGTCGATCAACAATTACCAAACTGTAGAATTGTTGATTGCGCAGGCTTCCGCTTCAAATGGATCGATTGTGCCGGGTTATGCGGAAGCTGTATGGAAAGGTCCTGTCAATCTTGACCTGATGTGGGAAACAACAGCTCAGTATAATGTGGGTGTAGATGTAGGTTTTAACGACAATCGCCTCCTGCTAACATTGGACGCTTATTACAAAAAGACGCGCGACTTATTACAGGACATAGCGTTGCCATATAGTTCCGGATTTGATGTCATGAAAGACAATTATGGTTTCGTAATCAATCGCGGATTAGAACTGACTCTACAAACCAGTTTATTGGATAAGACACCTTTGAAATGGGATGTCAATGCGAATATCTACTTGAATAGAAATGAAATTGGCGGTTTAACAGACGACCAATATGCACAGCGTTTGTTTGTTGGTGTGGATCAGGTATACGTACATCGAAATGGAAAACCAATCGGTACAATAATCGGCTATCAATCAGACGGTTTCTACGATAGTGAAGCCGAAGTGCGCGCCGATCCCGTTCATGCCAAGAAAACCTATCAGGAAATAAGATCATTGATCGGAGAAGAGAAAATTCGGAACACCGACGACAACCTGAGCAGTATTTCAGTTACCGACAGGACAATAATAGGGGATGTGAATCCTGATTTTCAGTTTGGTGTCACGAACAATTTCCAGTGGAATAATTTCGTATTCAGCTTTTTCATACAGGGCAATGTGGGAGGGAATATTTTAAATGCAAATCTGCTGCAGAATGTAGATATGCTCGGTTGGGGTAACATACCTCAATTTGCATTTGACAATCGATGGACTGCCAGCAATCCATCGATAGCACAATTTCCCAAGCCAAATGAGGGATATGGCAGAGTCTCCTATTTTTCTGATCGGTTTATTGAAGATGCGTCGTATGTGAGACTGAAGAACATCAATATTGGTTATAATTTTCAGAATCCTATAAGCCAAATAGTCAATATCAATTTGTATGTAAACATGTCTAATATCTTGACATTCACGAATTATCGATGGTTTGACCCCGATGTGAACTCATTTGGGGGAGATGTAACAAGAAGAGGTGTAGACTTGTCGGCATATCCCACAGCAACAACTTTTCAATGCGGATTAAAGGTAACATTCTAAATAATCATACCATCATGAGAAAAATATTGTATTCATTTGGCATCATCAGCATGATTTTCCTGAGCTCCTGTTTTGAGGGGCTGCTGGAAGAAAGAGTCTATTCGGATGTAAGTGCATCGATTTTTGATGATTCCGAATCATCGGCGAATATGCTTGTCAGTGGGGTATGGAACACATTGAGTGGGGGACAGTTTCACCTCTACAATTCATACTTTAAAATTACGGAGTTTGACACGGACGATATGATTGCCGGTGACTGGGCATTGAAAACTTATGGCGCCGGTAACTTTACGGAGGATCCGTTTGATATTGACAATTGGTGGCGGGGAAGATATTCTTTGATTTATCGTTGCAATTATGCAATCGAAAAAATTGAAAAAATGAACAACATCGACCCTGAAATCAAGAGCAATATGATTGGCCAGATGATGTTCTTGAAAGGATGGGCTTACTTCCAACTGGTACAAGCTTACGGAGCAATTCCGATCCACCGTGAAAAGGTTTTTACCCCTGAAGAGTATCAGATCCCGCGTTCACCAATAACCGAAGTTTACGCGCACATCATTGAACTGCTTGATGGATCTGCTGATTTGTTGTTTGCTAAAACCAATCCCAAATACAAGACCGGAAGCATCACAAAATATGGAGCAAAAACCCTTCTTGCATCTGTCTATGCCACCATGGGTTCAGGTTCACTGCCCCAGGGAACAGAAATCAGTGTAATTGGAGGTCCTTCCGAAAGAGTCAATGGCATCACAGGTGAGACAGAAAGAATAGAGTATCCTGTCTCTATCACACACCAGAAAGAAAAGGTTGCCGGTTATGACTTCGATCCCCTACAGTGCTATTCACGTGTGAAACAATTGTGCGACAGCATTATTGATTCGGGAGAGTTTAGTCTCTATAGCAGTTATTCGGATGTCTGGAAGATTGGCAGCCGCAATGGCCCGGAGTTTATATGGCAATTACAGGCAAACGCTTCCATTGATTACTTGCGCAATGGACTGGGAGCCGATATCTCTGGATATTATGATCCGCGAAACAACGGTCGCATCTCAGGCGCTTTGTATGGCATTCGTGATCATTGGTACCGCTTGTTTGAACCGAACGATCTGAGGGCCCGTGAAGGAATTTTACACCTATACGCCCGTTACGAACAAGGGGGTGCAGGGACCCCTCAGGAACACGAACCCTGGTGGTTTTTCTTCCCTCGTGAAGACAGTCTGCGGCTGATAAGTGAAAATCCGGATAAACGTAACTGGGATGGTGGGATCACCTATAGCCCAGGTATACAGATTCTTACTAAGTTTCAGGCAGTAACTGATAACACACAGGGAGGATCCGATTTTCATTATCCATTTCTACGCTATCCGATTGTTCACTTGATGCTTGCCGAAGCAGAGTGTGAATTGGGAAATCTGCAACGTGCCAAAGAAATGGTTGATGTGGTACGTGCAAGATCAATGGGGTCGCAAATAGCATCAGTAGCTTATCCGGGATCACAGACTGAGATCCGTTCCTTTATCCTGGAAGAACGTCGCAGAGAGCTGGCATTCGAAGGGGTCCGTAAATGGGATCTGCTGCGTTGGGGTATTTACCTCCAGGTGATGAACGCGGTGGACAAAGACGGAGCAATCATAAAAAGAAGGCAACGGCGCAATCTGCTATTTCCGATTCCTATCGGTGAATTGAATGCGAACAAGGCACTCAATAATGAAAACAATCCTGGATGGTGATCTTTAACCAACAAAATTCTGAAAAATGAAACCAATAATTTTCAAGCACAGCATTTTTATATTTTCATTGTTCGTTTTGTCCCTTACACAGGGATGCGAGATCAATGACAATGCAGACTCACAATGCAATGGATTGCCTGTAGTAACGCACGTGAAATACACTGTCCTCGACGATTCTACCATTCACATGGGAAATTTGGGTGATTGGATCATCATAGAAGGATCAAATTTTTGTAACATCGATAAGATCCGATTCAATGATGTATGGGTATCCATGCAGAACGTCTATGTTGAACCAACTTTAATCAGTGTTTCCATACCGCGTATCGCCCCTTTTGTAGAGAATAATATGATTACACTGGTCACTGACAAGAATGATTCGATCGAATACCCGTTTACAATTCATGTTCCTGATTTAAAGGTAAAAGGTTTGTTGAACGAATGGGCTGAACCGGGAGAAACGGGATATATTGAGGGTGATAATTTTGATATTCATCAGATTGATTCAGTGGATGGCGCCTGGTTGTTATTTGGTGATGTTGAACTTGCGGTTCACAGGATGAGTGCTACGCGACTTTGGTTTGAAGTGCCTGAGGATGCACTACCTCGCACCCCAATCTGGTTGTTCCGACAGGATACGTTGGGAAACATGCGTGTGGACAGCTTGCGATTACCAGGTCTATACAGGGATAACAGATATATTTTATACGATGGGACCTACAATGGCGTGGATCCCGGTACTCCCTTTACGGATGGCTTAAGTCTGAGTGGATTTCCTGAAGCTGTGAATGGTACTTATTATTATTACCAGGGTGATTACTCTGCATGGGCCTGGGGTGGAAAATGGCGACTCTATACACCATTCAATGTGGGTCAACCAATGAGCAACAATGGCTCATACGATGGCGACTGGTTATGGCATGTTCCAACCGATGAAGTAGACGTGGTGTTTGAAGTGAACGTGATCAATGATTGGACTGGTGCCGAATTCAAGATTAACCTTTGGGATGGATATGCGTATCACTGGAACCCACATGGCACAGCAGCATTTCACACCAACGGATGGGAGACAGTCCGTATCCCAATTCGTGAGTTCAGAAAACCCGCAGTCACTGGTACACCTTTCCCTGCATCATTTTTTGAGGCAACCGGGAATCCCTACTGGGATTGGAAAAACCGGGAAGTACAATTCCATGGCACAGCCAATCCGAATACCTTCATTTGTTGGGACAATTTACGCATTGTGCCAAGATATCAATACTAAAAATTAGGAAGCTAATATGAAAAAAATAGGATTACTTCTTTCAATCATCATCTTCATGTTTGGTTGTGAGCACAGCGAAGAAACGTTACATAGTTCTGATTTGATTGGCAATTGGAAATTCGCCTATCAACTGCGTGATGGTAATATCCAGACAATTTACCCGAATCAGTATTGTAAATACGACCAGCGATACGAATTTTTAGCCGATGGTACCGTAATGGGCAACAATCCATGCCAATGGAACGAGTTGACACTGAGCCAGGCTAAATGGAAACTGGAAGCGGGTAAGTTGTACATTGATTATTACGCCATCGATGGAATATCTGTTAATCCGGTCGTTGTCCGGTTGACCAAAGATACATTGGAGCTGGAACAGATGTATGGTGATGTTACTGTTGTGCGCAATGTGTTCGCCCGGGACCGGGATACGAAGAAATATTTCGACTACGCAGCCGATGCTGCTGGTAGGTATATTGGATACATGAACTATTCCCAGTGGTATATTTCAGAAGATTGGAAAGATCCTGATGCATACCGTGGTGATTCCATCCCTGCTGAGATAGAAGTGAGACGAAACAACTGGGGGAATATATCGGTAGTTTTCAAAGATATTGATGTGCTGGGTGAGACGCGTAACGTACAGGTAGATAGCATTCAGACTTCTCGCTACGAGGAACAACGCACATTCTCTTTGGCCCAGAATATTGGAACCAACATGCTGGTCATCGATCCTGTAAACAAATACAACATTCGGAGTTCCGGTTATTTAGGCACGATTGACAGTGACTCTGTCTATATTTCACTGAATATTTCCAAAACCGAGTTTAAAATTCCTGGTGATGTAAATTCTGGCAGCGTTGAAAACTATTATCAGTTTCAACGTTTTAGAGGTATAAAAGTCCCCTAAAGAATGATACAATGAAGAAAACGATTTATACGCTATCCTTTCAATTGTTGTTCACTGTTTTGTTTGGACATTCCTGTAAAGCAGCTGAACGCGAATATTTCAGAATCGGAGAGTTTAAAGAAGTACACAATCCTGCATGGGGCGTTCAAGATGATCCCTGGTGTATCAATGACCATACCGTCCTATTTAACGAGAAAACACTTCGCTGGCATGTGATTGGTATCACGCATTCGAGGGAGATGGATTACATCAAGGATCCGGGCTTAAACCTGTTGCATATCTCAGCGGACAGCCTGTTTCAATCTCCATGGCAGATCCATCCACACGCACTTACGGCAATGCCGGAGCACCATGAATCAGTTTTGTGGGCACCACACCATGTTTTTCATGAAGGTAGATACTATTTGTATGCTTGTGCCGGTGGAATGGAGGGAGCTCATCACCATGATGCATACCAGATGAACCTATATCTGTCGGATGATTTGTTTCATTGGGAACGGTTCGAAGGAAACCCGTTGTTCACTGACGGATTTGATGCCCGTGATCCCATGATCTTAAAACAGGGTGATGAATGGATCATGTATTATACGGCTAACTCAACCCCCAGTGGTGGGAATCATATCATTGCCGCATATACTAGCAAGGATTTACTCCACTGGGATAATCGCAAAGTAGTCTTTGAACATCCTCGTGAAGGCACCTTTGGAGGTCCTACTGAATCACCTTTTGTGGTGATGCGTGGGAACTGGTATTACTTTTTTCTGTGCGACGGTGGTCACACAGATGTGTACCGAAGCCGTGACCCGTTACACTTTAGAATGGATGATTTTGTAGCAGAGATTGACAATTGTAGGGCATCTGAACTGGTAATGGACAAACAGGGCAACTATTATATTACCAGTGCAGGATGGTTTAGTGGCGATTATGGACTAAAAATTGCCCCTTTCTATTGGCTCGATGAAACAGATAAATAAAAACTAAAAACAAAGAATATGAAGAGGAATATTTTCAAACTGATTGCTTTTGGAATTGTCGTGTGGATGGCTTTCCCCCTTTACTCACAGCAGCTTACCGGAGAATTGAGCGACCTGTTCACCATTCGTGAGGGACTGCGTAGCAGACGAGTGAGCAGTGCTGATGTAACCGGTAACAATGGCGATGCTGTGGGTCCGATTAAGGCGGGTGAATCGAAATTTATTGATATTCAGGGAACAGGTGTGATCAATCACATCTGGATGACAATTGCCCCATCTAATATCATGCGAAACGATCTTATTTTGAGGATTTATTGGGACGGTGCCACTTATCCCTCGGTTGAATCGCCGATTGCAGCCTTTTTTGGAAATGGCTGGGATGAACATTACGACTTCACTTCTTTGCCATTGGCTGTAGGACCAAGGGATGGAAGCGGTTTGACCTCCTATTTTCAGATGCCTTTTGCGAATGGAGCCCGAATTGAGATTGAAAATCAAAGCGATGTGGATCTGACGCATCTCTATTTTTACATCGACTATGTAGAAATGAAGAAACTCCCCAAAGATGCAGGACGTTTCCATGCATGGTACAATCACGAACTTACGGATGCATTACCCGAAGGAGAAACAGAATGGGGTTTGGTCGGTCAGCCACAAAACAATGTGGACGGTGCCGATAATTATGTTTTTGCCGA
Organism: Bacteroidota bacterium; assembly: GCA_023399295.1. Lineage (GTDB taxonomy): Bacteria > Bacteroidota > Bacteroidia > Bacteroidales > Dysgonomonadaceae > Proteiniphilum. The sequence goes on from JAEWQF010000020.1 coordinate 21,335, forward strand.
CATTCAGGGAAAAGGACATTTCGTTGGGATCAATTACTATGTGCATTCACCCTCCCCGATGTGGTATGGTGAAGGAGATGATATGTTTTTTATTGATGGTGAAACCAAAGCTTCGTTGCTTGGTACAGGTACTGAAGATTTCTTCAATACCTCCTGGTGTCCGAATTCCATCTTCTATCATCCCTATTACGGATATGCAAGGGTCAACCGCGACAACGGATGGTTGGGACGAACACACGTTTATCGATTTTTCATTGCTGATCCCGTCTATTTTGACAGTGCGTTGAAAGGGACCATTGAACATGGCCATAACAATAACCTTACGCTCGATCTCAGTAGTGTGGCATATTGGTATCAGTCTGAACCCGGCAAATTGCCTTCCGCTCCCAGTAAGGAAGCCCGTGCTCCCAAACCTTTTATCCGTGATCAGGATATGCACCGCTGGCGTCATGAATGGCGTAAAAATTTCGGGAATGACTCCGACCTTTGGGGGAATGAAATCCAGAATTAAGTGAACATAAATAGGTAACGATAAAACAACATTGTTGCATGAGGTATTTATTTATCTGCCTGATAATCATCAGTTACATCGATTCTGTTTATGCAGCTGAATTGCCAAACAACAACAATCCAGTACCAGTGATTGAGGGTGATTGGTGGGACATTGCCGGTGTTCCCGACATGGGTGAGTACAACAAATCAGGCATGGAACCAGTAGATTTTGGAATATGGCAGGCTGCAGATGGTACCTGGCAATTGTGGTCTTGTATACGCAATACAGCTGTCGGCGGACATTCCCGTTTGTTTTACAGATGGGAAGGGAACCGTTTGACTGAATCCAATTGGACTCCAAAAGGCATCGCAATGCAGTCCGATCCCTTCTTAGGTGAACCATTGGGTGGATTGCAAGCACCATTCGTATTGAAGGAAAACAATGTCTATTATATGTTTTATGGTGACTGGGATCGCATAAGTCTGGCCCAAAGTGAGGATGGTAAACAATTTAAACGCATAATGAATGACAAGGGTCAACCAGGTTTGTTTAAAGGTCCTTATGAAAACACCAGAGATGCGATGGTTTTAAAAATTGATGGTCGTTTTTACTGCTATTATACGGGACATACCAGCAATCCCCCGGATGGAGCGGATTCATGCGCTGTTTTTTGCCGTACATCAACCGACCTCTTCAACTGGGGAAATCCTGTGAATGTTTGTTCTGGTGGTACACCCACTCAAGGGGTCTGGTATGGAGCAGACTGTGAATCTCCTTTTGTGGTGCATAAGAACGGTCAATTTTACCTTTTCCGTAACCAGCTCTACGGAATGGGTGCACTGAATACACAATATATTTCTGATGACCCATTGTATTTTGGCATCCGCGACGATAGCCGGATGACTGGACAGATGAATGTTGCTGCTCCTGAGATCGTTGAATATAAGGGTGCATATTATATTGTTGCACTCAAACCGAACCTGGATGGCATCCGGATGGCGAAGCTGGCATGGAAAACAGCTCATAACTACTATGTGGATTCATCCGTTGGAAACGATGACTGGAGCGGATCAAAAGATCACCCCTGGAAAAGCTTGGGTAAAGCTTCAACAGCAACATTGCAACCAGGCGACACGCTCTTTTTTGCACGAGGATCGTCGTTTACAGGTGGAATTGAGATCAAAGACTCGGGTGATGCACAGCATCCGATTGTATTGACAAGCTACGGAGAAGGGGTGATGCCCAAATTCAGTAATCCGGATCCAACTCTGTTAAACGGTAATGCAATACGGCTTTCAGGAAATCACATTGTGCTGGATGGGCTCTATTTTCATGATTGTGCACCTGCCGCACCCAAAGCATCCTACACTGATGTGTGGGATGTTGGTGCTGTACGGATCATGTTGGGAGCCAACTACTGCACAGTTCAAAACAGTGAATTCTCAAATTGCCCGAAGGGTATTCAGTCAACCGGTGAACATATATTGATCAGAGGTAATTATCTCCACAGTGCCAGTTCGAGACCTTTATCACCTCCTGATTGGGGACCCATTGGGATTCATATCGGAAACAGCAATCACGAGATATCGAACAATGTCATTTCCGATTATTATTTTATAGGTGGCTCTTTCGGAGCCGATGGGGGAGCTATTGAGATTGATGATGGGCGTAATCCCAAAAAGAATATCCATATCCATCACAACTATACCTATGCCAACATGGGATTCTTGGAGGTTAGCTGGTTTGCTGACATTGCCAAAACCGAAACACATGATCTGCGTATCTCCAACAACTTGAGTGATGACTTCCAGGATTTTGTCATGTTGTGGGCCCCTACACACGATACGGTGATTGAACATAATACGATTATTCGTACACGTCAAGTGCAAAATGATATCGTACCATCGGTATTCATTTGCGATTACGGTGGCAATATCATCCGACACAATTTAGTGATCACAGATGCCCACACACAGGTCTATACAGGGAAAAAAGAGTATTTCCAAACCAACCAACATACACACAATGTGTATCTCTCGGCTGACGGTAGTCGCCTCAACATCGGCACAGAGCTACACCCTACGGAGAAAATGAGCAGTGTCGGTCCTTCTATACCTGAATTGAACGTGATAAAAAGCTGGTAACGAAAAAACGCACGAGCATATGAAGAAAACAGTCTCTATTTGTGTAATCCTCATCTTGGGTTTTGTAATACCCGTGATTGGAAGTAACCGATACTATACGATTCGATTGTATGCGGCAGATAAACAGATTACAGATGAAACCGCATCACTCCTCTATCGCTTGAAACAATTGCGAAATGGAGGTGTTTGGCTGGGACAACACGATGGCTTGTGGATCAATGAGAATGGAAAAGTTGACTCCCATTTTTCCCAACTCATTGGGAAATTGCCAGCAATAGCCTCATTTGATTTTATGTTCATCACCCGGCGTGACAATAGAGCCGGATCATGGACCCGTAAACAGGAAGATGAGATCCGTAAAAGGATCATTGCTGCCCATGAAGAGGGCATTGCCATCACCATGTGTTGGCATTACAATGATCCCTATACGGGTACAACTTTTTACACCAAAGAAATATCCAACAAACGATACAGAAATGAGTCGTTTCGGTCAATACTTCCTGGAGGGGAGAATCATGCACAATTAAAAAAAGATTTGCGGAAAATCGCTGAATTTGCTCATTCGTTGCGTGACTCCAATGGCCAGGAGATACCATTTATTTTCAGACCCTTTCATGAGTTTGACGGAAACTGGTTCTGGTGGGGTGCCGCTTACAATACCCCCGAAGAATTCAAAACGGTCTGGAGATTCATGGTCAATTATTTGAGGGATGAGTTGCAGGTCCACAATGTCTTGTACGCTTTCTCTCCGGATGTTAAATTTGACTCCAGAGATAAATATTTGTTGCGATATCCGGGTGATGCGTTTGTCGATATCCTTGGGATGGATGATTACAAGGATTTTAAAACAACGAAACACCAATCAGAAAAAGCAAAGAAACGCATTCACATTTTGGGTGAATTGGCTGCTGAAAAACAAAAACCTTGTGCATTGACTGAAGTGGGCTATTTTGTTGACAGAGACAACCCCGGGAAGATAGATGTGGAGCGCATACAACGAATGTTGGATGTATTTGAAGAGATGAATGCTCCGTTGGCTTATATCACTTTTTGGGGGAATGGTACAAATGATTATTGTGTTCCTCCACCCGGAAGTCCCGGCGAACATGAGTTTACTGAATTCCTCAATCAACCATTTGTCTTGTTGCATGATGACCGGCCTAATCCAGTTCGTTTGGCGCTATTACCGGATATTCAATCTTATACGCAGATGTATCCGGAGATCGTATTGACCCAGACACAATGGCTTGCTGACCATAAAGATGATTTCAATTTTGTATTGCAACAAGGTGACCTTACCGATTGGAACGCTCATGAACAATGGGAGATCGCCCGTAAAGCCTTTTTACAATTGGATGGTAAAATTCCCTATACGTTTGTTCCCGGCAATCATGATATGGGCAATAACGCAGATATCAGAAATACCGATCTGTTCAATCAATATTTTCCATATGAGAAATACAGTAAAGCAACTGGTTTCGGTGGTGCATTTGAAGTTGGAAAAATGGACAATACGTGGCACACATTCAAGGCTGGTGGGATGGATTGGCTTATCCTATCATTGGAGTTCGGCACCCGAAATAAAGTGCTGCTATGGGCTGAGGAAATAATCAGGGAACATCCGAAACACAAGGTTATTGTCAACACCCATGACTATATGTACTCAGATAATAGCCGTATGGGAGACGGGGATGATTGGATACCCCAGCACTATGGTGTGGGGAAGGAAACCGGAGATGATGCGGTGAACAATGGTGAGCAGATGTGGGAAAAACTGCTCAGTCGCTACGAAAATATTCTTTTGGTTGTTAGTGGTCATGTTTTGCATTCAGGTACCGGAATATTGATCAGTAAAGGGATACATGGCAATGACGTGTATCAGATGTTGGCTAATTATCAGGGAGGTGTCGAAAAATCTATCAGCGGCGGCAATGGATATTTACGGATTATCACTGTAGACGTTGTAAAAAGAAGGTTGGATGTAAAGACCTATTCCCCCTATATCAATCAATATCATCCTGATATCAACCAACAATTTAAGTTTGATGCGATCCATTTCTAAAACAGTTGTTGGATCTGATCGATTGCAATACAATTCCAGGATCGGTCAAACAATCATTGTTTGATTTGATTATAATCAGAAGGGATTGTATTATTTTTACTGTTCGAGCATAACCAACTTTTTATTTATACCCTAAACGATTACTTTTTATGCATTTGAAGTTATTTAATCTTTTAATCATATGTTGTTTGATGAATTCAATCTCTGTCGAATCCCAAACATCATTCAACGGTCTTGAAATGCACATGGGAAACCTATACAGATCGGATACCTCATCCACTGCCTTCTGGTATCAAAGCGAGCCTCATGCCACTTTCCCCGAACTGCTCTCTTGGGAAGAACTTGAAGTGAATGAAACAAAAAATATTTCTCTATAATGCGTACGTTTAATAGAACACTACTTTTATTTATTCTACTCTTAATAAGTAATGCCTCTCTTCAGGGACAACAGAGCAGTTTCAACTGGAGCAGCGAACTGGAACAATTGAAACGAGTGGACCAACTACCCCTCTTTAGAGAGGGGCAGCTCATTGAACAGGAATCCAGCTATGACCGTACCGGTGGTAACAACGATGGTTTCTCAGGACAATATTCCTATATCCGCAAGGAGGAGGGAAACCTGGTGTTGGCTGATTTTAAAGGCCCGGGTCTCCTGAACAGGATATGGACCCCTACCCCCACAAATGATACCTTGCACTTCTATTTTGACGGCGAGAAACAACCACGACTCAGCATCTGCTTTATGGATCTTTTCAGCGGTGAGGTGTACCCTTTTGTGAAACCGCTGGTAGGAAATGAAATAGGTGGATACTACTGCTACATACCCATTCTGTTTCAAAAATCCCTTAAAATCATTTACCAGGGAGACCATCTGATGTTTCACCAGATCCAGTACAGGAAACTTCCGGGCATGAAGGTTGAGAGCTGGAAGGGTGTCTTCAGCCCCGATGAGAGGAAGTTGTTGTCGGAAGTGACTGCAATCTGGCGCGATATTACCCCTTCTGTGAGGAACTACAATGCAGGTCTCTCTGAAGTTGTCAGGCTTGATGAGAAAAAATTCACCCTGCACCCCGGCGATGAGGTGCCATTCTTTGAAACAAAAGAATCTGGTCGAATTGTCGGTTTTGAGATCGATGGGGGAACCTCTTTTGAAGGATTTTACAAGGATGTGTTGCTTACTGCTACCTGGGATCACGATTCAACGGAAGCAATCTATGCTCCTGTTGCCGACTTCTTCGGATATGCCTTCGGAAAACCGGCCATGCGTAGCATCCTGATGGGACGGCAGGCAACCACCAACTACTGCTACCTTCCAATGCCCTATGACCATTCAGCCGAGATGAAACTGATTTTCCGGAAAAGAGAGGGTGTTCAGCAATCACCTCTAACGATCACCACCCGGGTCTATTACAACGACAATGGGCGTAACAGCAAGGCAGAGGGAAAACTCTATTCTGTCTGGAAACGTGAGAACCCGAAGATGGGAGAGTTTTTCGCCTTTCTGGATACCAAAGGGAAGGGCCACTATGTTGGCACCATTCATCAGGCGCAGGGCTTGCGTCCAGGCATGACCCTTTTTTTCGAGGGTGATGACACAACCTATGTGGATGGTGGTATGCGACTGCATGGAACTGGTTCGGAAGACTACTACAATGGGGGTTGGTATGCCCTGCTCGATCGCTGGGATCGCGGCATCAGCATGCCCTTGCACGGATCGCTTGACTACTCGCTGCCCATGAACCGCACAGGGGGGTATCGCTTCTTCCTGTCGGATAAGATGCCATTCGACAAAGAGATCTATCATGGCATAGAACATGGAGATGTGAACAATAACTTTCCCGTGGATTACACTTCGGTTGCCTTATATTACGCTGACCGGCCACTGCACAAGAGAATGGAGCCAACTGATGCCCTACGCGAGGTATACCAGCCCGACACACATGTTTACTTTCCCCAGCTGATGGAGATCACACTGGAGAAGGGAATCCAGGTGATGTTCAACGATGGCCTGGCCTTTTCTTCGATTGGTGAAGGATCTGTCAGGGTGATGCTGAACGACGTGCCGGAGGGGAACTACCGGGTTCTGATCAATTACAGGGAGGGACCCAATGGTGCTGATTTTCAGATATGGCAGCGTCAGAAACCGTTGTCAGAATGGCTCTCAGCAAAGAGTGAGAATGAAGCAGACCGTGAGAAAGTGCATGTGGGAGATATCCAACTCACCCCCCAAACCAATTCCATTACAGTGCATCTGAGAGACAACGGGGAAGCAAACCTGTTTGAATTCACACTGCTTACGCTTGAAAGAATTCAGTAGACCTACTGACAAATTGATCAGAGAGATGTTACGTTTTTTTTGGACCATTGCTGCTGGCTTGTTGCTGCTTATTTCTCCAGTACGTGGAGCAGTGGCAAATGAAACCGTCGCACAGGGACGGATTGACGGTGCTACCCTACCATTCGGAGATGTGGTGAGTGAGATGTGGTATGATGCACTGGGGGCTGATCTCGGGAAACAAACAGTCACGGTAATCACATCGGAATTGGTGCATGTGAAACTATCTTTCACCATTGAATCGCTCCTACGGCAGGATGATTGGCAGATGAGATTGCTTCCCGGGTTTAAACCCACTTTTCACTGGTCACCGCACCTTACCCCCACCTCCGCCCACATCATTGATCAGCATGTCTTTCGCTCTCCTGCACTCATCGTTTCGGATGATCGACAAGTGTTGGCCCTGATTCCAGATCTTGACATCCTACAGAAGGGGACAGCTGCAAGATGGTATCTTGATATGGATGCCGAACAGAACAGACTGATACTTGGAATGAGTAACTATACCGTGCATGACCACGTGTTGTTTCAACGCGCTTTAGGTGCCTCTTATCCGGAGGGGATCGTGGATGTGGGTTTTTATCTCCTTTTTTCCAGTAGCGAAGATGCCGTTCATAACCCTTTCCGCAAACCGCTTGATTTTATGTGGAGTCGTTGGGGTAATCAATTGTTCAAAAGCGGATATCCATTGAAAGGATCATTGGAACCTTATGTGGAACATACCTACAATTGGGCATTCAACAGTTGGTCGGATTCAGTTTGGCAGGAGTTTACACTCAACGACAAGAAAGTGGGTGCGCCGGTTTTCATCGTCAATATTACCCAGAGCCCAAACTACACTGGAGAGGTGAATGAGCGTGAGTTTCGCTCCATTTGGAACCAGGCTTGGTTCAGCTCGCTACGCTCGGCGAGCGGTCTCTACCGTTATGCCAGACGCCATGGAATTGACTCACTACTGGAAAAAGCACTGATGACAAAAGAGCTTGCGCTCTCCTTCCCACAGCATGAGGGTTTTTTTCACGGACTAATTGGAACAGAGATGGAAGAGGTGGAGATAGACGGGAAAAAATATAATCGCAGCAAAGGATGGAACACCCACTTCTGGGGTAACTCTAACCGAAACCCCTACACATGGAACCCGCGTAAAGCACCCTTCCATATCCTGGATATGAGTTGGACCTCACTGCTGATGCTTCGCTGGTACGACGAGCTAGAGCAGGATGACCGTCTGCTGCGATATGTGGAAAAATATGCTGCGGCATTGATGCAAAAACAACTACCCACTGGTTTCTTCCCCGGCTGGCTCGATATTGAATCACTTCAGCCGATGCAGCACCTGAACGACTCACCCGAGACATCCCTATCTGTCACTTTCCTGCTGAAACTGCATGAAATGACCGGGGAATCTGCCTACCGCACCTCGGCACTCAAAGCACTTGAAGCGGTGATCAGAGAGGTGGTACCCTCTGGTAGATGGGAAGATTTTGAAACCTACTGGTCCTGCTCACGTTACGGTTCAGACCAACTGGTGGGGAAGAAGGTAGAGCGCAACAACATGTACAAGCAAAACAGTTTCTCTATCTTTTGGACAGTGGAAGCGTTGCTTGAGGCCTACAGGATCACAGGGAAGAAGAGATACTTGTCTTTGGGTGAGCGAACCCTAGATGAATTGCTCATGACCCAGGCTTCCTGGGAACCACCCTACATGCATGTGAACGTGCTGGGCGGTTTTGGGGTGATGAACGCCGATGGGGAGTGGAACGACTCTCGGCAGAGCCTGTTTTCAGAAATCATTATGCGCTATGGACAGCTGTTTGAGAGACAGGAGTATCATGAGCGTGGGATCGCTGCACTGAAAGCATCATTCGTGATGATGTATGCACCTCAGAACCCTGTAACAGGTCGTCAGTGGGAGAAGGTCTATCCCTTCTTCGGGAAAGCAGATTATGGTTTTATGATGGAGAACTATGGTCATGGAGGATACACCAGTGCCGTCGGTGAGGGGATGGGTGAATTCACTATTTATGACTGGGGAAATGGTGCAGCTGCAGAAGCTTACAACCGCATCCTGGATCATTTCCCTGAATTTGTGGATGCAGATGAATCACAATAAAATTACACATCGAAAACAGCACATGATGAAACGAAAACAAATCAGTGGAATTGCTGCAGCAGTGCTAATTGGTGGGCTACTGAGCCACTCCTGCACCGGCAATGGTAAAAAAACGGAACCTATGGAAATGAACTATGAGAAAGGAACGTTCGGCTATGATCTGAACTATCTCTCTGAGAAAGACAGTCTAATTCTCCTGAAATCAGAAGATGGGAAGGCACAGGTAATTCTCTCTGCAAGATACCAGGCTAAGGTGTTCACCTCAACGGCCAACGGACTGGGAGGAAACAGCCACGGTTTTGTCAATTACAAATTTATGGATTCCGGTATCGTAGATGAGCACATGAATGGCTACGGTGGCGAAAACCGCTTTTGGCTCGGCCCGGAAGGTGGTCAATACTCGGTCTATTTTGCACCGAGAACGGAGCAAGTGTATGACAACTGGCATACCCCCAAACCGATCGATATTGAAGCCTGGGAAATGACTAATGCATCTGCAACACTGGCATCCTTCACCAAAGAAATGGAGGTGAAGAATTACAGGGGTACGAACCTAAAAATAGAAGCCGGACGACAGATTTCCCTGCTCTCAAAAGTGGAAAGCAGCAAGGAGTTGGGGTTGACACTCCCAATGGAGATGCACATGGTAGCCTACAGTACGGAGAATACAATCACAAACCGCAACAACTTTACCTGGAATGAAGAGACCGGTACCGTATGCATATGGATGCTCGATATGTTCAATCCCTCAGAGGCTGCCGTCACCATCATTCCCTACCATACTGGAAATGATGTGGAATTGGGAACGGTGGTCACTTCTGATTATTTCGGTGAGATATCGGCAGAGCGATTGGTAGATGAAGAGGGAATACTCTTCTTTAAGACCGATGGGAAGTCACGGGGCAAGCTAGGAATGAACGCCCGTAGAACCAAAGGCATCGCCGCCAACTTCGACCCGATCGGAGGGCGACTCACCGTGGTAACCTTCTCCACGCATCCTGATGCTACCTACCTCAACCAGGAGTGGAATCCCGAGAAAGATCCCCTGAAGGGGGATGCACTCAATGCATACAACGACGGTCCGCTCGAAGACGGTAGCATCATGGGCCCCTTTCTGGAGCTGGAAAGCTGTTCGCCGGCCGCCTTCCTGGAACCGGGTGAGACTCTATCGCATCGGCACACACTCTATCATTTCACGGGAGATCAGTCGATCCTCTCCCCCATCGCTGAACAGCTGCTCGGCGTAAGTCTGGACAAAGTAACCACCTTATTCCAATAAAAAAATATGAGCACACTACAAAATGCAAAACACCGATTGGTGCCGGCAGGGATCCTTCTTCCATTTATCCTTCTCACCTCACTCTTTTTTATATGGGCGGTACCCAACAACATGACCGATACGATGCTTGCTGCATTCAAACGGATCATGAGCCTCACCGATACCCAGACTGCATGGATACAGGTTGTCTGTTATCTTTTGGGGTACGGTTTCTTCGCCTTGCCGGGTGCCATATTCATCAAAAAGCATTCCTACAAGTCGGGTGTGCTGCTGGGTCTTGCCCTTTGCATCGTGGGTGGTTCCATCTTCTATCCCGCCATGCTGACCAATGATGTCAGCTCCTTTCTCAGTTTCGGAATGTACCTGCTAGCCATCTTCGTTCTGTTTGCAGGCCTCTCTGTATTGGAGACATCGGCCAACTCCTATGTTTATGCCCTGGGCGATCCCGTTACCGCAACCCGGAGACTCAACTTATCACAGTCGTTCAACCCCTTTGGTGCGCTTACCGGTGTTCTGATGAGCCAGATCTTCGTACTTTCACAGCTCAACACCATGAGCGCAACAGATAGAGGCATGTTGCAACAAGAGGAGCTTACACGGATCCAGAACCTGGAATTGAGTGCAGTCACTGCTGCCTATCTGGTGTTGGGAGGCGTGATGCTGTTGCTGCTCCTGGCTATCCTGTTTACCCGTATGCCCAAGGCACAGGATGATGACAAACAACTCGACCTGAAGGCTACATGGGGGAGACTGAGAAATAACAAAAACTATATCGCAGGTGTTGTGGCACAGTTCTTCTATGTGGGAGCACAGATCGCCGTCTGGTCGTTCATCATCCGTTACGTGATGGAGCAGCTCAACTTTGATGCAGTTATCGCGGCTCTCGGTGCCACACCCTCACAGGAAACAGTTATCACAGCATTGCGCAACGTTGAGCCGTTGGCCGCCAGCTTCTATTCCCTGGCTGAATGGATAGGCCTCGATGAGTTGCTGCCCAGAACGGCAGAGCAGGCTGGTGCCACCTATTATGTCCTGTCGCTTGTCCTTTTCGTATTGGGTCGGTTCATCTGTACCTGGTTGATGAAATACATCAAGCCTGTCAACTTGCTTACATTGCTCGCACTGCTGGCAATCAACTTTTCTCTGATCGTTGTCACTGCCTCAGGGTTTACCGGTGTGTATGCACTGATGGGTATCTCCGGATGCATGTCACTCATGTTCCCCACCATCTATGGCCTGGGATTGAAGGGTCTGGGCGGGGATACCAAGATTGGCGGTTCGGGTATGGTGATGGCCATTGCCGGTGCAGCCCTCTTGACGCAGCTGCAGGGTATCCTCTCCGACCAGTCGGGGAGGATCCGGTTTGCTTACGTGGTGCCAGCAGTCGCATTTGGCGTCATCGCTTGGTACAGCCTCACCATCGCACGAAACAAGCAACTACAGGATGCAATCAGTCACAAGTAAAAAAGTTATTCATCTTTCCACTATTTGGCATGTAAGCCGAAAAAAAAATGTACCTTTGAATAATCCCGTAAGAATGGGCATCCATTTCTTACGGGATTATTCAAATTTCGACCCTTCAGAATACAGATTAAATTGATTTATAGATGGATCCCACAGAATTATTCGGCTATCTTGCCATGACCTTTCTTGTTGTCTCTTTTATTCCCACCCAGGTAAGGAAAGTGCGGATGATCAACCTGGTTGCCTGTCTGTTATTTATTGTCTACGGCATCCTTTTGGGATTTAAATGGCCCCTGATCATTTCGAATGCCGTGGTTTGCATCATTCAACTCTATCACCTTTTCATTGTGAAGAAATGAGGCTGATATCTGGAACAGGTGATGACTCCATCCCCTACTCCATTTCTGTTTTCAACAAACCACAACGGCCGCTTTTTCAACCATTTTTTCAGTAAATTTGCATTTTCTCTGCTTTACCCTTATAAAACAGTGCTCCATTGCGAACGATCTTCATCAGCTCTTTTGTAAGGTGCAGGTCGTAAGAAACACCCCTGAAACCAAATCTTGTGATGGAAACAGTCCCATCCGCCGTCATGTGTGGATTGATAAACAATTCTCCTACGTAATCAATCAGGTGATTCTACTATGAACCAGATCAAGGATCACAATGATGCTTCAAATTCTTAACCGGCCACGGTGGTGGGGATACCCAACTCCCCCACTCTTTCAGCAATTTGCTGCAACAGCCCGATGGGGGCTTTTTCAAGCTCTCTGGCGGGCGTTTCCCTGTCGATGGTGTAGATCATCACCTCGCGCGGTCGGAGCGCTCTGACGAGCCCCAACCAGGCTGAGATCTCCTCCTCTGTGGTATTGTCTATCACCCTGCCTTCGAACCTGCCACGCAGAAACATCGATTGCAGCACAAAATTGCCCTGAAACAGTTTGTAACGTTCCACCTGCTGGCTTACACTGTAGGATGCGGCATTGGGCCGGTCAATCTGCCGTGCGGTATCGTCGAAGGCGGAATCGAGTTTCAGAATGGGATTATCCACCTTTCTCATTGCATCGAGTACCTCTTTCTTGTTGAGATGCAGCCCGTTGGAGAGCACGCTGATCTTTGTTTGTGGGAAGTAACGGTCGCGCAGCAACAGGGTCTCATTGATGATGGCATCAAACTCCGGATGCATGGTAGGCTCACCGTTGCCGGCAAAAGTGATCACATCGAGGTCGATTCCTTCGCTCTGTAACGCTTTCAGCTTATCTTCCAGCGCTGCCCGCACATTCTCACAGTCGGGCAGCTTTGTTTTTGTCCTGAAATCCTTGTTGAATCCACACTCGCAGTAGATACAGTCGAAAGAGCAGAGCTTGCCGTCGTAGGGCAGCAGATTTACACCCAGTGATCTGCCTAAGCGACGGCTCTGCACCGGTCCGTATACAATCTCATGAAAAAGAATGGTCATATTTGGTTTTATTTTGCTTTTTACTATTGGCTGTTGACCGTTTGTTCCTGGTTTCTGAATCTATATTCCTTATTCGCAGTTTTCGGTTCAAGATTCTTGAAATTCAAACTACAAACTGCGAACAACGAACTTACAAACCTACTAACCTACTAACCTACCAACCTACCAACCTACCAACCTATTAACCTTTAACCGGCCAACCATCAGGAAAACAGCGAAAGTATCCCCTCCGTACCGAAGGCGATCAGCAGGTAACGAAGAAACTTTCCCAGTGTCATGGATGTCATCACCAGCGACACGTTGGCCCGCATGAACCCCAACGCCACCAGGATTGCATCGCCTACAGCAGGGAGGAAGCCGAAAAAGCCCATCACCCCACCCTTTCCGTGCAACCACCCGATCAATCGCTCAATCTGTTCAGGCTTGATCTTGAACCATTTCTGCAGCCACTCGATTTTTCCGAGCCTACCCAGGAAGTAACAGGTGGCACCACCCGCCGCGTTACCCACGGTAGCAAAAAGGATGCACTGCCAGCTGTCCATTCCCGCTGCAATGAGTGCCGCGAAGACCACCTCCGAACTGAAGGGTAACACCGTAGCTGCCAGGAAGGAGGCGAGCAACAAGCCCCAATAACCATATTCCGCCAAACCATCGAGCATTGCCTCCTAGTGTGCTATGAGCCAGTTCTCTCCCACCCCCAGGTCCGTGACAAGTGGCACACTCAGGCTGCAGGCATTCTCCATCTCATGGGTAACCACCTGCCGTACCTTTTCCAGTTCATCGGGGTAGACGTTGAAGTTCAGTTCGTCGTGCACCTGAAGGATCATCTTCGAGCGCAACTGCTCCTCCTGGAAGCGTTTGAAGATGCGGATCATCGCCACCTTGATGATATCGGCTGCGCTGCCCTGGATGGGTGCGTTGATGGCGTTCCGTTCTGCGTAACCGCGTACCGTGGCATTGCGTGAATTGATGTCGGGCAGGAACCGTTTGCGGCCGAAAAGGGTCTCCACGTAGCCCTTCTCCCGGGCCTGAAGAATGGAGTTGTCCATGTAGTGTTTAACCCCAGGGAAGGTGACGAAGTATTCGTCGATCAGCTCTTTGGCCTCTCCACGGGGGATGTTGAGCCGTTCCGACAATCCGAAGGGACTGATCCCGTAGATGATGCCGAAATTGGCTGTCTTCGCTTTCCGGCGCATATCAACTGTAACCTCTTCGAGGGGAATCTTAAAGATCTTTGCTGCAGTGGCAGCATGGATATCCTGTCCTTTGGCAAATGCTTCCACCATATTCCTGTCACCGCTCAGGTGCGCCATGATGCGCAGCTCAATTTGAGAATAGTCGGATGAGACAAAGAGAGAGCCCTCATCGGGGATGAACACCTTGCGCATCTCTCTGCCACGCTCATCGCGGATCGGTATGTTCTGCAGGTTGGGATTGGTGCTGCTGAGCCTCCCTGTTGCGGCAACGGTCTGGTTGAATGAGGTGTGTACTTTTCCGGTACGCTCACTCACCAACAGGGGAAAGGCATCCACGTAGGTGCTCAGCAGTTTTTTGAGACCCCGTTGTTCCAGTATCTTTTCAATAATCGGGTGTCGGTTGCGCAGTTTCTCCAGCTCCTCCTCGCTGGTTTTGTATTGTCCAGTCTTTGTTTTCTTTGGTTTGTCCGCTATTTTTAGTCGGTCGAAGAGCACCTCCCCAATTTGCTTGGGCGAGTTGACATTGAATGGCATGCCGGCCATTGCGGCGATCGCCTGTTCAATTGTTTCCAACTCACTGCTGTATTGCAGTGAGAGCTCGTTCAGCGCTCCCAGATCGAGTCGCACACCGGTCCACTCCATATCGGCCAGCACATAGACAAGTGGTGATTCAATCTCGAAGAAAAGGTGTTCAATTCCATTTAGACGGATATCCTTTTCCAGAATGTTTTTCAGCTTCAGGGTGATATCTGCATCTTCTGCGGCATAATCTTTCACCACTGCCGGATCAACATCCCGCATGCTCTTCTGGTTCTTGCCTCTCGTTCCGATCAATTCGTCGATGTGGATGGTGCGATACTGCAGGTAGCTCTCTGCCAGGTAATCCATGCCGTGTCGCTGCTCCGGGTTGAGCAGGTAGTGGGCAATCATGGTGTCGAAGAGCTTGCCTTTCACGTTGATGCCGTATTGTCGCAGCTGCAGGATGTCGTATTTGATGTTCTGACCAATTTTGGCGATGCTGCTCTCCTCAAAAAAGGGTTTGAAAACGGCAATCTCCCTTGCAGCCTGATCACGATCGGCAGATACCGGCACGTAGTATGCCTCCCCTTCACGGAATGCAAAAGAGAGACCCACCAACTCGCTCACCAGAGGATCCACACCGGTGGTCTCGCTGTCAAAGCAAACCTCTTTCTGAGCAGCCAGTAACGCCGCCAACTCCTCTCTCTGCTGTTCAGTTGCCACCATGTGGTAGTTGTGAGGGGTGCTGCTGATATCGGTGAAGCCCATTGGTAAAACGTCTGTGGCTGATGTTTCAGCTGTTTGTGTTGCATCGAAGAGTGCAAACAAGTCACCCTGTATCGGTACTTTTGAAGCGGGTGGGGGAGTATCCTCTTTCATTACACGGGTCAGCAGGGTGCGAAACTCCAGTTCTTCAAAAATTGTACGTAGCGCTTCGCCGTTGATTTCCTGCCGAATGAAAAGATTTTCATCCAGTACAATTGGCACGTCGGTCTTGATGGTGGCCAACATCCTGGAAATGCGAATCTGATCGCTGTGTTCTTCCACTTTTGACTTCAATGCACCTTTCAGCTTGTCGGTCTGTTCCAGTAAACGGTCGATCGATCCAAATTGCTGGAGCAACTTCACTGCTGTCTTCTCACCCACACCGGGACAACCGGGGATGTTGTCGGAGGCATCCCCCATCAATCCCAGGAGATCGATTACCTGGGTGGGGTGGGAGAGACCATATTTCTCAATTATCCGACGATCGTCGAGCAGGTCGAAGTCATTGCTGCCATAGCGTGGCTTGTAGATGAAGATATGGGGTTCTGTCAGCTGCCCGTAATCCTTGTCGGGTGTCATCATGTAGACATCGAAACGTGTTTTGTCGGCTCTCTTGGCCAGGGTACCAATCACATCATCGGCTTCATAACCTTCCACCTCCAGCACCGGTATGTTGTAAGCACGGACGATCTCCTTGATTACCGGCACCGCCCATATGATATCCTCCGGCGTGGCTTCGCGCTGTGCCTTATACGCTTCAAAGGCTACATGACGGAAGGTGGGCCCCGGCGGGTCAAATACCACTGCAATGTGTGAGGGATCTTCCTTGCGCAGTACCTCCTCGAGGGTATTTACAAAACCGAAAACGGCAGAGGTGTTCTGACCTTTCGAGTTGACCCTGGGATTGCGGATGAATGCATAATAAGAACGGTAGATAAGAGCATATGCGTCGAGCAGGAAGAGTTTGTTCTTGTTCATAATCTCCTTCAATAACATTAAGGAAACGTAAAGTTACGATTAATTGTTGCGAAGCGGAGAATTATTTTTACTTTTGTAGCTGTTTAATTAGGTTTTGATGGATCAGGGAGAGCTAATAAAAGATTTTCTTCGGAGTGAGCTGCTCCTTTTTGAGGAGTATCTGCAGGCATCGGTGCGTAGCGACAATCCGCTGATCCGCGAGATGATCGGCTACCTCTTCAACACCTCGGGTAAACGATTGAGACCCCTGCTGGTGCTGATGACGGCAAAGGCTTGTGGTGGTATCATCCCGGAGACCTATCACGGTGCCGTAACGGTTGAGCTGTTGCACACCGCTACCCTGATCCACGATGACGTGATTGACAAGTCGGACACCCGCCGTGGCAAACGTGCTCTCCATATGATATACGACAATACACAGGCTGTGTTGTTGGGAGATTACCTGCTCTCAACCGCATTGCTGGAGAGCGTTAAAACCAATCACATCGATATCATCCGTATCATCTCGGAGCTGGGACAGAATCTTGCAGAAGGAGAATTGAACCAGTTCAAACTGGCAAACAACATCATTGTTGATGAAGCAGCTTATTTCGAGGTGATTGACAAGAAGACCGCTTCACTGATGCGTGCAAGCATCGCCATTGGAGCCATCACCGGTGGGGCTGACAGTGCAACGATCAGCCGTTTCATGCAACTTGGCAGCATCTTGGGGATCTGTTTCCAGATCAGGGATGACATCTTCGATTATTTCAACAGGGATGTGGGCAAGCCTACCGGCAACGATATCCGTGAGGGGAAAGTGACCCTCCCGCTGATTTACGCCCTGCAGCATGCCCCCGCAGCCATTTCCGCAGAGATGTATCAAATCATCGACAACCGCAACTATTCGGATGCAGAGATCGCCCGTCTGCTGGCCTTCGCCCGTGAACAGGGTGGCATTGCGTATGCCTATGGAAAGATGGATGCACTGATTGAAGAAGCAGAGGAGCTTCTCGCCGGTTTAAAAATCAACGACGAGATGGAATCGTTGATGCGCCTCTTTCTCTCCTATCTGAAAAGCCGTAACTACTAAAAAAAGATACCACCCGTTTCGGGGTGGCATCTTCAAATCAATTTGCTCAAATCCGGCATCTTTATTGGATTTCAATCATCCGTGAGTTAGGGATTTTCTCATCACTGGCGATGGGAATGAACACCGCGAGTACTCCGTTTTCAACCTTTGCAGTGACATGCTCCTTCTCCACATTGTCAGGCAGAATCATCCTGCGCTGGAACTGAGTGTATGAGAATTCGCGTCTGAGATAGGTTCCCTTCTTGTCATTCTCTTCCGATTCATTTTTCTTCTCAAACGAGATCACCAGGTTATTTTCCTCGTCGATCCGTACATTGCAATCCTCCTTGCTCATTCCCGGAGCAGCTACCTCCACCAGGAAACCGTTGTCGTTTTGCTGGATGTTGACAGCAGGAACCGACCGGTTGTTGTTTTGCATCCATTCGTTGCCGAAAAAGTCGTTGAATACGCTCGGCAGCCAGTTGTTTGAACGTCTGATAATTGTCATAGTTTTTACCCTTTCATTATTTGTTTGTGTTGTGTATTTTAAAATCTCTCTCACACCTTTAAAGGGCAAATGGTGTGCCGTTGAATGAATCGGGCTTTAAGAGCCCGAAAAGCAGACAAAATGACGCAACATATCGGTTTGAGGGCAATTTATTGGGTAAAAAGGTGACAAAGTGGCAGGTTGTTGCAATTTGAGTCTCATTCAAGGATCCGGTAACTCCTTTTTCCGTAGTGTTGATTCCCGTATCGGTCGGTGGCACGTATTTCAATCAAATGTTCACCGGGTGTCAGGTCGGTCTTGATGGAACCCTGCCAGAGATGGGTGCTGTTCACTGCGTTCGAGGGTCTGCGTCCAGGCAACAGCTTGTCGGTGAAGTCCCATTCGAAGAGTCTGGCAGAGTAGGAGGGGTCTGCTGCTTCCAGGTAATGCATCTTTTGCCATGCACTGTTGCTGATGCGGTATTCCACCAGGTCGTTCCGGCTTCCCATGAAGAAGTTGACCACAATACGGGAACTAGTGCGGCCCTTATGGCGTACCACGTTGGGTGCATAGATGTTCATCTGATACTCCGGCTCTCTCCCGGCTACCTTGTAATCGATGCTGTATTGGTTGTCGTTCACATGCAGGAAAGCATACCCCTGGGGTGTGCCGTCGCGCATGGTGGCATCGGGTAACCCTTTCTCATCCAATAACCCGGAGTACCAGTCGCCCGAAGTGGTACCCGCGTTGTACTCATGCAAGGGTTTCCTGCCCATCCATCCCTCTGTTTTGGTGTATTCAATCTGATCCTGCAGATGGGTGTGTGCCGACATCACCAGCACATTCTCGAAATCCTTTAACAAGTCGAAGAGACGTTGCTTGTCGGCCACCCTGTAACCAGCATCTTCCTTCATATGGATGTGCTGGGAAAGGACAACCAGCTTCTCTTTTGGAACATGCTTCAGGTTATTCTCCAAGAAGAGCAGTTGGTCGAGTCGGTAACCGCCCCAGTAGCCCTTTCCGTCACGCGGATCAGGATAGAGGATATTGTCCAGCACAATGAAATGGGCATTGCCATAGTTGAAGGCATAGTTGGCACTCCCGAAATTCCTCTCGAACGTCTCATCCGAGAGATCATCGGTGGGGGCCTCGTAGTTCATGTCGTGGTTTCCCATCACGTTGTACCAGGGTAGTTGCAGACGACGCATCCGCTCCTTGTATAGCGGCTGCAGGTTGAGGTTGTCGCCCACTATGTCGCCGAGGCTAATGCCAAAGAGGGTATTTTCATTCTTTACCACATCTTCAACGATCTTACGGGTGAAGTGATCCAGATCGTCGATCGAGTAGGGTTGCGGATCGCCGAAGACAACAGCTGTGAACACTTCTGGTTCGTTGTAACGATGAAGGGCAAAATTGATCGATCGTGGCAAAACACCGGTGGGACTGACTCCCTCGAATGCAAAGCCATTGGGTGATCCTTCCGGTTTGTGGTGGTAGTAGAACTGTGGGATAAAGTCATCGTTTACTGCGGGTTTATATCCTTTTGGTTTGATCACGAAAAGGGTGTTCCCGTCCTTCACTGCGATGCTGTAGCTTCCGTTGTCACGGGTGAGCACCACATCGGATCCATTAGAGACTGCGACGCCTGCAATTCCCGGTTCATGCCGTTCTTTGCTTCCGTTGCGGTTGATGTCTTCAAATACAAAACCGGTTGCCAACTCCTGTGCATAGAGTGGGAGGGAGGCGAGAACAAGCATGATGAACAATAGATTTTTTTTCAATGCTGCCATTTTATTGCGTACTTTCTAAAACGTTAATTTGCAATTACACCAATATTTTTCAGTCCCCATGATTCCATAAAGATGAGGAATTGAGAAGCAATTGAGGCAGAACAAAACTGTTCCGCCTCCCGACCCATTTAATAGGAGCCTTTGTCTTCGTCGATTGCCTTTAGCAACGCATCTGCCAGCCGGCTGGCACCCACCCTGAAGAGTGATTTTTGACACCATTCATCTCCCAGGGTTTCTTTCACGATGGTGTAATAATTCAATGCATCCTCTTCAGTAGCCACACCACCGGAAACCTTGATCCCTGCCTTGCGACCCGTCATATGCTGATACTCCCTGATAGCCAGGCACATCACGTAGATGGCTTCGGGTGTTGCACCGGGGTATCCCTTTCCTGTGGAGCTCTTCAGAAAATCAGCCCCGGAATAGAGTGAAAGAATCGATGCATTGTAAATATTTGTCGCACTTTTCAATGCGCCGGTCTCCAGAATCACCTTCAATGTAGCCTGTCGACATGCCTCCTTGATCTCGGTGAGTTCCTCGCACATCTCTTCATATTCCTCACCCAGGAAGTGACCCAGATTCACCACCACGTCGATCTCATCGGCACCGTCGGCTACTGCCAATGCTGTTTCCGCGATCTTAACTTCCGTGAAGGTCTGTGATGAGGGGAATCCGGCAGATACGGAGGCGATACGCACATCAGCTGTGAGTGCTTCCTTCACGGTGCGGGCGAAATTCGGATAAACACAGATCGCTGCCACATTGGGTACATCAGGACGCGTTCCGTCGAAGTTGTTCACCGTTTCGGTAAACTGCCATACAGACTCGCGATTGTCGGTGCTGTTGAGGGTTGTCAGGTCGATGCATCCGTAGATCTGGCTGTAAACCGCTTTGTTCTTATGCTGTTCTTTTTTTTCAGCCAAGAGGCTGTTCACCTGCTCCGTAACCTGCTCATCGGTCAGATTGAAGGGATAGGCTTTCAGGGTCGATAGGTATTTCTCTTTTTCCATAGTGTCCAATCATTATATTATTTGTCTGTATCTTTTACGTTTAACTTGGGATTCTCCTTGTGGCGGGTTGCATCCCTCCTGTTTTTTTTCTGGATGTTCTTTTTCAGTGCCTCCTCCAGATTCACACCTGTCTGGTTGGCCAGACAGATCAACACCCACAGTACGTCGGCCATCTCATCGGCTAGGTCTGACTGGTTTTCGCCCTCTTTGAACGACTGATCGCCGTATGTGCGTGCCATGATGCGTGCCAGCTCACCCACCTCCTCGGTGAGTATGACCATGTTTGTCAATTCACTGAAGTATCGCACCCCATGGGTGTGAATCCAGTTGTCAACCAGCTGCTGTGCTTCCTCTATTCTCATCTATTCCCTCCTTTTTGAATCTATCCAGATGGTGACCGGACCGTCATTGACCAATTCTACCTGCATATCGGCACCAAATAGACCTGTAGCCACCTCCCGATGTTGCATCTTCTCCAGCTCGTGACAGAAGGTCTCATAGAGCGGAATGGCTTTTTCAGGTTTTGCCGCATGGATGTATGAAGGACGGTTTCCTTTTCTGGTGCTGGCATGGAGGGTGAACTGCGAAACCACCATCAACTCGCCAGCGATGTCTGAAACCGACAGGTTCATCACCCCATTTTGATCGTTAAAAATTCTCAGTTGCACAATTTTCCTGCAAAGATAATCGATGTCGCTCTCATCATCCTCCTCTCCAATCCCGATAAATAGCAACAGACCCCTGCCAATGCTGCTTTTCTTCTCACCCCTGATTGATACGGAAGCGCGCGAAACCCTTTGGATCAATACCCTCATATTTCCGATTTACTGTTGCTCTCCGCAATCCATTGCCTGATCAGCTTTGTTTTGTTGTGACCTACTAACTCTACCATCTCCTCATCTGTTGCCTCACGGATCCGCTTGATACTTTTGAAGCGGGTGAGCAGTTTCCTCTTCGTCTCTTTGCCAATCCCTTTCACTTCATCCAACTGCGACGTGATTTGTGACTTGCTTCTTTTTTGTCGGTGAAATGTGATACCGAAACGGTGCGCCTCATCACGGAGCTGCTGAATCAGTTTGAGTGTCTCCGAATTCTTGTCAATGTAGAGCGGTACGGAATCACCCGGGTAGTAAATCTCTTCGAGCCGCTTCGCAATGCCGATCACTGCGATCTTTCCGTAGAGACCGATTTTCTGAAGTGCTTCCACCGCAGCGTGTAATTGTCCCTTACCGCCGTCAATCACAATGAGTTGGGGTAGGTTTGCGCCTTCGTTAAGCAGGCGAGAATAGCGTCTTTCCACAATCTCACGCATCGATGCGTAATCGTCGGGTCCTGTCACACTCTTCACGTTGAAATGACGGTACTCCTTTTTGGCAGGCTTTGCTTTTTTAAAGACCACACAGGCCGCCACCGGATGGCTTCCCTGGATGTTGGAGTTGTCGAAGCATTCGATGTGCCAGGGCATCTCCTTTAACCGAAGATCTTTTTGTACACCTTTCAGGATTCTTGTAGCCCGCTGATCGGGGTTCAACATCTCTGCTTTTTTCAGCTTATCCAATTTATACTGTTTCACATTTTTTTCAGACAGCTGCAACAGGGTCCGCTTGTCACCTCGCTGCGGAACAGTGAACTCCACTCCGGTCAGTTTCAGTTCCGGAATGAAGGGGACAATAATCTCCTTCGAATTGCTGTCGAAACGTTGTCGCATCTCCACAATGCCCAGGCCCAGCAACTCTTCGGCCGTCTCGTCCAGTCTCTTTCTGTACTCGAACGTATAGGCCTGGTTGATAGCCCCGTTGACCACATGCAGGTAGTTGATGTATGCAGCTTGTTCATCCTCTTCGAGCGCAAACACATCGAGGTTGTAGCCAAAGTTGCTGACAACCTGCGATTTCTCCCGGAAATTCTGGATCAGCAACAGTTTTTCTTTCAGTTCCTGCGCCTCTTCAAAACGGAGTGCCGTTGCCAGTGCCTGCATCTCCTCGCGGATCTGTTTTTCTATGATGGAGATGTTGCCTTTGAGGATCTCTGCAATCTCACCCATGTTGCGGTTGTACTCCTCGAGCGATTGCAACGCTTCACACGGGCCTTTACACTTTTTGATATGGTACTGCAGGCACACTTTGAATTTCCCTGCTGCAATGTTTTCGGGGGTGAGATTCAGCCTGCAGGTGCGCACCTTGTAGACGTTGCGAAAGATATCAAGTAACGTGTTGACCGATTGTACCGATGTATAGGGGCCAAAATAGCGTGAACCGTCTTTTACGATGTTTCTTGTTTTGAATACCCGTGGAAAATATTCATTCTTGATGACGATGGAAGGGTAGGTCTTGTCATCTTTCAGCATCACGTTGTAACGAGGCCGCAGCTCCTTGATCAGGTTGTTTTCAAGCAGGAAAGTGTCCTCTTCGCTGTTAACGACAATGTATTTGATCTTCCTGATGTTTCGTACCAGGATCCTCGTCTTGGGATGCTCATGTTGCTTGTTGAAATAGGAGGAGACCCTTTTTTTCAGATCCTTTGCCTTCCCCACATAGATCACCGTCCCCTTTTCGTCGAGAAACTGGTAACATCCCGGCAAGTGCGGGATCACTGCCAGACTATTTTTTACCTCATCATTCATCGGTGTACCTGCAAGCATTGAAAACAAAGATATAAAAAACAGCCCATTTCTGTATCCGATTGATCGGTTGATACAAAAATGAGCCGGTATGGAAAGCTCAATCTCCTAAATCGTGAACTTCAGGATGGAACTCACCTCCACATCGTCGGGGAAGAGCAAACGACCTTCAAGTTCTTCCAACTCGATGAGGAAATTGATGTAAATTTTCCGTACACCCAGCTTTTTCACCAGGTTGTGTGCCGCCACCATGGTGCCGCCGGTCGCCAGCAGGTCATCGTGTATCAGCACGACATCATCCTTGGTCAAGGCATCTTCATGAATCTGAATGGTGTCTTCGCCATACTCCTTGCTGTAGGTCTCTTCGATGACATGATAGGGGAGCTTGCCCGGCTTTCGGATCGGCACAAAGCCTGCTCCCAATCTGATGGCGACAGCCGGTCCCATGAAAAAGCCCCTCGATTCGATGCCCACCACTTTGGTGATCCCTTTGTCGCGGTACTTTTCATAGAGGATGTCGGAAAGATCTTTGAGATGCTCCGCGTTTTGGAACAGTGTCGTGATATCTTTGAACTGGATGCCCGGGATGGGGAAATCTGGAATGTTCCTTACGGAAGCGGTTAGTTTTTCAATGCTCATTCTAATGCAGTTATCAAATTTGTTTGTTTTGTAATGTTCCACGTGAAACATTCCGGTTTGTTATCGTCCCATCAGGACCAGCAGCACCGATATGTCGTTGGGTGAAACACCGGGTATTCTGCTCGCCTGTGCGATGGTCTCAGGGTTAATCCGGGTCAGTTTCTGCCTTGCTTCGGTAGAGAGTGATTGAATTTCATTGTAGTTGAATTTGTCCTTGATACGGATATCCTCCAGGCGGGTGATCTTGTCGGCCATCACCTGTTCCCGTTTGATGTAGCCGCTGTACTTGATACGGATATCGGCCGACTCAATGATCTCCTCACGCCGTTCATCGATGCTTCCAAGCAGCTCCCGCAATGCGGTGATCTCACCCGCCATCACCTCCAGGTCGACATGTGGGCGCATCAGCAGGTCGATCAGCTTCACTCCCTGTTTGAGGGGCGCGGTACCGATGCGCTCCAGGAAGGGGTTGATCCGATCCGCTTTGATGGAGAAATTGGTGACAAAACGGATGATTTCATCTACCTTTTCTTGCTTCCGGGTGAGCAGTTCCATCCGCTCAGCAGTCGCCAATCCCAGTTCAGATCCTTTGCGGGTAAGCCGTTCGTCGGCGTTATCCTGTCGCAGCAGGATACGGTACTCGGCACGGGAGGTGAACATCCGGTAGGGTTCATCCACCCCCTTGGTGATCAGGTCATCGATCAGAACGCCGATATAGGCTTCGTCACGATGTAACACAAAGGGTGTACCACCATGACAATTGATGTGCGCGTTGATACCGGCAATGAGACCCTGTCCGGCTGCCTCCTCATAGCCGGTGGTACCATTGATCTGCCCCGCGAAGAAGAGGTTCTTAACCGCTTTGGTCTCGAGGGTAGGATGCAGTTGTGTGGGGTCGAAGAAGTCGTATTCGATGGCATACCCGGGCCGGAAGATGTGTGCGTTCCGAAATGCGGGGATGCGCTGGAGTGCTTTCAGCTGTGTCTCCAAAGGCAATGAGGAGGAGAAACCGTTGAGGTAACACTCATGGGTGGTCTCACCTTCCGGCTCCAGGAACAGCTGGTGGCTTGTTTTCTCTGAAAAGGTGACAATTTTTGTCTCGATGCTGGGGCAGTAGCGGGGACCGATGCTCCGGATCTGTCCGTTGTAGAGCGGTGAGTCATCCAATCCCTCACGCAGTGCGGCATGTACCTCATCCGATGTGTAGGCGATCCAGCAGCTGCGCTGTTTGAGGGTGCGCTGTACGTCCGGGAGATAGGAGAACTTGTGGAAATCAACATCCCCTTTCTGTTCTTCCAACAGGGAATAATCGATGGAGCGTGCATCGATCCGCACCGGTGTGCCGGTCTTCATCCGGTCGGTGCGGAACCCTTTTTCACGCAGCTGTTCGGTCATTCCGGTCGATGCAGGTTCAGCGATTCTTCCGCCACCGATCTGCACCTTCCCGATATGGATCAACCCGTTCAGGAAAGTGCCATTTGTCAGGATCACCGCACCGGCAGTGAAGGTTACACCCATGCGGGATTTCACACCTACCACACTGTTGCCCTCGAAGAGAAGTTCCGTAACCGTGTCCTGCCACATGAACAGGTTGGGGGTGTTCTCAAGAATCCCACGCCAGCTTTCGATATACTTCACCCGGTCACTCTGTACACGGGGACTCCACATTGCGGGACCTTTTGAGCGGTTCAGCATGCGGAACTGGATGGCCGTTCGGTCGCTTACAATGCCCATCTGTCCACCCAAGGCATCTATCTCCCTTACTATCTGTCCTTTGGCGACGCCCCCTACGGCAGGATTGCAGCTCATCTGTGCAATCTTGTTCATGTCCATCGTGATGAGCAGGGTTTTCGAGCCCATGTTGGCGGCAGCCGTTGCAGCTTCGCAACCGGCATGACCTGCACCCACAACTATGATGTCGTATTTGAAATTCATTTTCTTTTTTCGAAGCTGCAAATTTACTAAAAAAGAAAACGTTGCCTGTTGCTTAGACTGTTAATATCCGATAATAAGCGATTCCGCATGCTCATTTAAGATTGAGCCGAAGGTATACGGGTAGGTGATCGCTGTACCCACCCACATATTTGCCACTGTAAGTGCGATTGGGTTTGGGGCGGTTCCCACGACCGAAATGTAGCAACCATGGGGGGTTAAAGAGGTCGGCATACTCCGGTTTACAGTCGATTTTTTGTGATGTCAGCAGGTTGCCAGAGACGATGATCTGGTCGAACAGCAACCATCCCTCGTGGTAGGTTGTGCCCAGTCCTTTTTTGTATCTTGGGTAAAGCAGATTGTATAGTCTCAGGCTATTGACCTCCTCAAAGCTTTTTTGTGCTCCCAGCACTTCATCCACGCTATTGTCGTCCGGAGTGTCATTGAAATCACCCATGATGATCACGTTGGCTTCCGGATCTTCTGCCGTAACCTTGTAAACCGCGTTTCTCAGTTCGCTGCCCGCAAAATAGCGTCTTCGTTCCGAGAGTTCTCTTCCCTCGGCACGGGAGGGGAAATGGATGACAAAAAGATGCAAGGTTTCGCCGTTCGATACCATTCCCTTCACATAAAGGATGTCACGGGTACGATCCTCTATACCAGGAAGATGTACCAGCACCGTATTGGATTCCAGCACATGAAATCTATCTGTCTTATAGATCATCGCCACATCAGACCCCCGTTCATCGGGACTGTCGTAGTGCACATAACTGTAACCCTCCATCCCCTGTCGACGCACCTCATCCAAGATGCTTTCCATCACTGTTTTGTTTTCGATTTCGGCGAGTGAGATGATGTCCGGTTTATCCGGGCGTACAATCGTGGAGATCACTTTTGTCAATTTTTCAACCTTGTCGTTGTATCGCTTTTCGCTCCATTTCCGGAAACCGTTGGGTGTGAATTCGTCATCCATCGTCTCCGGATCATCGACGGTGTCGTAGAAGTTTTCGGTGTTGTAGAACATCAGAGAGAATGGCTGGTGCATAATAGTTCGGGTTTGGTTTATAGGTATGAATAGTCCGATGGATATTGGCCAAGTATATGGTTGGGGTATGTCTGCAATCAGATTAGTATGAGTGCTTTATCCTCCGCCTCCCTCATCGTTTGCTGTTCTGCTTCCGTTTTGTCATGAAAACCGCACAGGTGAAGCACACCGTGGATGATCACTCGCCGCAGTTCCTCCTCAAAAGGAGTCTGAAATTTTTGTGCATTGGTTTGTACTGTCTCCAGACTGATGATGATATCCCCTGCGATGATCTCTCCTTCTGAGTAGTCGAAAGTGATGATGTCAGTGAAATAATCATGCTGCAGATAGTGTTGGTTCATCTCCAGTATTTTCTGATCGTCACAAAAGAGATAGGAAAGATCTCCCACTTTTTTACCATTGGCGGCAGCGACCGATTTGATCCAGTTAGCTGTTTCCCGCTTCTTGATGGTTTTTGGGAATGAGACATTTTCTGATTGGAATATGATTGCCATTTCTATTTAAGTTATATTAACATTGAGACCAGTCTAATTGCTATCCGAAAAAGAGATAGGCTATGAATATGGCAGCCACAACGCCTGCCAGATCCGCCAAAAGCGCATAGGGAACGGTGTAGCGTGAATTTTTTATGTTCACAGCTCCATAGTAAACAGCCACGATGTAGAAAGTGGTGTCGGTGGCACCCTGTAATACTGAGGAGAGGCGACCCGCAAAAGAGTCAGCGCCGAGGTTTTTCATGGTATCGATCATCATGCCTCTCGCCCCGCTGCCGCTCAGTGGTTTCATCAGGGCAGTGGGCATGCCGTCCACCCATCGGGTGTCGCTGCCGGTCATCGCCACCAGGCTACGCAGTCCCTCCATCAGGAAATCCATCGCACCGGAGGCACGAAAGACACCGATACCCACCAAAATGGCAATCAGGTAAGGGATAATGGTGATGGCTGTTTTAAAACCATCTTTCGCTCCGTCGATGAAAGCCTCGAAGATGTTGATCTTTTTGCGCAATGCCTTCACAATAAAGAGGCAGATAATGGAGAAGAGGATCACGTTGGCGGCCAGGCTGGAGACGATGTTGATCTGTTCCTGTGGCATGGTGCGGAACAGCAGTACGGTGGCAGCGATGATGG
>JAEWQF010000038.1 GCA_023399295.1 Bacteroidota bacterium
CTCGACTTGCATGTGTTAGGCCTATCGCTAGCGTTCATCCTGAGCCAGGATCAAACTCTTCGTTGTATGTTTGTTTTTTTGTTTCCTTGAAACTGCCTTCAAATAAGGGTGATTACAAGGTCACTTCTTTTACAATCCATCTCGCAACGATTCCGAGTCTTGACGATCCCTTCAAATTAACTCCCGGATTCACGATTTATATTCCTGTTTAAATTGAACGGGTACCAATTTGTCTGCCTGTCATCCCCGGTGAAAAATTTCTCCGGATCAAAACCCGACAGACACTTGTATACTCTGCTTTATGTCTTATCAAAATGTGTATGTAAATACCTAAAGATCGCTTCTTGCTCGCTTTTACCAGAGGCGTTCCTCTCAAAAGCGGGTGCAAAGATAGGGAGAGTTTTCTTACCATCCAAACATATTCACGAAAAAAAATCAATAATTTCTTACTCATTTTTTCTCCCAATGGCATAACAGGATGATTCCCATAAGTGTAGTCAGAAAAAAGAAAATGAAAAAAATTTGAATAAAATGAAGCGGATCGGGTAGCTCAACATTTTTACCGTGTCAATGAACGATACAGGGTTTGGTGAACTGCGCATAAAATGTGACGTGATGGAGGCAAATTGAAGGTTAAACAGGGTGCCGAATCCAATGGTAGGGGGATAGAGGAACCATCGTGGCCGGTGGTTGCAGTGGAGACGACAAAGTGAAAACGAACGAAAATGTAAAAAGCAATGCCAAATAATGCGTATCTTCGCAGAGAAATTGGGAATCAATCGAACCGAATCGTACAGACCACTATAAAAAATAAGCGCATGAAAGGAATCATCCATATATTAAAGCGATTTCTGCCTCCTTACAAGAAGCATTTGATTCTGACATTCTTCTTCAATATACTGACAGCAATCCTGAATGTGTTTTCGCTGGCCACCATCATCCCCATCCTGCAGGTGCTCTTCAGGGTGAACACCGAGACATATTCCTTTATTTCGTGGGACAGTGGCCAGGGATCACTGATTGATATTGCACTCAACAACGTAAACTGGTACATCACCGGGCTGATAGAGACAAATGGGGCCAGCTTCACCCTGATGACGCTGGCACTGTTTCTGATCGTGATGACCCTGTTGAAAACCGGCAGTGCCTACCTGGGCACTTACTTCGTGATACCCATCCGTACCGGTGTGGTGAAGGATATCCGCAACCGGATCAACGACAAGATCCTCGCCCTGCCCATCGGGTTTTTCACCGAGGAGCGCAAGGGGGATATCCTCTCACGCATCTCGGGTGATGTGAACGAGGTGGAGAGCTCGGTGATGAGCTCGCTCGACATGCTCTTCAAGAACCCCCTTCTCATCGTGATTTACCTCATCACGATGCTGATTCTTAGTTGGCAGCTCACACTCTTCGTGCTGGTGGTGCTCCCCGGCATGGGATATATCATGGGACGGGTAGGACGATCGTTGAAACGAAAATCGTTCGATGCACAAAACAAATGGGGTGAACTGATGTCGCAGGTGGAGGAGACACTGAGCGGGCTGAGGGTGATTAAGGCATTCAACGCCGAAGGGAAGATTTCGGCGCGGTTTCATGCCGGGAGCAATCAGTTCCGAAGGATGTCGAACAGGATTGCCCGCAGGCAACAGCTGGCACACCCCATGAGTGAGCTGTTGGGTACCATCACAATTGCCATCGTCCTCTGGTTTGGGGGATCGCTGATCCTGGGCGGGAGAGGGGTGATCGACGCGGCCACCTTCATCTACTACCTCACCATTTTCTATAGCATCATCAATCCGGCAAAGGAGTTCTCCAAGTCAGCCTACGCGGTGCAACGGGGTTTGGCATCGATGGATCGCATCGACCGGATCCTGGAAGCAGAGAACCTGATTACCGAACCGCCGCAACCGGTATCACTCTCCTTCAACCGTGAGATTGCGTACAAGAATGTATGGTTTCGTTACAACAATGACTGGGTGATCCGCGATGTGACACTTCAGATCGATAAAGGGAAGACAATCGCACTGGTGGGTCAGTCAGGCTCGGGCAAATCGACAATGGCCGATCTTCTGCCCCGTTTTTACGATATCCAACAGGGGGGTATCTACATCGACGGCACCAACATAAGGGATGTGCGCCTGCACGACCTGCGTGCAATGGTAGGTTATGTGAACCAGGAAGCAATCCTTTTCAACGACACCTTTTACAACAACATCGCCTTCGGTTTGAGTGATGTGCGGGAGGAGCAGGTGGTAGAGGCAGCCAGGATCGCCAATGCCCACGAATTCATCCTGGCTACTGAGAATGGATACCAGACCAATATTGGCGACCGGGGAGGGAAGCTCTCCGGTGGTCAGCGACAACGCATCAGCATCGCACGTGCCATACTGAAGAATCCGCAAATATTGATTTTGGACGAAGCCACCTCGGCACTCGACACCGACTCGGAGCGGTTGGTACAGGATGCACTTGAAAAGCTGATGCAGAACCGTACCACCATCGTGATCGCACACCGGCTCTCCACCATCAAGAATGCCGATGAGATCCATGTGATGCGAGAGGGTAAGATTGTGGAATCGGGGCAGCATGCCTCGCTCTACGCGCAGGGGGGATACTACACCAAACTGTGCGACAGCCAGTTTGAGTTCAGTGAATCATGATTTACGGAGCACCTCGCTACCATTCGTGATCTTGTCCATCAGTTGGTCAACCGCTTCAAAAGGCGAGTTGATGCTCCTGAACTCGGGCACCATCTCCTTCATCCGTTTCACCGTACGCATGTCGTCATAATCGTACGACACCTTGATCAGGTTGTCGATCTGTTGTGAAACCAAGGCATACTCATACTCCCTCACTTCGGCAATCATGATCTTCTCATGGTGTGTCGGCTTGGTGAGTTCCTTCAAGTTCAGCAATTCCTCATACAATTTCTCACCATGGCGTAAGCCGGTAAACTCTATCTTCACATTGGGAGTGCCCGAGAGACGAATCATTCGTTTGGCCAGGTCGACGATTTTCACCGGCTTGCCCATGTCAAAGATGTAGATCTCACCGTTATGCCCCATGGCACCTGCCTCCAGTACCAGCTGGCATGCTTCGGGGATTGTCATGAAATAACGGATGATCTCGGGGTGAGTCACCGTCACGGGACCACCATTGCGGATCTGTTCGCGAAAAAGGGGGATCACCGATCCGTTCGATCCAAGCACATTGCCGAAACGGGTGGTGATGAACTGTGTGGTATGAAGGCCGGATTTGGCCAGGTGTTTGGCCAGTGACTGCACATAGATCTCGCAGATCCGCTTGGAACAGCCCATCACATTGGATGGATTCACCGCCTTGTCGGTGGAGATCATCACAAACTTGCGGGCATTGTACTTCACCGACAGATCGGCTACGATCTTCGCTCCCAGTATGTTGGTCTGGACCGACTCGGAGACGTTGTCCTCCATCATGGGCACATGCTTGTAGGCCGCCGCATGAAAGATATACTGTGGACGGGTGCGGGCAAATACCTTCTCCATGCGCGGCGCGTTGCTGATATCGGCTACGATGATCTCCGTGCGCAAGTCGCGCCATTTCTCCTGCAGCTCCAACCGCATGTTGTGCAGGGGAGTCTCCGCCTGGTCGATCAGGATGATGCTGTAGGGATTGAAGGATGCTACCTGGCGTACAATCTCACTGCCTATTGATCCAGCAGCACCGGTCACCATCACCCTTTTTCCTTCGAGGTTGCCGGCGATTTGTAACATGTTCACCTGGATGGGATCACGTGGCAGCAGATCTTCGATCTGCACATCCTTGATCTGCCTTTTGCTCATCATGGTGCCGTTCCACTCATTTATCGGCACAGTGGTGAGCAGGGAGATGTTGTGATCCACAAAGTTAACCAGGAGGTTTGAGTTTTTGATCTCATCCATCTTCTGGGGAGAAACGATGATTGTTTTTACATCCTTGGTCCCCAGGGTCCGGAACAGGTTCTCATCGTTGGCATGAATATTTACCCCCATCAGCTGCTTGCCAATCATATGGTGTTCATCAGAGATAAAACCCAACACGCGGTAATTGAACTCGCTATTTCCCTTCAGCGATTTGGCCACGCTGATACCGGCCTGCTTGGTACCATAGATAAACACATTGACCGGTTTCTCACCTCTGCCAGTGATCCCTTCATAGGTCTCCTTCACCACGATGCGCGACAAGATCATCAGGAACATATTCAGGAAGAAGATGGCAAAAAAGGTCATGTTGCCTACCTCAAACCCGGGATCAAACCGTGTGATCAATTGAAGGGCGATGAAGGTGACGAGATATCCCAGTACCAGTGAATAGGTGATTCGAATCAGGTCGGTAAAAGAGGAGAAACGCAGGATCCCGCTGAAGGTGCGAAAAGAGACAAAAAAGACCGTATTGAACAGCACGAGCAACAATGTGAGTGTAACCCCATCCCTGCTGACCTCCGGTGTGAGACCGCCGAGGCCATATCGCACCAGGTACATCGAGATGCAGGAGAAGAGAATCATCAATAGATCGATCAGGAAAATCGTAAATCTCGACAACACCCTGTTGGAGATAAAATTTTGAAAAATCTTACTCATACGTCTACATTCATGTGAACAACCATTGATTCTTTAATCACAACACAAATTTAATTAAAACCGGCCATCTGTTCCGGTTACACGCATTGAAAGCACTCTTTGAGGAAAAATGGCCCGATTCTCACCGGTAAGCTTCGCGCACAATTGCATCAGGGGAAGCCATCCCTGTCTCTATCAGTTCAACGCCCATCCTGATCAGCGGATCATTCTTGTGATAGGCTGCCCAGAATGCCTCCTCGCCAAAGAAATTACGTACAATGTATGCATACATTGTATTTTCAAGCAACTCAGCCGACTCCTGGATGTAATAGGGTCGTCTGCGGATACCATTGTGGTCGGAAAAGCTGACAAGATTCATCAGCAGGGGCTGTTGTTTCAGGTAGTTGTAGAGTCCTTCCCATTGTTCGTATTGACTCAACTTCTCCCGGTTCATATCCGAATAGAGCATCGCATAACGTTCATCAAGGCGATTGTTCACAATCAGGTTGTAATAGGAGTTGATCCCCAAGGTGTCCCGTGCCACAAAAATGTCGGGCATGATCCCATCACCGCCATACACTGTTCGGCCTCCCTTTGTCTGATAGGGGGTCAGATGATTCGACAAGGTATCCACATTGAGATAATCGCCCTCGAGGTAGCGGTTGATGGCATCCATCTCATATTCGGCATACTTCCCTTTTTCATAACCCCGCTGAATGGATCTGCCAGTGGCAGTATAATAGCGGGCAATTGTGAGGCGAACCGCAGAGCCGTCAGGAAAATTCCGTTGGCTCTGTACCAATCCCTTCCCAAAAGAGCGGCGTCCGATGACCAATCCCCGGTCATGATCCTGTATTGCACCGGCAAAAATCTCACTGGCAGAAGCACTCAGCTCGTCGATTAAAACCACCACTTCGTCGTTCTTGCAGGTCCCTGATCCGTTGGCGTAATTGTCGGTACGGGGAAAACTACGCCCTTCGGTGTAGACAATCAGATCCCCTTTGTTCAGGAACTCATTTACCATGGCAACAACCGTCTCAAGCGATCCACCTGCATTCCCCCGCAAATCGATGATAAAAGCGGTGGCACCCTGGCTCTTCAACTTGGAGATAGCCGAGATAAACTCACTGAAGGTTTGAAAACCAAAGTTCCTGCCCAGCTTGATGAGGCCCACCCTCTCTGACACCTTATAAGCGGCATTGACACTGTTCATCGGTATGTCACCCCGGGTTACGGTAATCTCCCGCAGGTCCGTTTCATCCGGACGCTGGATAGCCAATTTCACTTCCGACCCTTTTTCACCGCGTAGTATGCGCAACACATCTTCGTTGTACATGTTTTTTCCTACAACCAGGCTATCATCCACCTTCACAATCCGGTCCCAGGGCATGATGCCGGCAGCTTCTGATGGTCCGCCAGCCACAATGCCGGTTACCACGATGGTATCTTTTAAGAGATAGAAGGTGACACCGATACCGGAGAAATGGCCCTCCATATCCTCATTCACACGTTTCATATCCAATGCAGAGATATACTCAGAGTGCGGGTCCAGCTCCTGAATGATGTTGGGAAGGGCATCTTCCACCAGCTGTCGCATATTGACAGTGTCCACATATGATTCACGGATATAGCTCATGACGGCATCGATCTTGCCTGACCCGTCGACACTGCCCGAACGACCAAATTGACCGTACTTGCTGCCAATGAAAATACCCAGTGCAATACCGACCCCGATCCACAAGGGCAGCCATGTTCTTACTCTCTTCTCTGCATCCATCATGAAAAAACCTTTATGCATTGTCGGGATCAACGGCAACCAACTCAATACCGGCTCGCTGCAACAGCTCAACCCCGTCGCTCAGCCTGTATGCATTGGCATACACAACCCGTTTGATACCTGCTTGAATGATCAGCTTGGCACATTCTATACAGGGTGATGAGGTGACATAGAGTGTGGCTCCTTCGCTGCTGTTACCTGAACGGGCCACCTTCGTGATGGCATTCGCCTCGGCGTGCAGTACATATGGCTTGGTCACATTCGACTCATCTTCACATACATTCTCAAATCCCGAGGGAGTGCCATTGTACCCGTCGGAGATAATCATCTTATCCTTTACCAGGAGTGCTCCCACCTTTCTGCGAATGCAATATGAGTTCTCAGCCCATATAAATGCCATGCGCATGTAACGCCGGTCGAGTAGCCCCTGCTTGTCGTCTATCTGGTTCATCATTGTCTAAATCGCTTTGAGGCTCATGTCCAGGCTCTTCACCGAGTGGGTTAACGCACCTACCGAGATGTAATCGACACCTGTCTCGGCATAGCTGCGAATGGTGTTGAAGGTGATGCCGCCAGACGACTCCAGTTCCACGCGACCTTGTACCAACTGAACCGCTTCAGCTGTCTTCTCGGGAGTAAAATTGTCGAGCATGATGCGATCAACGCCCCCCAATTGCAGCACCTGTTCCAGCTCATCGAGGCTTCGCACCTCTACCTCAATCTTCAGTTCCCTGTTTTGTTCGCGCAGGTAGGATTGGGCGCCACGGATGGCCTGCGCTATTCCACCAGCAAAATCCACATGGTTGTCTTTCAACAGGATCATATCGAAAAGACCGATTCGATGGTTCACACCACCTCCAATCTTTACAGCCTGCTTCTCGAGCATGCGCATCCCGGGTGTGGTCTTGCGTGTATCCAATACCCTGGCGCTTGTACCTTTCAACTCGTTCACATACTGACGTGTGATGGTGGCAATTCCACTCATGCGCTGCATGATGTTCAGCACCAACCGTTCGGTTTGTAGGATCGAACGTACTTTGCCACTGACCAGGAATGCCTCATCACCCGGCTGAACCGTTTCTCCATCATGGATGAAAACCTCTATCTTCAGGGTGGGGTCAAAATGTTGAAACACATCCCTGGCCACCTCCACACCGGCAAGAACACCCGCCTCCTTCACCAACAGCCTGGAGGCTCCCTCCGCATCGGCAGGGATGCTACAAAGGGTCGTATGATCGCCTTCACCGATGTCTTCGGCAAACGCCAGTTGTATGAGTTGATGGATCAATTCCTTCTCTTCCATATTGTATTGGTACAGGTGGGTATCGGATAATTAACACCCAACCCACCTCTTTTGTTATAATTTTACAAAAAATCAATGCAAAAATAGGAAATAAACAGTTACATTTGTCCTACACAGTTGCTTTTTTAAAGCAGATGCCCTGATTATTCATCTATTCCGGAGTTTTTTTCGGAAAACGGCCAAATAACCCGCTAGAACCGGCACCAGGTGCTGCCGGTGAGACAGATAGATAAAACATCTGAATGAAAGTTATTTTACTTTCGGTTGGCAAAACCGACCACCCTTTGATGTCACAGATCATTGGAGAATACGGCAAGAGAGTGAATCACTACATCCCCTTTGAGATGAGGATGGTACCCGACCTCAAAAACAGGAAAAAGCTTTCAGAAAAAGAGCAGAAGAGTGAAGAGGCCCAACGGCTGCTGAAAACACTCCAGCCATTGGATTACGTGGTCTTATTGGACGACAAGGGGAAACAGTTTCGCTCTACCGAGTTTGCCCATTACATCGAACAGAAGAGCCACTCGGTTCCCAAGCAGCTGATCTTTGTGGTGGGTGGCCCCTAC
The DNA here is from genome assembly GCA_023399295.1 of Bacteroidota bacterium. Taxonomy (GTDB): domain Bacteria; phylum Bacteroidota; class Bacteroidia; order Bacteroidales; family Dysgonomonadaceae; genus Proteiniphilum. The sequence goes on from JAEWQF010000038.1 coordinate 8,224, forward strand.
GGATTTGCACCGGAGATGTACGAGCGGGCAGCAGAAACAATCTCACTCTCAAAAATGACCTTTACGCATCAAATGGTAAGGCTGGTTTTCACTGAACAACTCTATCGCGCAATGACAATCACACACAACGAACCCTATCATCATGAATAAGTTGTCACTCTCTATCGTGATGCTGCTTATCAGCAGTGCCATGTTTTCTCAGGGACCAATCACCGGCAGCTGGGAAGGAAAACTGCAGTTACAAAACAACGCATTGCGGATACGCTTCCACATCGAAGCCAACGATACCGCCTATACCAGCAGGATGGACAGTCCCGACCAGGGAGCGTTCGACCTGCCCACCACACGTACCTCCTTTCGGGACAATAAGCTGGAGATCATCGCCACGGGACTGGGACTCTTTTATCGCGGCACCCTCGGGCAGGATACCATTGCCGGCAGCCTCAATCAGGGGGCAATCCCGTTACCACTTACGCTATACCGCATCCTCAAGCCAGTACAAGCACGCCCTCAGACACCCCAACAACCCTTTCCTTACCTATCAGAAGATGTTTTGATCCCTGTCGGTGACGGCGAGAGGGTGCTGGGTGCCACACTGACTAAACCAAACGGCAAAGGATCGTTTCCTGCAGTAGTGTTGGTCGCTGGCAGTGGACCCAACGACCGGGATGAAACGGTTTATGGGCATAAACCCTTCCTGGTGATTGCCGATCACCTCACACGACTCGGATTTGCAGTGTTGCGCTACGACAAACGGGGTGTTGGTCAGTCAACCGGTTCATACCGCACAGCAACAGTTCAGGATTTCATGGATGATGCAAAAGTGGTATTTTCCTACCTCCAACAACAGCAGGAGATAGACCCTGAACGGATCGGGCTACTGGGACACAGTGAAGGCGGGATTGTAGCTTCCATGTTGGCAGCAGGAAACAGAGAGGTCGATTTTGTCGTACTGATGGCTGCTCCCGGCACCACAGGTGTGGAGGTGGTGATGGATCAGAATGAGATTTCGTTGCGGCATCAGGGTATTGAACCGGAAACGATTGAAAAACTACAACAGCTTAACCGGGAGACCTTCGGCATGCTGCTCGAATGGGAGGGAACCGATGCGGATCGTACCGCCCTTCGTGATCAGTTGTCGCGTTTCTGGAATGAATTACCGTTACTCGTCCGTTTGAAATTGGAGAAGGATGCCTTTCTGCGCGGTCAGATCAATGCGATGACAATGCCCGGTTACCTCAGCTTTCTGCGGACGGACCCCTCCCTTTATCTCGAGAAAGTAACCTGTCCGGTACTGGCACTCAATGGGGAGAAAGACAGACAGGTACCCGCAGAGAAGAATATTGGAGCAATTGATGCTGCACTCCAAAAAGCGGGCAACAACAATATATTGACAAGAATCTATCCCGGTCTGAACCACCTCTTCCAGGAGAGCATCACCGGCATGATCGATGAGTATGCACAATCGGAACAAACGATCGCTCCCCTTTTGCTGGACGATCTGGGTGAATGGCTGTATCATGTGACAGCCCAACCTGCTGATGAGGAGGACAACAACAATTGAGCCACTATGAATAGACAAAAAACAATCATCACAATCCTTTGGATCCTGATCGCCCTGATCGCAGCCGGCAGCGTGGCTTCACTGATTCTCTTTCCCCAGTGGAAGGGTCTCTTCTTTGCCGGCACGGGTGGCTTCCTGATCCTAAACCTGTTGTTGTCGATGTTCTTTATCCGGAAGAACCTCCGCAATTAATCAACCAGGCCAAACTCGTAGCAGAGTTGATCGAATACCTCTTGTTCGAAGGGATCCGTTGTGTGATTGAAGCCTGCTACCCGTTGCAACACCTCTTCCCTGTTGCTCGCTGAGAGGCGTCCATGGTATCTCAGCACATTCAGTGATGCCTGTCTCAGCAGCATTGATTCGCTTTTCAAATCCTTTGCCGCATGTTCCAGCAGCTTGTCACTCTCAACCTCTGCCAGTGAGGCGGCACGGGTGATACAGAGACGGGCATAGAGCCAGTAGCCAGTTGTCCGTACCTGCTCTTCTTCACGACCACACCAGTCATTCACCAGCTGACCGGCAAATGGAAGTTGCTGGAAGAAATTGCGACAAACCTGCTCACGGATCTCCTGGTTGTTGATCGCTTCAACCCACCGATCGGCAGCGTCACGCGTGAACCGATCGACAGGATAAAGCAGTGTGGCAATGATCTTCAGCTCCCGCACGTCCTCATTCCAGAGCGTTTCTGCCAGAAAAGCATCCGGCACATAGTGTGACGCTATCACACCGATCCGCATCAGATCCACACCAAAGTTCATCCGGTAATGCACCCCTTTCTCGCGCATGCTGGTGGCTGTCACCCCGTTCATCGAAAGCCGCAGTTCGCTGCGTATGTTGCGTATGATTGTCTCCATAGTCACACCTTCCAGGTTTGAGGTGCAAAAGTAACAGAAAGTGGCCTCATTCCCTCCAATCTCCTCCATTTTTTAATTATATTTGCAATTGAACCAGATTAACAGCTTATCCATTATGAGACTACTACTGATTAGCAATTCCACCAATCCAGGTGAATCCTATCTCGATTATCCAAAAAACAACATCAGGGAGTTTTTGGGTGACAAGCCGGTGAATGCCCTTTTTATCCCCTATGCAGCAGTCACCTTCTCTTACGATGCGTATGAGGAGAAAGTGAACAGCCGGTTTGCAGAGATCGGTCACCATGTCACCAGCATCCACCGGTACATCAATCCCCTGGAGGCTGTTGAGCATGCCGATGCGATCGTGGTGGGCGGCGGAAACACCTGGCAGCTGGTGAAGATGCTGCAGGAGAAGGGGTTGATGAAGACCATCCGCAGAAAGGTGAAAAACGGCACACCCTACATCGGATGGAGCGCCGGCTCCAACATTGCCTGCCCTACCCTGCGGACAACCAATGACATGCCGATTGTGGAACCGCTGAAATTCAAGACACTCAAGCTGGTGCCTTTTCAGATCAACCCGCATTACCTGGACGACAATCCGGCCAACCACGGCGGGGAGACAAGGGAGATGCGAATCAACGAGTTTATAGAGCTAAACCGTGAGACCTATGTGGTGGGATTGCGGGAGGGGACCATGCTGCTCCTCGAGGGGGATGAGCTGGTGATGATGGGCAACAGGAAAGCCCGCATCTTCCACTATGGAGAGGAGCCCCTCGAGCTGTCGAGCGAGGAGGACTTCACCTTCCTGTTATGACTTCCGCCAAAGTGACTCCATATCTTCCAATGAACGGCCCTTTGTCTCCGGCACCATCTTCCATACGAAGAGTGCGGACAAGAGGGCCATCACCCCATAGAAGCCGTAGGTGACACCACCGCTGAACTCCATCATGGCAGGATAGGTGGAAGAGATCAGGTAGTTGGCAAACCACTGGAATGCAACCGCGATGGCGACTGCCTGACCCCTTATTCTGTTGGGGAAGATCTCGGAGATCAACACCCAGCAGATGGGACCCCACGACATCATGAAGGAAGCAGTGTAGATGATGATGAAGACCAGCGTGGAGATGCCGATCACATTGTTGAACGAGAGGGCCGAGATGGCAAACATGCCGACAGCCATTCCGATGGAGCCGGTGATCAGTAACGGCTTACGTCCCCACTTGTCGACAGTCATGATGGCGAAAACAGTGAACACCACATTCACCAGCCCCATGATGATGGTCTGCAACATCGATGCATCCTTGGCAGCACCCATGCTTTCAAAAATGCGTGGTGCATAATAGAGTGCCACATTGATGCCGACGAACTGCTGGAAAACAGAAAGCAGGATGCCAATGATGATCACCTTTTTTCCATAAGTAAGGATGCGTGCTTTAGTCTGGTCACCCAGCGATCGTTTGATCTCATCCATGATCTCACCTGCTCGTTGCAGGGTGCCGTTCACCTTTGTCAATACCCCCAGTGCGGCATCCTCCCGTTTGCGGAGAGCCAGGTAACGGGGTGATTCCGGAACCATGAGTAGCAAGAGGCCGAAGAGCAATGCCGGTATTGCTTCCGATCCGAACATATAACGCCATCCCACGCTGTTGATCCACTCCACTGTCTGCCCCTTGGCAATGCCCCAGTTCACAAAATAGACCACCAACATGCCGAAGATGATGGCAAACTGGTTGAATGAAACCAGTCTCCCACGAATGTGAGCCGGTGAGATCTCACTGATGTACATAGGAGCAACAGCCGATGCCAGTCCGACTCCGATCCCCCCGAGAATGCGGTAGAGATTGAAGGTGATCAGCAGGGCTACCGATGGTTCACCCTCCGTAAAGAAGAGTGCTTCAGGGTATGCCGAGCCCAGTGCCGAGAGAAAGAAGAGCACGGCTGCCAGCCGAAGGGTTCCCCTTCTGCCTATTCTGTTTGAGAAAAAACCGGATATCGCACCACCCAGGATGCATCCAATCAATGCGCTCGACACGGTTGCGCCATGAATCCAGGTACTCAGCCCCAGGGGTTCAATCAGAAAAGCCTGTATCGACTTCTCAGCACCCGAGATCACGGCAGTGTCATATCCAAAAAGCAGTCCACCCAGAGTGGCTACCAGCGTGATGCCAAAAATGTAGGTTTTGTTGTAAGAGGGATTCATGGTGAATTGTAGTTTGATCTGTTAATTCTGAAAACTTTAGAAAAAAGTCCCGATATCTTCGTATATCGGGACTTTACCGATTGTAGAGGTACTCGGAGCGGGACTTGAACCCGCACAACCGTTATGGTCACAAGATTTTAAGTCTTGCGTGTCTACCATTCCACCATCCGAGCAGACCTGGAGCGGAAGACGGGACTCGAACCCGCGACCCCGACCTTGGCAAGGTCGTGCTCTACCAACTGAGCTACTTCCGCAATATATTTCATAAAAAGAGATTCCGGTATCACTATACCAAACACCTTGCCAAGGTCGGTTTGATTCTATCCTTTTGGGGCAAGGTCGTGCTCTACCCTTCCTGAGCTACTTCCGCACTATTTATGCTGCACCTGTCGCTACCACAATGCAGTGATGAACGATCGCTCCAAAAAAGGAAGCCATTTTTTTAGCGACTGCAAATGTAAAGATGTTTATCCGGTTTTCAAAGGATTTAATCCATATTTTGGCACCATGGTGTCAAAAATAGAACAGCAGGATCACTGGATTGCTTCTTCCAGTTGCTCCTCTGTCGACTTCATTGCCAACTTCTTGGCATATCCGATGAAGAAACCGGTAAAAAGGAGATTGAGGCACATGGCCAATACAGAGATAATCAGCAACACACCACTCATATGGTAGCCAATGGCAATGAAAAGCACTCCTGCACCCACCTCCCCACGTGTGAACATCCCGATGGAGACGGCAAGTCGTTCATCCAGTTTTCTATCCCGATAGAATGCAAGCGGAAACAACTTACCAATATTTGAGATGAGGGTAACCATGAATACATGAAATGCGATCATTCCCCACGACAACATCGGAAGCTGTGAAATGTGGGCAGCTGAGGCCTCTGCTGCCGCCACAAAGTCGATACCCAGGAAAAGCGGCATGCTCAGCCCTACCAGCAACATGAAGAAATAGGAGATTGAGTTGGTCACACGTACTTCTTTTTTGCCCGGCACCACCGAATGGTCCGCTCGCATGATCATCCCCAGGATAAAGGCTGGGAGCAGGATCTCGATATGAATGCTGCCACCCTCACCATAGAAATATTTTGATGTCAGATAGATGGCATGGATCACAACGAAAAGGAGGAAGGAGAACAACAGGATTGCCTTCCAGTCCTGACGGAACTGGTAGCTGTTCATCTTTCTCCAACCCAGCCAGATCAACAGGATGGCCACCACCAGGATGACAAACATTTGCCAGCGCATGCCAATCATCAGAATCTGCAGCGGGATCATCAGCAGGATGGTGTCCAGGTCGTCGAAGATTGCCAACACCTGCACCTTCTTGTAAACCCATGTATAACGCAATCCGGCTGCAGCCAGCATGGTGAAGAGGATACCCGCTGAAGTGGGAGCCGCATAACGACTCAACAGGAAGGTCTCTTTCCAGATATCACCATTTTTCCATATCTGTAGTTCCGGCGGCGCAACAGCAAAGATATAGTAGAGAGCCACCAGTATCCAGGGAAAGGCAGCCGCACCCATTGCCACAAAATAATCGACGGTATAACTGCGCCACTGTTTTTTGTTGATCTCGAACTCACGTCCCACGTTGATCATGATAAAGGCGAGCGAAATGTAGAGCAGCCCGTCGGTAATCGACTTGAATGTTTCAAAATTGGCACCGAGCAGATGTGGTACTACCTGGGATAAGATGAGACCGAGTACAAGTAAAAAAGAAAAAATATATACTTTTTTCATTTAAAAAAGCGTTTGGGTATCTGTATAACCGTGATGAAAACCTAAATACGAATCAGGGAACAAAGATACGAAAAAATGACTTTTTTTTACTGCAAAAGGTTGTTAAATAATCTATTTGGAAGTTCCATAAACCAAATGCTCAGTTGAGAATCTGAAATGATCCATCTTGCCGGGACACGACCCGGTAGATTTGCAGCGATTCGTTGGCTGGTCCCGCCTCCCTGGTACCCAATCCGTAGATTGTCAAAAAGGTTGAACCACAACCCGGACACTTCGCCTTACCGTTTTGATCGGGCACTACACGAACCGTTCGGTTGTCTTCGTAGGGACAACAGCAATCAAAGGCAAAGAGGGTTCCGTCAAGACCGGTGACAACAAGCAGACCGGCATAACCCATCCTGTCGTCGGGTAGGCGTCGGTCTGCTTCGAAGAACAATCTGTAAGCCAACGGATTCTTCAAATCATGATCGGCACCATTGGGATTGACAGTGAAGTTGACCGGCGCATAAGGTATGGTCTGGTACAGACTCACCTCTCCGCAGGATAAAAACAAACCAAACAGGAAAAAGAAGGCAATCAGATATCTCAACATACTCCCTTCATCGTTGTTACAGCTGGATCACGTTTGTTTTTACAAGGTCGCACCATCGAGGATCTGATCAATCAGGACCAATTCATCCTGCGTGAAAGCCAGATGCTCCAGGGCTTTCAGGTTGTCATTCAGCTGCTCCACATTGCGGGCGCCAACGATGAGGGAGGTAACCCTCTCATCACGCAAGACCCAGGCCAGTGCCATCTCAGCCATACTCTGTCCGCGACCGGCAGCCATCTCATTCAGTTGTGACACTTTCTGCACCAGCAGATGCGACACCTGTTCCCTTTGCAGGAAACCGGCAGGATCAGCTGCACGTGAATATTCAGGGATGCCATGAAGGTACTTGTTTGTAAGGAGCCCCTGTGCCAATGGTGAGAAGGCGATGAATCCCGTTCCAAAATCGCGGGTCACAGCCAGTATCTCCTGCTCCGGTTGCCGATTGAACATGCTGTACTTATCCTGAAAAATGAGACAGGGCACATCACGTTCAGCCAGATAACGCATTGCGATACGTGCTTCAGCCGGGGGATACTTTGAGAGTCCCACATAAAGCGCCTTTCCCGCACGCACAATGTCAACAAGCGCCTGCATTGTCTCCTCCACAGGAGTATGTGGATCGAAACGATGTGAGTAGAAGATATCGAAATAATCGAGTCCCGTCCTCTTGAGACTTTGATCGATGCTGGCCATCAGATATTTCCTGGAGGAGCCGTCTCCATAGGGACCCTCCCACATCAGGTGACCCGCTTTGGAGGAGATGATCATCTCATCCCGATGCGAGGCGAGTTGTTCTTTTATTATCCGCCCAAAATTGCTCTCAGCCGATCCTGGTGGTGGCCCGTAATTGTTTGCCAGATCGAAATGTGTCACCCCCTGTTCGAAGGCAAAAACTACCATCTGACGTGCGTGCTCGAAATCATCGGCAAAACCGAAGTGATGCCAGAGACCCAATGAAATCCGGGGAAGTTGCAAACCGCTTTTTCCACAAAAGGTATATTCCATCATATCATCAATTTAAGGAGTTGTTCAATGTAATTTCTTCTCAATCTCCAGATCGGAGAGCACGCTGATCACCTTCAACCCATCTGGCGTATAACCGGGCGTTCGTGAAGCAAACAATTCACTCACCACCTGCAGCATCTCTTCCGGGGTGAGCACCCGCCCGTAAGGGATGGCAGTCATGCGAGCCAGTGAAAGTGCCACTTTTTCGCGTAGTTCATCCTTTACGTCATTTCCTGAATGCATGCTGCAGTCGAGCATTGCACGGATCAACTGCGAAGGTGCGGCTGTACCAATCTCGGATGGAATAGCCTGGATTCCGAAGCTGTTGCTACCCAGATGTCCCAGCTCGAAACCCAGCGCTTCCAGGTCATCCCGGATGGAAGGCAATGCTGCCGCCTCGGCAGCCGACAACTCCAGCACTTCCGGGAAGAGCACCCTCTGTGAGATTCCCTTCCGGTTAATGATCTGTGAGAGGTACCTGTCGAACAGGATGCGCACATGTGCCCTGTGTTGATCGATGATCATCAGCCCTGATTTCACAGAGGTGAGAATATAACGTTGCTTGTATTGGTAATGCTCCGGAGCATATTCGCTCTCGGGCATGAGACGCCTGTCACCAGCCGGTGCAAAAAGGTTTCCCTGTGACGCTTCGGGATCATCCTCCGGCAGCATCGCCTCTTTCTCCTTCTCGAAATCACGGTACAACTGATCCCATCCCATGGTGGGTGTTTTAGGCTGGAAGGGTGGTGATGCGGAGTGATGAAAAGGATTGTAGTTGGGATCGACATTCACCCTGGGCATGGGTGCGCTGTGCGACGGATCAAAGAGCGGTATCTCAGGGGCATCCTCACGGTCGAAATCAATACTGGGCATGGCGTTGAACTTACCGAGCGACTCCCTGATTGTCACCAGTACGATCTGCCAGAGTGCCGGCTCATTCTCAAACTTAACCTCGGTCTTGGTGGGGTGGATGTTCACATCGATCGTCTCGGGTTGTACCTGGAAATAGATGAAATAGCTTGGCTTCTCGTTGGCCGCGATCAATGGTTCAAAAGCCTGCATCACCGCCCTGTGGAAATAGGGATGACGGATGAAGCGGTTGTTGACGAAGAAAAACTGGCTGGCTCTTCCTTTTTTGGCAAACTCGGGGCGTGCCACATATCCATGGATCTTGCCCAGTGATGTCACCTCCTCAATTTCGATCAGCTGCTGGTTGATTCCTTTCCCCTCTAGCTGCACGATGCGCTGCCTCAGATTTGTCTTCAACAGGTGAAGGGTCTCCATCTCATTCTCTACCAGTGTGAATTCAATATGGGGGTTCACCAACACAATCCGTTCTATCTCGGTGAAAATGTTGCGTCGTTCCGTTTCGTTCGACTTCAGAAACTTGCGTCGTGCCGGTACGTTATAAAAGATATTCTTCACTGCGATCGAGGTGCCGGCAGCACAAGAGAGAAACACCTGCTTTTCCAGCTTCGACCCGTTGATGAGCAGGCTGCTTCCCAGCTCATCCTCATGGCGACGGCTTTTCACCTCCACCTGTGAGATGGCTGCGATCGAGGGGAGTGCTTCCCCCCTGAATCCCATTGTGGAGAGGGCAAAGAGATCATCGGCACTGCGGATCTTGGAGGTGGCATGACGTTCAAAGGCCATCCGCAGATCGGTAGCCGACATACCCTTGCCGTTGTCGATCACCTGCACAAGGGTGCGACCTGCATCCTTGATGATGATCCGAATATGGGTGGCACCCGCATCAAGGGCGTTCTCCACCAGCTCCTTCACAACCGATGCGGGACGTTGAATTACTTCACCGGCAGCAATCTGGTTGGCTATGGAGTCAGGAAGTAGCTGTATTATGTCAGGCATAGGCGAGTGAGTGATCTGCTAGCTGAGGATCCAAAAGTAAAAGATGGCAAAAAGCAGGGCGATGAGTAAGAAGAGCAGCAGGTTGTTCGACAGCAGAGAGCCTTTTCCAGATGACTCTTTCACCAGACGTTTCTTGAGGTGACGGGTCTGTGAAACAAATTCCGACATGAACACTTTGGGTTCTTCATTCTGAACCTCCTCAGGAATCACGCCCATCTCCTTTTTAATCTCGAGGATCCGCTTCTCTAACTTCTTCTTACGGGCTTCCTCCTCCTCGTTGTAGAGGATGGGTGTGTAACCGTACTTGCGGGGTTTTCTGTTGTTGTAAAAGAAAAACGTAGCCATAGTCGATTGCATGTTGGTTGATACAAAGATAGGGGATCAGCGCCGTAACGACAAATGCTGATCCCATCAAAGGGTGATATCCTCCCGCTGAAAACGACGTGGCCGCTGTCCGGTAGCTTCAGAGGCCCTTCGCGCGTTGCTGCGGAAGATGTCATCCGGTCCGGTGGGCCGCAGGTAATCAAGCCATACAAACCCTTCCAGCCGGGCATCTCCCTCACTGAGTTGGGGCAATGGTGTGGTCACAGCTGTGGTGGCGGACCAGAGCTTCAACCGCTTGATCTGGTTGTTTTCGAAATCCATGGAGAGATAGGGACTCTCGGTTTTGTTGAGACCGATGATGGTACTATCTTTTTGGAGGAGATAATACAACGATTGTGCATTCCCCTCCACCAGGAGGTGATAAACCGCTCCATCGCGAAAGGAGGCAGTCATCTCCCTGCCACTAAGCTGGTTGTATTGATTCTCAGTGCCTCTGTCCTGAATCATAAAGGCATAATCCCTGATCACTGCTTTCTCCAGGGTTGAGTCATTGATCAAAAGGTCAATCCGGTCTCCCAATATCTGGTTGTTCTCATTCCACAACACCGGGTCACCGGTGAGGTAGACCATCGAGTCGCGTGAAGCGTAGTGCAATGAGTCGCAAAGACCCTGTATGTCGGATCGGTAAAAACGTACCCCGTAATACGCGAAGATATCACGGAAGATGGAATCGGTTTTCATCACCAGTGTGTCACCATGAATGAACATGCTCTCTTCCTGCGAATAATCGATTGCAAAAGCAGAATCGGTGGCCATCCCGTACTCCGTCTTCTCATTGTAGAAACCGTAGTTGCCTTGCAGGATCGCCTTGCGCGCAGTATCCTCAAGGTACATGTTGCCAAACACCTCACCCTCACCGCTCAACCGGTTGTAGAGAATGGTATCACCAATCAGCACCTTGGTGCTGTCACTGCTGTATACCTCCGAGCGATCCAGGAGCCGGGCATCCTCGGTAACCGTATTGTACCACCCATTGCTGGTATGGATATAACCGCTGTCCGAAACGATGCGCGAGGGTCCCAGTATATCTGCATACTTCGACTCGGTGTTGTATTTCAGTGTGTCTGAATAAATGATGTAATCTTCGTTGACCAGCTTCACACTTTCGCTGAAAAGTGCAACTTTCGTATCGGGTGCATATTGCCCCCAGAAAGAGGTCAGTTCATTTTCTTCATCTACCAGCATTCCTCCCTCAAAGTAATATCCCAGGTTGGCTACACGGTCGTAGTCGAGGCTGTCGGTGAAGAGCGTCACATTCCGGTCTTCCATCCTGATGTTGTTGCGCAGGCGTGCCAGTCGGCTGTTGCCATCGTAGTGCAGGTAGTCACCATAGACAAAGAGGGTATCACCCTGTTCCATCCGCACATTGCTGAACGCTTCAAAGGTGTTGGTCTGCTGGAAGAGGTAGGCACTGTCGCAATACATGAAAGCCCCCTCGTGAAAGAAGACCACACTGCCGGTCAGTATCTCCGCATTAAAACCGGCACGTTTGCTCCAGAGGTCAGCCTGCCGAAGCTCTACGATTTCGGTATTACGCGATGGCGGTTGCTGCGCTATGGCAGCAACTACAACGACGAAAAGCACAGCCATAAGAAGCATGCTTTCCCGCAACCGATTAGTGCTCTCTCTCTGCATCATCCGGGACAAAGGCTGTTATTTCTGCCAACCGCTGTATTTCAGTTCGCATCCCTGCCATTCTGGATCGATGCGCACATAGGTTTTCTCAATCTTCTTTTGCAGCCACTCATCAATCAGCTTCTGTTGCTGCGCGTTCTCAGCCATCTGCCTGATGATCTGGTAGTCGTTGTTGATGTTTGCACGATGACCCTCATTGCGGGCAGTAACACGGATCATGGCGGCTACCTGGCGTCCTTTGTCGTTCAACATGATAAACGGCTGGGAGACCTCACCGGTCTTCATCTCACCGGCAACCTTTGCAATATCCTGGTTCAGCTCATTCAGTGCAAAACGGGGTGTCCCTGCGTTGGGGCTGCGAGGGGTGTTGTTCACCATGATCCCCTTGTTGTTGCGTGTATCCTTGTCGAAAGAGAGGTAGGTGGCTGCCTCGTCGAAGGATATTTTCTTCTCCATGATGCCACTGCGGATTGAATCAAGGCGTACCTGTGCCGTATCGAGCGACTCCTGAGGCACACGGGGTTTGAGCAGGATGTGCCGGAAATTGCCCTGATCGCCGCGCCGTTCAATGAGTTGGATGATGTGAAACCCATATTCCGATTCCACCACGTTCGAGACTTTCTTGGGATCGTTCAGCGCAAAAGCCACACTCGCAAACTCGGGCACCAGCGCCGAGCGGCTCATGAAACCCAGTTCTCCACCCTTCATGGCGGAGGGATCCTCAGAATGAAGCAGCGCGAGCGTGGAGAACTCCCGGCCACCACTGTTCACCTCATCCGTGTATTCCCTCAGACGGGCCTTCACCTTGTCTATTTCCTCCAGTGGGATCTTAGGCTCCACAGTGATGATCTGTACCTCCATCGTGGTCTGGATAAAGGGCAGGCTATCCTGTGGCAGGCTGTTGTAATATTTCCTGATCTCGGAAGGGGTGAGCTGAATGTTGCCGAAATGCTTCTGATGCACGCCTTCAACGAGCTGTTGCTCCCGTATCTGTTCACGCAGATCATCCCGGATGCCGGAGATGCTCTTGCCGTAATACTCCTCAAGGCGTTCCACCGAGCCGGTGGAAGCGACGTACTCGTTGATGAGGTACTCAAGCTGTCTGTTTACGTTGGCTTCCTGTACCTCGATGCTGTCGAGCTTGGCCTGATCCAGGAAAAGCTTCCGTACAGCCAGTTGTTCAGGAATAAAGCAGTAGGGATCACCTTCGATGCGCTGGTTCTGCATCAGGATCTCTTTCCGGTATTCTTCCACCTCCGATTTGAGGATGGCCTCGTCGCCCACCACCCACACAATTTCGTCGATCACGTTGTTCTGTGACAACGTCGGGAAGGCTGTGAGGAGTGCAACCAGGAAAAACAATATCTGCAATGTATGCTTCATAGAATCTGCTGTTAGTAAAAGCAATGTAAAAGTAGTGATTATCCGCTAAGCAGCAAAATAGATCGATGGTTAAAAGTAGTTATAAGGACTGAGCGACAGGAAAACCGCAAAGGGTGGATCCAACAAAAAAAAGGGAGACACTTCACAAGTGCCTCCCCAAATAGAATTGGTTCTCCCTCCATCAACCTTCAATGGCAGCCTGTGCAGCAGCCAGACGTGCAATGGGCACCCGGAAGGGTGAGCAGGAGACATAGTTCAGTCCCACGGTATGACAGAACTTCACCGAAGAAGGTTCACCACCATGTTCGCCGCAGATGCCGCACTTGAGCGTGGGTTTCACCTCACGTCCTTTCGCAACGGCCATGCGCACCAGTTGTCCCACACCATTCTGATCAAGTACCGCAAAAGGATCCTGTTTGAGGATGCCCTTGTCGATGTACATCGGCAGGAACTTGGCCACATCATCACGACTGTAACCGAAGGTCATCTGGGTCAGGTCATTGGTCCCAAAGGAGAAGAAATCAGCTTCGGCTGCAATCTTGTGTGCTGTAAGTGCTGCACGGGGGATCTCGATCATGGTGCCGATCTTGTACTTCACCGATTCATTCCTCTCAGCAAACACTTGCTGGATGGTCTTTTCGATGATATCCTTCTGTGCCTTGAACTCGTGTACGATACCGGTCAGGGGTACCATGATCTCCGGTTTGGCCTTGATACCCTCTTTCTTCAGTTCGAGGGCACTCTCCATGATGGCGCGCGTTTGCATCTCGGTGATCTCAGGATAGAGGTTCCCCAGGCGACAACCACGAAGGCCCAGCATCGGATTCGACTCCATCAGTCCTTCCACGCGGTCGTGGATATCCTTGTAGGAGATACCCATCACCTTCGCCATCTCCATCTGTCCCTTTTCATCATGCGGCACAAACTCATGCAACGGGGGATCGAGCAGTCGGATGGTGACAGCATGGCCATCCATCGCACGGAAGATACCTTCAAAGTCCTTCTTTTGCAAGGGCAACAGCTTGTTGAGTGCCTTGCGACGACCCTCTTCATCCTTTGCCAGGATCATCTCACGCATCGGTATGATCTTGTCTTCCTCGAAGAACATGTGTTCGGTGCGGCAAAGGCCAATCCCCTTTGCACCAAAGTTACGGGCAACAATGGCATCATGTGGTGTGTCCGCATTGGTGCGCACATCCATACGGGAATATTTATCGGCAATCTGCATCAGTTCGGCAAAATCGGCATCCAGCTCGGCATCTTCGGTGGCGATGTTCCCCAGGTAGACATTGCCGGTGGAACCGTCTAATGAGATCCAGTCACCCTCTTTCACTTCCACCCCGTCGATTGTCATGGATCGGGACTTATAGTCAATGATCACGTTGTTGGCAGCTGAAACACAACATTTGCCCATGCCACGGGCCACTACCGCTGCGTGAGAGGTCATCCCGCCTCGAGCAGTGAGAATACCCTGTGCAGTGGCCATCCCTCTCAGATCCTCAGGGGAGGTCTCAATGCGGCAGAGAATCACCTTCTTGCCCTCCTTGCTCCACTCCTCCGCCTCGTCGGCATGGAATACCACCTGTCCGGCAGCAGCCCCTGGTGAAGCGGGTAGTCCGTGTGTGACACGTTTCGCGTTGGACAATGCTTTTTTATCGAAAACAGGATGAAGCAACTCATCCAGCTTCTCCGGATCGCAACGACGCAGGGCGATCTTCTCATCAATATATCCCTGGTGCAGCATGTCAATCGCAATCTTCACCATGGCCGCTCCGGTTCGCTTTCCGCTACGGGTCTGCAGGATCCACAGCTTGCCGTCCTGAATGGTGAACTCCAGATCCTGCATATCCTTGAAATAATCTTCCAGCTTCTGCTGTACCTCGATCAGATCACGGGCACAGACGGGCATCGCCTCTTCCAGCGATGGGAATCTGGCTGCGCGTTCTTCTTCGGAGACACCCTGCAGTTTCGCCCAGCGGCGTGAACCCTCGAGGGTAATCTGCTGGGGCGTGCGGACGCCTGCTACCACATCCTCACCCTGTGCATCGATCAGGTACTCGCCATTGAAGATATCTTCACCGGTGCCCGCATCGCGGGTGAAGGCCACGCCAGTACCGGAGGTCTTGCCCATGTTACCGTAAACCATTGCCTGCACGTTGACCGCGGTACCCCACTCCTGGGGGAAGTTGTTCATTTTACGGTAAAGGATCGCCCGTTCGTTCATCCAGCTGTCGAAGACAGCACATACAGCTCCCCAGAGCTGATCCCATGGACTCACCGGGAAATCGTGACCGGTCTTCTCTTTCACTGCTGCCTTGAACTTTCTTACAAGCTCTTTCAGGTCGTTGGTAGTGAGATCGGTATCCAGCTCGATGCCTTTCGACTCCTTCATTTCATCCATGATTTCCTCAAAAGGATCGATATCCTCCTTGCTCTGTGGCTTCAGTCCCAGCACCACGTCGCCATACATTTGCACAAAACGGCGGTAGGAGTCCCATGCGAAGCGTTCGTTGCCCGATTTTTTGGCAATCCCTTCAACAGCATCATCATTGAGACCAAGGTTCAACACGGTATCCATCATACCCGGCATGGATACACGTGCACCCGAACGTACCGAGACCAGACAAGGATTTTCCTTATCACCGAACTTTGTGCCGGTAAGAGCCTCTATCTGATTTACCGCTTGTTCCACCTCCTCTTTCAAGGCTGAAATCACGTAGTCACGCCCCAGCTCGTTGTACTCGGTACAAACTTCCGTTGTAATGGTGAAGCCGGGAGGAACGGGTACTCCAATCAGATTCATCTCGGCCAGGTTAGCCCCTTTCCCTCCGAGCAGATTTTTCATATCTGCACGTCCTTCTGCTGCGCCGTTACCAAAGGTGTAAACTCTCTTCTTTTCCATTTGATGTACTGTTATGATAAGTTAAATATTACTTGTTCTGTTGTCAAATTTAGCTACAAATATAGCACTTTATCTACACATGTTTTTTTTATGTCTGATAGTTTTTCTCAATATGTCACACACTCACCTGGCACTCAGTGAATCCTGGAGTATTCTCATCCTATCCTGCAACGGCTTTTCTTCTATCTTGCGTGAGTTGATACCGATTGAATCAACAGATTCGTCCCCCAGAAAGATGTTGTAGAGTTGAATGTGTGTGTGATGCGCCAGTGAGTCATGCAGATGCAGGTAACCGAACAATTGCCGCAATGTGTCTTCCTCAATCTTTAAAACCGTATCGGCAGGCAGATATTTCATGAGGGTGACACAATATCTCTTGTTTTCTGTAATCGCTTGGGGTATGTAGATCGTGGTGTCGCCATACTCGAGCGTGAGTCGGGAAGTGAGCCGGCTGGTGAAATTGGGAGGTATGCCGATGACACTGTAGGTGAAAAAAAATGTACTGTCCTGGATCAACTCATCGAGTTCAGACTCGTTCAGGCGAAAGCGGAAACCCCTGTCCGCCGATGAAGAGCCAAAGGAATAGTAAGGCGGGATATAGGAGGGCGAGAGGGTTCGGGGATCCAGCACCTTGCGTGATGCCAATCGCCCTATCTCATCATCGACACCTTTGCGGGCCCTTTCAAGGCGGGCCTTCACCGAGTCGTTCATTTTCAGATAGAGATCGATCCGATCGGAATACCACGACAACGAACTGTCCCATCTCGCAGGTGTCACACCATGGGCAGCAAACAGACGGTTGATGTAAGCCTCTTTTTTTTCCGGAGTGTTAAACTGCTGATAATCATTCTCCATGGTAGCCTCAGCCAGATACACATCATAGAGGAGTCGCTCCATTTGCTTCCTGTTCAGCACCTCCTTGGGACGGTTCTGACAGGATGAGACCATCAGAAGTCCCACGAGAAGAACAAGGAAATATGGCGCGATGTTATGCTTCACCTGTATTGCTTTTTTCCGCTCCTTCCCGGTCCAGTTTGTCCCGTTCGCTTTTAGACAACAGTGAAAAAGAGAGTGTCTTCCGGTAAAAGAGCAGTATCGATATGACACCTACTGTGATGGCCGAATCGGCCAGGTTGAAGATGAACCGAAAGAAAAGAAACTCTTGGCCCCCCACAAACGGGAACCAGTCTGGGTAGTTCCCCCTGACAAGCGGGAAGTAAAGCATGTCCACCACCTTTCCATGCAGCAATGTGGCGTAGCCCTCTCCCCAGGGTACGAAAGAGGCAACATGGCCGGGATAACTGGCTTCAAAGATCACACCATATAAGATGCTATCCACAATGTTTCCCGCAGCTCCAGCCAGCACCAGCGTGACACAGACGATAAAGCCATTCCTGTAATTCTCCTTTACCAGCCGGGTGATATAGATGATGATCAGAATCACTGCAACGATCCGAAAGAGAGAAAGAAACAGTTTCCCACCTGCTTCAATTCCAAAAGCCATCCCGTTGTTTTCCACAAAATAGATCTGAAACCAGTCTGTAATGTGAATCGCATCATAGAGCGCCATATGGGTTTTGACCCATATCTTTGAAAGTTGATCGACGAGAAGTACCAGAAAAACAACCGCAATGGGAATCCAGCCTTTGTGATTTCTATTGTTCATACCTAACTGTTTGGGAAACTATCTCCTGTTGGGGAATACACCCCTGATCCTGAGCAATGATAACAGCCCTACACTCATTCACAGGGGGTGGTTATCTCTTCTTCGCCGACTTGGCCTCAATGCTCAGTGTGGCATGCGGGACGGCCCGGAGACGCTCCTTGGGGATTAGTTTGCCGGTTTCCCGGCAGACACCATAGGTTCCGTTCTCAATACGAACGAGTGCCGCCTGCAAGTTCTGTATAAACTTCATCTGACGTTGTGCGAGCCGGCCTGCTTCCTCTTTTGAAAGTGTGGAGGCTCCCTCTTCCAACACCTTGTAGGTGGGAGAGGTGTCCACGGTGTCGTTCCCGTCGGTATTGGTTACCGCAGCACGATAGTTTTCATATTCCTGCCGGGCAATCTGCAATTTCTCATTGATAATTGCACGGAATTCATCCAATTCCTCATCTGAATATCTCGTCTTCTCGCTCATAATGATTAATGTATAAAATAGGCTGTGTCTCTCTTCCGGAATCAGAGTCTATATACAACAACCTTCGTTTCGATAAAGTTCACAGTTGCATACAGCTACATGTTTGCGCAAAGATAACGATAAATCGGATATCTTTCAACTGTTTTTCTCAATACGGATGGTGAGCGTTTGGTCATCGATTTCGATCTCATCCTCCATCTGTTCAATCGTCAGTGTGATCGCATCGGCAAGCACCTGGTTGCAGATGTATGCGGCATATTCGGTCACCGCTTCATTGAAGGCAGCGTGCGACGACATAGCGATTGTGATGCGGTCGGTAATCTCGAACGACTTCGCTTTGCGCAGGTTCTGGATTCGATTTACCAGTTCCCGGGCAATCCCCTCTTTTACCAGTTCAGGGGTGAGGGTGATATCGAGGGCTACGGTGAGTCTGCCTTCACTGCCCACCAGCCAGCCGGGGATATCCTCGGAAAGGATCTCCACATCATCCGTGGTTATCACTGCCTCCAGTGTGTCGATGTTCAATTTCAGCGATCCGGTTTGTTCCAGTGCATTGATCTCCTGTTGATCCAACTGCTGGATGCGTGCGGCCAGTTGCTTCATGATCTTACCGTAGCGGGGGCCGAGCTTCTTGAAATCGGGCTTCACCTTTTTCACCAGCATGCCACTTGTCGAGTCGACGAAGTCCAGCTCCTTCACATTTACCTCGTTCAGGATCAACGACTTCACTGCATCCATATTCCTTCTCTGTTGATCATCCAGCACCGGGATCATGATCCGTGAAAGCGGCTGACGCACCTTGATGTTTACCTTTCGACGCAGTGCCAGCACGATTGATGATGCGGTCTGGGCCAGATACATCTGTTCCTCCAACTCCTTGTCGATCAGCTCCTCATCGGCACGCGGGAAGTCGGTATGATGAACCGACTGCCCCTCGTCGTAACCGGCAACGCCGATCAGGTCGAGGTAGAGCCTGTCGCCATAGAATGGAGCGATGGGAGCCATCAGTTGCGCCACAGTAAGCAGACACTGATAAAGGGTCTGGTAGGCCGACAGCTTGTCGTCGCTCATCTCACCCCCCCAAAAGCGTTTGCGGTTGAGCCGCACATACCAGTTGCTGAGGTTGTCGTTCACGAAATCGGCTATGGCACGTCCGGCACGGGTGGGTTCGTAGGCATCGTATGCCTGGTCCACCTCGGTGATCAGGCTGTTCAACAGCGAGATGATCCAGCGGTCAATCTCCGGTCGCCTTGCGATCTCAATCTGCGGATACTGGTTGTGGAAGCCATCCACATTTGCGTAGAGCACAAAGAAGGAGTAACTGTTGTAGAGTGTTCCGAAGAACTTCCTGCGGGCTTCTTCCACCCCTTCGACATCGAACTTCAGGTTGTCCCAGGGGGCCGCATTGGTGATCATGTACCATCGCAGGGGATCGGAACCATATTTCTCAATGGTCTCGAAAGGATCCACCGCATTGCCCAGTCGCTTCGACATCTTGTTGCCATTCTTGTCGAGTACCAGCCCGTTGGAGACCACATTTTTAAATGCCACGCTTCCCCTCACCATGGCGGCTATGGCATGCAGCGTGTAGAACCAGCCACGGGTCTGGTCCACCCCCTCGGCAATGAAATCGGCGGGAAACACCTTTTCAAATTCAGCTTCGGTGATGTGCGGATAGAAAACCTGGGCAAAGGGCATGGCACCGCTGTCAAACCAGACATCGATCAGGTCTGTTTCTCGCCGCATCACTCTGCCGCTTTCGGAGACCAGCAGGATCTGATCCACGTAGGGACGGTGCAGGTCGATCTGTTCATACTCCAACTCGCGGTAATCGCCCAGGTCCAGATCTTTCCAGGGCAACTCTTGCATCACGCCTGCCTCGACTGCCTTCTGCATCTCCTCGTAAAGTTCCTTCACCGAACCGATGCACTTTTCTTCCTTCCCGTCGTCGGTACGCCAGATAGGCAGTGGAGTACCCCAGTAGCGGCTGCGGCTCAGGTTCCAGTCCTGCAGGTTCTCCAGCCACTTACCAAAGCGACCAGTGCCGGTGGACTGGGGTTTCCAGTTGATGGTGTCATTGAGCGCGATCATCTGCTCACGGCAGGCGGTGGTACGGATGAACCAGCTATCGAGTGGATAGTAAAGCACCGGCTTGTCGGTTCGCCAGCAATGCGGGTAGTTGTGCACCTGCTTTTCTATGCGGAAAGTCCTGTTCTGCTGCTTGAGCATGACCGAGAGATCCACATCGAGCGTGGCATCCTCCTCCGTCAGCGAATCATCATATGCATTCTTCACATACCTGCCGGCATATGCAGCATAGAGGTCGCTGTTTACCTGTTCTTTCACGAAGCTCGGATCGAGCGCTTCAATGGGGTAAAACTTACCGGTGAGATCCACCATTGGACGATGGATGCCCTCCTTGTCGACAAGTGTCAGACCCGGCACATCATACTCTTTCCCCACACGGGCGTCGTCTGCGCCAAAGGTGGGGGCAATGTGCACGATGCCGGTACCATCTTCGGTGGTGACAAAGTCACCGGTAACCACCCGGAAGGCTTTGTCGGTCACCTTCACCCAGGGGATCAGCTGTTCGTAGCGGATGCCGGCCAGATCAGATCCTTTCCACACCTTGTCAAGCACCCTATAGGGTATGTTCTTGTCACCAGCCTGATACTCACTGAGCGACAAAGATGCATTCTTTTCAGGGAAGTAAACCGGTAACAGGTTCTTGGCCAGCACCGCTGTCATAGGCAGTCCACTGTAGGGGTTGTAAGTCTGTACCGCCACATATTCAATCTGCTTTCCCACTGCCAGCAACATGTTCGACGGCAGGGTCCAGGGGGTAGTTGTCCAGGCCAGAAAGAAAGGATCCCCAAACTGCTGCCACTCCTCCAGCGGTTCCTTCACCAGAAACTGGGCCGTGCAGGTGGTATCCTTCACGTCACGATAGCAACCAGGCTGGTTCAATTCATGCGTACTCAGCCCGGTGCCAGCGGCGGGTGAATAGGGTTGGATGGTATAGCCCTTGTAGAGCAGCCCCTTGTTGTATAGTTCCTTGAGGAGGTGCCAGAGTGTCTCGATGTAACGGTTGTCGTAAGTGATATAGGGATCACTCATCTCCACCCAGTAACCCATCTTACGAGTCAATTCCTCCCATTCGCGGGTATACTTCATCACCTCGGTGCGGCAGGCGGCATTGTACTCCTCCACGGTGATCTTTTTACCAATATCCTCCTTGGTGATGCCGAGTGATTTTTCCACTCCCAGCTCTACCGGTAACCCGTGGGTATCCCAACCCGCTTTCCGGTTTACCAGAAATCCCTTCATGGTCTTGTAGCGACAGAATATATCCTTGATGGAACGGGCAATGACATGATGGATTCCCGGCATGCCGTTGGCCGATGGCGGGCCTTCGTAAAAGACGAACTGTGGATGCCCCCTTCTGATTTCAAGACTTTGCCTGAAAACTTCTTTTTCATCCCACTCTTTCAATATTTCCTTGTTGATATCTGAAAGATTCAATTGATTGTATTCCGGAAACCTCTTATTCATTGTCAATGAATTTATACCATGCAAAAATTAAGTTGCAAAGGTAACAATAAATTGAGAAAGGTAGAAATTTGATGCCAGCCACATTTGCATATTATGCGTAATCGCTATACATTTGAGCGCTGATAGCGTCGAAGCCGGCTGCCTGTCAGACGGTTTTTCGGGATGTCGTGAAGATACAAACAGGAAATGAGGGATCTCTTCGCTTCCTGTCGAAATAGCAAACTTTCAGTTCAAACAATAGAGCGACAAATGATGACAAAACGTTTCGTATGGATCTGCCTAGCACTGCTCACAGTGACCGGCACACAAGCACAATCAGAAAAAACCGCCACCCTGAATGTGAGCAGCTTTAACCTTCGCATGGACACCCCCAAGGATAGTGCCAATGCTTGGCCCGAGAGAAAGGAGATGGTGAAGCGCCTGATACGCTTCCACGAGCTGGATCTGATCGGCACGCAGGAAGGATTCAAACACCAGCTGGAGGGGATTCTGGAATTGGGAGACTATGCCTACGTGGGTGGCGGTCGCGATGACGGTAAGGATGCCGGTGAACACTCCGCGATCATTTACCGAACCAGTCGTCTTGAGCTGCTCGACCACGGCGACTTCTGGTTCTCAGAGACACCCGATCTTCCCGGAAAGGGATGGGATGCCACTTGCTGCAACCGCATCTGTTCCTGGGCACAATTCAACGACAATCATACAGGGAAAACCTTCTTCATCTTCAACGTCCATTACGACCACCAGGGCAAAGAGGCACGCAGGAACTCCTCACTACTACTGAACGAGAAGGTGAAAGAAATTGCTGGCAACAACCCTGTTTTTGTGACCGGCGATTTCAATGCCACACCAGACTCGGAACCGATCCAAATCATCCTTGAAGCCGGACAGCTACATGACTCATACAGCATCACACGAACGCCTCCCTATGGCACGGAGGGCACCTTCAATGCATTCAGGCTGGATGCTCCGATGAGAGATCGTATCGATTATATCTGGGTGAGTCCCGATATCACCGTGCACAAGTATGGGGTGCTGAATGAACAGCAATATGGACGGTTCCCTTCGGACCATTTCCCGGTGATGATTGAAGCAGAACTATAACGAACAGGAGAGTCAAAAAAAATGAATGCCCGGATCACAGTGTGACCCGGGCATCTCTTTGTCATATCACCTTTCAGGATAACTTTGCCAGCGCCTCTTTGATACGGGCAATAGCTTTTTCGATATTCTCATCGGAGGTGGCATAGGAGAGACGGATACAACCCGGTGCACCAAATGCATCACCACCCACACAAGCCACATGCCCCTCTTCCAGGAGGTACATCGCCAGGTCGGTAGCTGTCGCTATCTTACGGCCATTCACTGACATCCCCAGGTAACTGCTGCACTCCGGGAAGATGTAGAAAGCACCCATCGGGTTGTTCACCTGCAGACCCGGTATCTCGTTCAGCAGTGAGACAATCAGGTTTCTTCTTCTTTCAAAAGCAGCGCGCATCTCTGCCACACAAGACTGATCACCGTTGTAGGCTGCCACCGACGCTTTTTGCGAGATGGAGGAAGGCCCGGAGGTATACTGTCCCTGCAACATGCTACAGGCAGACGCGATCCATTGCGGTGCTGCGATCCAACCGATGCGCCAGCCGGTCATGGCGTACCCTTTCGAGACCCCGTTCACCACAACCACACGATCACGGATGGCATCGAATTGTGCAATAGACTGGTGTTGACCGATGTAATTGATGTGCTCATAAATCTCATCGGAAATCACAACCACATTGGGGTATTTCTCAAGGACAGCGGCCAACGCCTTTAACTCCTCCTGTGTATAGACACTCCCGGTGGGATTGGAGGGAGAGCAGAGTATCAACGCTTTGGTCCTGGGTGTTATCGCCTCTTCCAGCTGCTGTGGAGTAATCTTAAAATCATGGGCAATGCCAGCATAGACATAGACAGGTGTTCCTTCTGCCAGCTTCACCATCTCCGGATAACTGACCCAGTAGGGTGCAGGAATCACCACCTCATCTCCTTTGTCCACGATGGCGAGTATCACGTTGCAAAGCGACTGCTTGGCACCACCGGAGACCACGATCTGTGCAGGAGTATAGGTGAGCCTGTTTTCCCTCTCCAGCTTGGCAGTGATCGCCTGTTTGAGGTCAGGGAAGCCGGCTACCGGCGAGTAAAATGAAAAATTATCATCGATCGCGTTCTTGGCTGCCTGTTTAATATGTTCAGGTGTGGTGAAATCAGGTTCTCCCACACTCATGTTAATCACATCAATTCCCTGAGCCTTGAGCTCATTGCTCTTCTGTGCCATCGCAAAGGTTTCAGAGGGCGACAAGGCAGCCAATCGGGCAGAAAGTACATCCATATTCAATTATTCTTTTGTTAGGTAATTGCGCAAAGATAGATAAAAATCACATCATACCGATCTTTTTACTGAATAATGGGTATAATTATCGGTATTCTTCTTTCAAAAACAATAAAGCCGCCTAGATAGGCAGCTTCTGGTATGGGGGATGATAAAATTGAGTCGATTGGAAAAGCTTTCACAACCCCTCAGAGGGTCACTCAGCTTCAGAAATGATCCTGATAAAACGCGCCAGGCATCAGCATACTCGCAGGCATGTCCTGCTTTCTGCTTCAATGTAATTGTAGCGATTCATCAGCTTGCACTACGCAAACTTGCTCTCAAGATACGAAGTCTGTTCATTCTGTTTACACGGTAGGTGACAGACCCCCTTGAAATGTTTTGTTCCAGATACCTGATCTGGCCCAAAATCTCATTTTTTGTAAGGTTTTTGATTGTCATAATTTTCAACTTATGTTGTGATGATTCATCTGTAACCGTATCATATAAGAAGCCATTCATGATGTATGTGATAACCTGAATATGCATTCAAATAACACGCTTGCCATTCGAATCAGTGCAAAGATACAACAATAAAACATGTTATACAACATATTTTTGATTGATATTTTAGAAGGATCATCGACGCTGTTTATGGCATCTCTGGGCAGGAAGAACAACCGGTTGCAATTGGGATTCGTTCAGAAAAAAAATGGGACACTGGTGCCATTGCAACCAATATCCCATTTCAGCGGAAGCGACGAGATTCGAACTCGTGGTACAGTTACCCGTACGGCAGTTTAGCAAACTGCTGGTTTCAGCCACTCACCCACACTTCCCTGTTTGTTCACTTGAAATCGGGTGCAAATATACATGATTGTTTTTAACTTGTCAAAGAAAATGCGATAATTTCAATTGAATCTTCCTACTTTTGTGCCCAGTTATCCCTCCTTTATGTTGCAATGAAATGGAACAAACCCACAAACGAAAAAAACAAAAAACAATCCTCTGGACTGTGGCCCTCATGCTGCTGCTTCTGGTATCCGCATCGTTCTATCTATACCGGCTAGTCTTTGCACCATTCACACCTGCCGAAACGGTTTACATCTACGTCGACGAGGAACGGAATTACGAGGAGGTGATCAGGCAACTCAAGGAACAGGCAGCCCTGCCCTCCGAAAAGATCTTCCGCTTTCTGGCCGGAAAAATGAATTACCCGGAGCGGGTGAGAAGTGGCCGGTATGCGATCAGCGGGGGTATGACAATGCCCGATGTAATCCGTCTGCTGCGTTCGGGAAACCAGACGCCTGTCAACATCACCTTCAACAACATACGGACAAAAGAGGATCTCGCCGGACGACTCGCCAGTCAGCTGATGACCGACAGCCTGACACTCCTTGTGGCGCTGCGTGACCCTCAGGTGGCAGAGAAGATGGGTTTCACCCTTGAAACAATGGTGACAATGTTTATTCCAAACACGTACGAAGTATACTGGAACACAGATGTGGAGGCACTGATGCAACGGATGAAGAGAGAACACCACCGATTTTGGAACGATACCCGCATCAAAAAGGCAAAAGAGAGGGGACTCACGCCGGTGGAAGTATCCATCCTGGCATCCATCGTGGAGGAGGAGGCAACCTATCTGGATGAATATCCCATTGTGGCGGGACTCTACCTGAACCGTCTCAAAAGAGGCATGAGACTGGAAGCAGATCCCACAGTGAAGTTTGCCGTAGGTGACTTTACGTTGCGGCGCATCCTCTACAGACACCTGGAGGTGGAGTCACCCTATAACACATACAAGCGGGAGGGATTGCCTCCGGGACCCATCAGGATCCCTTCCATCGCAGCCATCGATGCCACCCTGTCACCACAAGACCACCAATACCTCTTCATGTGTGCGAAGGATGACCTCTCCGGACGTCACAACTTTGCAGCCACACATGCCGAGCATGCACGCAATGCGGCCCGCTACCAGCGTGCGCTCAATCAGCGGGGTATCTTCTAAAATCCGATCTCGTCGGGATGAATCCCTGTTCGTTGTGCTTTGTCGAGGCGATCAATCATAGAAATCTCCTGTGCAGAAAGCGAGAAATCGAACAAGGCAATATTCTCACGCTGCCGCGTGGCATCGGATGACTTGGGTAGGGGTAGCAATCCTTTCTGCAGGTTCCACCGCAGGATAACCTGGGCTGTGCTCCTGCCTTTCTTTTCGGCAATCTCCAACAACAGCGGATCACTAAACAGTGGGATCTTGCTACTGCCCAACGGGCTCCACGACTCCACAACAATCCCTTTCTCCCTGCAGTAATCCTGTAGTGGCTGCATCACCAGATAGGGATGCAGTTCCACCTGATTGATGGCTGGCACCACAGTGGCCACCGTGAGCAACTCCTCCAAATGGTGAATCAGGTGGTTGCTCACACCTATCGCTCTCACCCTGCCACTTTCATAGATTCGTTCCATCTCTTTCCAGGTTGACGCCACCGCACCTGTCACCGGCCAGTGCACAAGATAAAGGTCAATATAAGCGATATCCAATTGTCGCATGCTCTCCTCAAAAGCCCGCTCAATGCCATTTTTCAAAATATCGGTACCCCATAGCTTGGTAGTCACGAAAAGTTCTTCCCGTGGGAGTCCGCTTTCAGCTATTGCCTTGCCTATGGCGTGCTCATTGGCATAGAAGGAGGCAGTGTCGATGTGCCGATATCCGGCATCGAACGCGCTGCGCACGGCATGGATCACCGCCCTCTCATTTTTCCCAAGACGATAGGTGCCCAGTCCTGGTGCAGGAATCATGACCCCGTTATTCAGTTGTATGGTTTTCATATGCGTTCTTGTCGCAGTCGCTGTTGCACGTTTTTCTTGTCGCAGTGAATCTGTTCCACCAGCTGCTCCATTGTCTCAAACTTCTTATCAGGACGGATAAAATCGATAAACTCCACGGTCAGTGACTGATTGTAGAGATCCCCATTAAAATTGAAGACATTGACCTCCACACTGATCTCCGGATCGGCATGCAGCGTGGGACGTGTCCCAATGTAGAGCATTCCTTCATATTTTTCGTTTCGCAGATGCACCAGCACGGCGTATACACCCAGAGCCGGCACCACTTTGTATCGTTCCCATGAGCGGATGTTCGCTGTGGGAAAACCAATGGTGCGTCCCACACGATACCCCTCCACAATCTTGCCTGACAAGGTGTAATTGTATGACAACAGCTGGCTTGCCCCTACTACATCCCCCTCTTGCAACAGCCTGCGGATGCGGGTTGAGCTCACATTCCCTCCATCGGTCTGCCATTCGGCAGCGTTCACTACCCGCAAACCGATCTCTTTTCCGTAGCGGAGATAATCAGCATGTCCCTCCTCGCGTTGATGACCAAATCGGTGGTCATAGCCTATCAGGAGTGTCGAGACATGCAACTGTCGCTGCAATACATCCTGCATGAATGCGCGGGCGGTGAGGTTCGAGAGAGCCGCAGAAAAGGGCATTGTGATACAGTATTCCACCCCTGTGGATGCCAACAGCTCCAACTTCTCCTCGTATCCACACAGGAGGGCCGGCTGATAATCAGCTTGTAACACCTTGCGCGGGTGCACCGGAAAAGTGATGACTGCCGAGGGCAACGACAGCAATGCAGCCTCCTTCCTAAGCTGACTGATCAGATAGCGGTGACCGGTGTGTACACCATCAAAAAAACCGACAGTAGCCACAAAGTTCCTGTTGGTCACCTTGTGATTTTTCGTAAGATCAATATGTTCCAAAATAACCCGATTGTTTTCAGGAGTTGTTTCACTACCTTTGTGAAAGATAATAACGCCTGATTTGATTGTTTGGTTTGCAACACGCCATTAAAAATTGAAGAAGGCTTGTGGGACTCCCCCATCTGTTTAGAAAAAAACAGCAGCTTGGACCGGTGAAGATACGAATATTCGGTATCTTTGCAAAAGAATGAACCTGCAACCACGCAAATTAATTGTCCATATAAACTGATAATAAAAAAATGACAAAGTTACATTTATTGATTGCAATCGGAATGATTACAGGAATGACCGCCTGTGGCGGTGGTGAGAGACACAACACCCTCACGCAGGATGAGATTGCCGGGGGATGGGAACTGCTGTTCGACGGTGAAACGCTGAATGGATGGCGTGATTACAATGGTGAGCAGCTCACAGCGCCCTGGTTTGCAGAAGAGGGAATGATCCAGGCAAAAGGGGAAGGGGCCGATGAGCATGGCTACATCGTGACCGATAAGATTTACGAAAACTTCGAACTGGTGTGGGACTGGAAGATCGCTGACGGTGGAAACAGCGGGGTGCTCTACCATGTGGTTGAAAACCCCAAATTCACTGTTCCCTACGTCACCGGCCCGGAATACCAGCTCATCGACGAACTCAACTTCCCCCAACCGCTCGAAGATTGGCAGAAAACGGCTGCCGACTACGCCATGCACACCACCGACCCGGAGAAAACAGAAATCAAACCGGCCGGCGAGTGGAACAGTTCCAGGATCATCTTCGACAACGGACATGTGGAACACTGGCTGAATGGCGAAAAAGTTATTGAATTTGAGGCCTGGAGCGAGGATTGGTTCACACGCAAGGCGAGCGGGAAATGGGAGAATGCACCCGAATACGGTCTGGCCCGCAAGGGGGTGATATGCCTGCAGGATCACGGCTCGGCAGCCTGGTTTCGCAACATCAAAATCAGAGAGCTGCCCCGGAAAGAAAATGATCAGATCATCACGCTCTTCAATGGCAGCGACCTGACCGGATGGGAAGTATACGGCACTGAGAAGTGGTTTGTGGAGAACGGTGAACTGATATGCGAAAGCGGTCCCGACAAACAATATGGCTACCTGGCCACCCAAGCTTATTACGATGATTTTGATCTGACACTCGAATTCAAACAGGAAGCTGACGGCAACTCAGGTGTCTTCATCCGTTCGTTCATCGAACCGGTTGCTACCGTCAATGGCTGGCAAGTGGAGGTCGCACCCAAAGGGAATGATACCGGTGGCATCTACGAATCCTACGGTCGCGGTTGGCTGGTACAAATACCCGATGAACAGGAAGAGATCCTGAAGGAGGGTGACTGGAACATGTTACGCATCCTGGTGAAGGGTGACAACGTGAAGACATTCCTCAACGGCGAAGAGATGGTTGACCTGACAGATGAGCTGATTGGAAAGGCTCAGGGTCGCATTGCCCTCCAGATTCACGATGGCGGGGGAATCAGGGTGCGCTGGCGCAATCTGAACCTGAAGAGTCTCTGACAAGTGCCCGGCACTGACACAACAAACCCTGCCCCATGACATGAGGCAGGGTTTGTTGTGAAGGGTGCTCAAAGATCGTGGCACTGTTTTTGCAATTATTCCAATAGCAAGCAGAAAGGTTGTGTCGGGATGCTTCCCATCCAAAAAAACGACCTACCTTTGTACCATAAACAGACTTATCATTCAGAATGACAGAAAAAAACGAACTGGTAGAGAGCATCATTGAAGGCATTCAGGAGAAGAAAGGAAAAAATATCAGCTCCATTCGGCTCAAGGGTGTCACCGGAGCCATCTGCGATTACTTTGTGATCTGTGAAGGAAACACACCCA
Organism: Bacteroidota bacterium; assembly: GCA_023399295.1. Lineage (GTDB taxonomy): Bacteria > Bacteroidota > Bacteroidia > Bacteroidales > Dysgonomonadaceae > Proteiniphilum. The sequence goes on from JAEWQF010000038.1 coordinate 38,014, forward strand.
CACAAGTATCAGCGCTGGCCAATTCAGTGGAGGAGTGGGTTCAAAAGAAAACAACCGAGAAACCGATCCGCATCCACGGACAACAACAGGCAGAGTGGATTGCCATTGACTATGGGAATGTGATCGTGCACATCTTCCTGCCTGAGATGCGTTCGTTCTACAACATCGACAACCTGTGGGACGATGCAAAAACAGAACGCATTCCCGACATCTTGTAAAACTAATTCCCCCTGAATTTGTTACTATTTACCCAGACAACCCCTCTCTGTCAAGGCAGTTGTTCCGGATTCAGCCAACAGGTTAAAGAATAATTCACGCATGAGCAATTCTAACAGCAAAAATGACAAGCAGCCCACGCTGCGACCCAAAATAGGTGGCAACACTCCAAAAAGCCCCCTCAACCCCTACTGGATCTATGCCATTGCATTGGCAATCCTCATGGGGATGTGGTTCTTCGGCCAGGACACTTCGGTGAAGGAGGTGACATGGTCCGATTTCCAGCAATACGTACGCGACAACCGGATCAAGAGCATCGTGGTCTTCAGCAACAAAGGCACTGCTGAGGCGATGGTGCGTGAAGAATCGGTGGGCCCTATTTTTGGCGACGATGCGGCCAAGGCAGGACGGACACCTGTGATACAAGTAGAAGGAGCATCCGCTGATGCCATTGCTGAGTTCATCGAAACCGTAAAGACAGAACAACAGTACGACATCGAGGTTCGTTTCGACACAACCTCCGAAATGTGGGGAATCCTGATCACTTTTGCTCCTTTCCTGTTGCTGATTGTGTTCTGGATCTGGATGATGCGACGCATGCAGGGCGGCGGAGGCGGTGCCGGTGGCGGCGTTTTCAGCGTCGGTAAATCAAAGGCGCAGCTCTTTGATAAAGACTCCAGTCAGAAAGTGACCTTCAGGGATGTGGCCGGTCTTTCGGAAGCAAAAGAGGAGGTGCAGGAGATCGTGGAGTTCCTCAAAAGCCCGGGCAACTACACCAACCTGGGGGGTAAGATTCCCAAAGGAGCGCTGCTGGTGGGTCCTCCGGGTACCGGAAAGACCCTACTGGCCAAGGCGGTGGCGGGTGAGGCCAATGTCCCATTCTTCTCCATCTCCGGTTCAGACTTCGTGGAGATGTTCGTAGGGGTGGGTGCATCACGTGTGCGCGACCTTTTCCGGCAGGCGAAGGAGAAAGCTCCCTGTATTGTCTTCATCGACGAGATCGACGCAGTGGGACGTGCCCGTGGCAAGAACACCAATTTCGGTTCGAACGACGAGCGGGAGAACACCCTCAACCAGCTGCTCACCGAAATGGACGGCTTCGGCTCAAACAGCGGTGTGATCATTCTGGCAGCCACCAACCGCGCCGATGTGCTGGACAAGGCACTGATGCGCGCAGGTCGTTTCGACCGCCAGATCTATGTGGAGCTGCCCGACCTGAACGACCGAAAGGAGATATTCAAGGTACACCTGCGTCCCATTAAAATTGATGAGTCAATCAACATCGATTTTCTGGCACGTCAGACACCCGGCTTCTCAGGTGCGGATATTGCCAATGTGTGCAACGAAGCGGCGCTGATCGCTGCCCGTAGCAAGAAGAAATTTGTACAGAAGGAAGATTTCATGAATGCGGTGGATCGTATCGTGGGCGGACTGGAGAAGAAAAACAAGATCATCACCCAGCACGAGAAGAAGTCGATCGCCATCCACGAGGCGGGCCACGCCACGCTGAGCTGGTTCCTGGAACATGCCAACCCGCTGGTGAAGGTTACCATCGTGCCACGCGGCAAGGCACTGGGGGCTGCCTGGTACCTGCCTGAGGAGCGACAGATCACCACCAAGGAGCAGATGCTCGACGAGATGTGTGCACTCCTGGGGGGGCGTGCCGCTGAAGAGGTCTACATCGGACAGATCTCCTCGGGAGCGATGAACGACCTGGAGCGTGTAACCAAACAGGCATACGCGATGATCACCTACATGGGCATGAGCGACAAGTTGCCCAATCTGAGCTATTACGACTCCTCCGGCCAGGAGTATCCCTTCTCCAAGCCATACAGTGATGAGACGGCACAGCTGATCGACACAGAGGTGAAGGCGATGATTGCCCAACAGTATGAACGGGCGAAAAAGATCCTCACCGAGCACACTGCCGGTCACAACAAGTTGGCAGAGATCCTGCTCGAGCGGGAAATCATATATGCCGACGATCTGGAGCATATCTTTGGCAAACGACTTTGGATCTCCCGCTCCCAGGAGATTCTCGACAGCAAGGTAGAGCTTGTCGCTCCAGATTCACTGCCCTCAAAGCCTTCCGGTTCTGATGACAGCGTATTCATCGATACAAAGGAAAAACAGGAGGAGCATCCCTCCAACAAGGAGGAAAAACAGACATCGTCTGATGAAAACGACCCGACCGCTTTTCATCAATAAAACTGACAAGCAATAGAGAAAAACTATCACCGACGATAAAGTAATTAAAAGCCTGAATATCAATGTTCAGGCTTTTAATTTGCCCAATTGTGGACATCTGGTGGGGAATCCATCCAGACAATGTCGAACAAATGGATTGCTCTTGCCGTTATAACTTGAAACAAACAAACGACTGAAATGAAAGCGATTCATAAATATCTATTGGGCGGATTTGTTGCATTGTCACTACTCAGTTGCAACCAGTCCAACGCGAACAACAAAGATCAACAAACTAAAAACAGTGTAAATATGAAATTCGAAAAAGTAGCATTACCTTATGCAACCGATGCCCTGGAACCGGTTATCAGCAAACAAACCGTTGAACTGCACTACGGCAAACACCACCAGGCTTACATTGACAACCTCAACAAACTGATTGTGGGTACGAAGTTCGAGAACGCAGACCTGGAAACCATCGTGAAGGAAAGCGACGGTGCCATCTTCAACAATGCCGGACAGGCACTGAATCACAACATCTATTTCACCTCTTTCAAAAAAGAGGGGGGTGGCGAACCCAAAGGAAAGCTGGCTGATGCCATCAACAAGCAGTTTGGTTCGTTCGACAAGTTCAAGGAAGAATTCAACGCAGCCGGTCTGGGTGTATTTGGTTCCGGATGGGTATGGCTGGCTAAAGATGCGGATGGCAAACTCTCCATCCTGAAAGAGAGCAATGCCGGCAACCCGCTCACCAGCGGACTGACTCCGGTGCTCGGATTCGACGTGTGGGAGCACTCCTACTACCTCGACTACCAGAACCGCCGTGCCGATCACCTGAAGGAGATTTGGAACATCATCGACTGGGAAGTTGTCGGAGCCCGTTACTGATCAACCGACAACAACCGGTATCGTCCGACACCGGTTGTGGAAATAAGAAAATTGAAAGAAGGAATCCCTGTGGTTCCTTCTTTTTTTATGTCAGGGAACCATCATGATGCCGGTTAACATCCGGCCGGAATGTACCGACTGTCGGCGTGCCGAGAAAAACAGATCTTCACGCTTGTAGGTACATAGGTCACTCTTCTCAATCTTATCGGGTGTAAGACCCTGGCGGAGAAGGTCTCTTCGGATGATCTCCTTCAGGTCAATGTGCCAACGCGAGGTGGTACGCTCTTTCCTCGACAACAGGGGATCGGCGAGATCAATACCGCTTCGGGCAAATGATTCAATCACATCTTCTCCCACCTCATAGTGCTCCATCGAGATGGCAGGTCCAATTGCTGCCAGCAGATCGGCTGTGGATGTTCCAAAATCTGTTTCCATCCGTCGGATAGTTTTCCCCACAATACCTCCGGCACAACCTCTCCATCCGGCGTGGATGGCAGCTATCACCTCTTGCCGCTTATCAAAAAGGAGAATGGGCACACAGTCGGCTGTGGTTGCACAGAGAAAGACTCCCTTTTCGCGGGTCACCGTAGCATCTACATTGTAGAGTCTTTCCAGGGCCTCGCTTTTGCTCAGCGACAGGAATTGTTGATCAATTGTCAGCACACCGGTACCATGTCTCTGATGGGGTGTGATAAACAGGTCGGGGGTGAGGTAAAACATCCGCGCAAGTATCTCGCGGTTTTCGCTGATCTTCAACGGGTCATCATCGGAAAAGTTGCCCATGTTGAACGAAGAGAAGGGACCGTTGCTCACCCCTCCCGAGCGGGTTGTTGAAAAATGCCGTACCTTGTTTTCTGCTGCAAGCAGCTCGAACAACAACAGGTTGGGTGAATGGGGATGAGGTACCATGGTCTGTTTCAATCATCCAGTTCAGAGAAGTCATCCTCGTCGTACCAACCTTCCTCTTCATCCACCGATGGTTCTTCTTCCGGAAGGGTTTCATCATCCTGAAAAGCGATTGCTGAAACATCCAGGTTGCGGTGAAGCAGTGTCTTGTGTGACGCCGTCAGGGGCACCACTGCATCCCTGTTAAGTTCCTGCCAGAGGATATCTTTCAGTACCGGGATACCAAGTCCTGTAATCGACGAAATGAAGACAGTGGGCAGCTCGGGCAATGTCTGGGATATCTCATGCATCAACTCCTCGTCGAGCATGTCAGACTTTGAGATGGCCAGCACATGTCTTTTGTCCAAGAGCTCCGGATTGTATTGCCTCAGCTCATTCAACAGGATTTCATACTCCTTGTTGATGTCATTGGCATCGGCGGGTATCACGAAGAGCAGGAGCGAGTTCCTCTCGATGTGTCGCAAGAAGCGCAGCCCCAGCCCCTTGCCCGCACTGGCACCCTCAATGATTCCCGGGATGTCGGCCATCACGAATGATTTGGAATCGCGGTAACTCACGATACCCAGATTGGGTTCAAGCGTGGTAAAAGGATAATTGGCAATCTTAGGCTTGGCAGCGGAGACCACCGACAGAAGGGTCGACTTGCCGGCATTGGGAAAGCCCACCAGTCCCACATCAGCCAGCAGCTTCAACTCCAGGATCACCCACCGCTCTTCGTAGGGCTCACCCGGCTGGGAATATCGGGGTGCCTGGTTGGTGGCGGTTTTAAAGTGCTGGTTCCCCTGACCGCCACGTCCCCCCTTGAGCAACACGACCTCCTGGTCGTGGTCGGTGATATCGCACAGGTACTCGCCACTGTGTGCATCGTAGGCAACGGTACCGCAGGGGACCTCGATCACACGACTCTCTCCCATTTTACCGGAGCGTTGCGACTTGGAGCCGTTCTCGCCATGTTCGGCAAGGAGGTGTCGTTGGTAACGGAGGTGAAGCAATGTCCAGTAGTTGCGATTGCCGCGCAGGATGATGCTCCCTCCATCGCCACCATCGCCGCCATCGGGGCCACCCTTGGGAATATATTTCTCTCTCCTGAAATGGGAGGAGCCTCTTCCTCCCTTACCCGAACGACAGAAGATCTTTACGTAGTCTACAAAATTTGTTTCAGCCATTATGATCCGGATATCGTGTCGATCACTTCCACAATCGATTCAAAAATCGATTCGACAGTTCCAACACCTTTAATCTCTTGCAACAAATCCTGTTTGCGGTAAAACTCCTTGAGGGGGGCAGTCTGTCGGTAATAGACTCTCAGCCTCGATTCAATCGTCTTACGGTTATCGTCTGCCCGGCCAGAGATGAGGCCTCTCTTGAGCAGGCGGTCAATCAGTTCTTCATCGGCTACTTCCAGGCTGATAACCAGATCTACCTTCGCATGATGCCGTTGCAACAGTTGGTTCAGTGCTTCACCCTGGGGTACCGTGCGTGGAAAACCATCAAAAATAAACCCTTTCCTATTGCTATTCCTTGCAATTAGTTCTTCCAGCATCTCAATCACCACACAGTCGGGCACCAGCTCCCCTTTCGACATATAGGAGACAGCCAGCATTCCCAGTTCGGATGACGATTCGATCTCTTCCCTTAAGATCTCTCCGGTGGAGAGGTGTTGTAGCCCATATCGGGCAGCTATCTTTTCACCCTGTGTTCCCTTTCCTGATCCGGGAGCACCAAAAATCACTACATTCAGCATACTTCTCAACTGTAAATTAGTTGCAAAGATACACCATTCCATCCGTTTCACTTTCATTCTGATGTCATTATTCCTGTTTTTCCGTTTTTTTTCTTGCTGAAAATTGTTCTGAAAAGGCAGTTGTAGTGATTTGAACCAATGGCCTGTTAAGATGTTTAGTATGGTAAGTAAGTCTAACATCAACAATGCGTACGAACAATGAAAAGAGAGGAATTCAAACAGAAAACCGGCCAAGTGATTGAAGAGCTGGCTGAAGCCATCTCCAGGCTGGAAAGCAAAGTGGGAGAGATGGCCGATGATGCAAAAGTGGAATACAAGGAACAACTGGATAAGCTGAGAGAGCTTCGCGACAGCCTCTCAACCAAGTTGCAGGATTATGACCAGATGACCGACGGCAAGTGGGATGTGGTGAAGGAGAGTGCCATTGGTTTCTTTTCTTCTGTAGCCGACGCATGGAAGGAGCAATTTGGCAAGGTCAAAGATGCCTTTACGAAAGAGCCCCCAAAAGAGAGCTGACAGATCCATCCCCCCATCAGGAGAGTACAGCTTTTTACATGCCATCGCAAAAAAAACTCCACAACAGTTATCTGTTGCGGAGTTTTTTCAATGAGGTACCTGGCGGATTCGAACCGCCGTAAACGGTTTTGCAGACCGGCGCCTAGCCACTCGGCCAAGGTACCATTTTTACACAAAGCGGATGCAAAGATAATGTTTTTTTCCTACTTACAAAAAGGTTTGCCCCCTTTTTCTCTGTGGGTGAATGATACTGTTTCCCCACATCAGGAAAAAAGAATCCGGAAGGCATCACTCACCTTCTTCACCTGTATCAGTTCAATCGAACCCTTCCTGGTGTACCCTTTCAGGTTATTGGCCGGTATCAGGATGCGGGAGAAGCCCAGCTTCTCGGCCTCCTGGATTCTTTGTTCGATGCGATTCACCGGCCGGATCTCACCTGAGAGTCCCACCTCTCCACAGAGTGCCGTCTCACTACCAATGCTCATATCAAGGCTGGAAGAGAGGATGGCGCTGATCACCGAGAGATCCATACCGGGGTCATTCACCCGCAATCCCCCTGCGATATTGAGAAAGACATCCTTCTGTGCCAACCGGAAGCCGGCCCGCTTCTCGAGCACAGCCAAAAGCATGTTTGTTCTCCGGATATCAAAGCCGGTAGCGGACCGTTGTGGCGTTCCATAGGCTGCTGTACTCACCAGGGCCTGTGTCTCAATCAAAAAAGGACGGACCCCTTCAATGGCTGCCGCGATGGAGACGCCACTCAGTCCCTCGTGATTCTGTGTCAACAGCAGCTCCGAAGGGTTACTCACCTCACGCAGTCCCGACTGGTTCATCTCATAGATGCCCAATTCGGCGGTGCTGCCAAAACGATTCTTAATGCTTCTTAGGATGCGATACATGTAATGCTGGTCACCCTCGAATTGGATCACTGTGTCGACAATGTGCTCCAGTATCTTGGGACCGGCAATGCTTCCCTCCTTGGTGATATGTCCGATGAGTAGCACCGGAGTCCCGGACTGTTTGGCAAACTTGAGCAGCGACGCGGCACACTCGCGCACCTGTGAGATGCTGCCGGGAGCCGACTCAAGCGCCTCACTGTAGAGGGTCTGTATGGAGTCGATGACAAGCAACCTGGGAGCGGTGCTCTTCACGTGCTTGTAGATCTCATCGAGGTTGGTCTCGCAGACAATCAGGCAGTCATTGTTCTGCAACCCGATACGATCGGCACGAAGCTTCAGCTGTCGCGCACTCTCCTCACCGGAGACATAAAGCGTAGGCAGACCGTTTAGCTTCAGGATGGTTTGCAGCACCAGCGTCGACTTGCCAATGCCCGGTTCACCACCCAGCAATACCACCGAAGCGGGTACCAGTCCGCCCCCCAATACCCTGTTCAACTCTCCGTCATGCAAGTCGATACGGGGTTCCTCATCGGCACGTATCTCTCCCAACTGCTGTGGCGCACTGCGCACACTCTGAAACGAACGTGTATCCTCCTGATTGGTGGTGGCATCCCTGCGCACCAGCTCCTCCACAAAGGTGGACCACTCCCCACAGGAGGGACACTTACCCATCCATTTGGGCGATTCATAGCCACATTGGCTGCAGAAGTAGACTGATTTCAGTTTGGCCATACCGGTTGCATTTGGTGAGGTAAAGTTAGGAAAAAATCTTTACTTTTGCAGCTGAACCATCACGCACAATGACAAATCAACAGATGTCCCATATCCATTCAACAATCGCACACACGCTCGGACTGACCCTCAGGAGTGTAGAGAACACACTCCGTCTGTTACAGGAAGGCGCCACCATTCCCTTTATCAGCCGTTACCGCAAAGAGATGACCGGCGGCCTCGACGAGGTGCAGATTGCCCGCATAGGGGAGTTGAATGAGCAACATGAGGAGTTGGAAAAGCGGAAGAGCTTCATACTGAAATCGATCGGCGAGCAGGAGAAGCTGACACCTGAGTTGGAGAAGCAAATCCGCGAGTGCCGTGAGCACAACCTACTGGAGGACCTTTACCTTCCCTTCAAATCCAAACGGTTGACAAGAGCCGAGATAGCCCGCAAGAAAGGGCTGGAAGGTCTTGCACGATGGCTGATGTCGCAACAACAAGGTGCGGTAGAGGCCGAAGCATTGGGTTATATAAATGAGGAGGTAGAAGATGCGGCGGAAGCACTGAAAGGGGCACGCGACATCATTGCCGAGTGGGTCAACGAGGATGGCAAGGCAAGGCAACAGGTGCGCAACATCTTCTCGAACGAGGCAATCATCACTGCAAAAGTGGTGAAAGGCAAGGAAGTGGAAGGTGAAAAATACAGTGATTATTTCGATTTTTCGGCTTCTCTCTCACGCTGTCCGTCACACAGGCTGCTGGCCATCCGTCGTGGCGAGAATGAGGGCTTTCTGCGGGTCTCTCTCTCAACCGATGAGGCTCGCTCATTGCACAAATTGATGCGGCACTTTGTGAAGAACAACAGTGAATCGGCGAGTCACGTGACAGAGGCGGTGAAGGATGGGTACAAGCGATTGTTGAAGCCATCCATCGAGGCCGAATTTGCCAACCTGTCAAAGGAACAGGCCGATGAGGCAGCCATCACCGTCTTCGCTGAGAACCTACGACAGCTGCTGCTGGCACCTCCCCTGGGACAAAAGCGCATCCTTGCCATCGACCCGGGCTATCGCACCGGATGCAAACTGGTTTGTCTCGATGAACAGGGAAAACTGCTCCACAACGAGACCATCTATCCGCATCCACCGCAACAGGAGTATGCGAAGGCTGGCAACAAAGTGGTGAAGCTAGTGAGTACCTACCGCATCGATGCCATCGCCATCGGCAACGGCACCGCCAGCCGCGAGACAGAGCGTTTCATCACCGGACTGCGATATGAAAAAGAGGTGAAAGTATTTGTTGTCAGTGAGAGTGGCGCGTCGGTCTACTCTGCTTCCAGGATCGCGCGTGAGGAGTTCCCGGAGTATGACGTCACCGTGCGGGGTGCCGTCTCCATTGGAAGGAGATTGAGCGATCCGTTGGCCGAGCTGGTAAAGATCGACCCCAAGGCAATCGGTGTGGGACAATACCAGCATGATGTGAACCAGGCAAAGCTGAAACGATCGCTCGACCTGATGGTGGAGCGTTGCGTCAACCTGGTGGGAGTAAACCTCAACACCGCCAGCACGCATCTGCTCACTTATGTCTCCGGACTGGGGGAGTCACTGGCAAACAACATCGTGGAGTGGCGTTCCGCCAATGGCCCCTTCCGTTCACGCCAGGAACTGAAGAAGGTACCCCGGCTGGGTGAGAAAGCGTTTGAGCAGTGTGCCGGATTTCTGCGGATTGCTGAGTCGGAGCATCCGCTTGACAACTCGGCGGTGCATCCGGAAAGCTACCCCATTGTGGAACAGATGGCGAGCGATCTGCAATGCAGTGTGAAGGAGTTGATCGGCAACAAGGAGTTAATCACCGCCATTGATCAACAGCGATACAAGACCGAAACAGTGGGCGTTGAGACGCTGGCCGATATCCTGTCAGAACTGCAGAAGCCGGGGCGGGATCCCCGGACGAAGGTAGAGACACTTGAGTTTGATCCTGCCATACGACTGATCACCGATTTGCAGGAGGGGATGATCCTCAACGGCATCGTAACCAACATCACCAACTTCGGGTGCTTTGTTGATATTGGCATCAAGGAAAACGGCCTGGTTCACATCTCGGAGCTGGCCAACCGGTTTGTATCAAATGTGGGGGAGGTGGTTTCGCTGCACCAGCATGTGCGCGTGAAGGTGCTCACAGTGGATCAGCAGAGAAAACGAATCCAGCTCACCATGAAAGGACTCTGAAGCTGCATCCCGTTCATCTTGTTTCAGAAATCGATGTGAAGCTGCCGCTCAAACAGTGTAAAGCTCTTGCGGTGATGGGGTGTGACACCGTACAGGCGAATCGCCTCCCGGTGTTCGCGGGTGGGATACCCCTTGTTGCGGCTCCAGCCATACTGTGGAAACTGTCTGTCAAGTTCCCGCATCTTTTCGTCACGCCAGGTCTTTGCCAGTACAGATGCTGCCGCTATCGACAGATACTTCCCATCACCTTTGATGACACAGCTGTGTGGTATCTCCCCAAATGGCACAAAGCGATTGCCATCCACCAGAATATGCTGGGGTTTACTGGCAAGTGCACGCAGCGCCCGGTGCATCGATTCGATGGATGCCTTCAAAATATTGAGCCGATCGATCTCCTCGGGTGAACAGGATGCCACGGCAAAAAAGAGTGCTTCCCGCTCAATCACCACACGCAACTTTTCCCGCTGTCGTTCACTAAGTTGCTTGGAATCGTTGAGTGTGTCACACCTGAAATCGGGTGGCAGGATGACAGCAGCAGCAAAGACCGACCCGGCAAGACAACCGCGTCCAGCCTCATCACAACCGGCCTCCATGACACCGGCCTGCATGCAGGGCAACAAGCCGCCGGAAAGCTTAATCCCGTTCACACTCATAGTCACTCTTGTTCAACCTCTCTCAACCGAATCAGCAGATTGAGATCCTCCGGCGGAAAATCGAAAGAGAAATCATCCACATCAATCTCGTCGCCAAGGAAAGAGGCAAACTGCCGGAGTGATTGCATCATTTCAGTATCTTCCTTTTCATCTCCCTTGACATGTTTTAGATGGAGCTTCACGATCAAGTCGGTAAGCAGCGGCATCAGCTCCTCAGGCAGGGGGAAACCCAATCCTTTCAGACGCCCTTCGGCGACTCGCTGGCTCACGATCTCCAGTCGCTGACGGGCTTCCTCCTGCAGATTGCTGTTGCCCTGCAATGAGGTGACAAAATGGGTCTCCAGGGCGAGGGTGTTCCGTTCCAGTCGCATCATCCGCCAGGCAAAAGGATAGTGTGCCAGGCTGCCAGTCTCCACATCGTAGATGTGTCGTCCCGCGGGTGTGTCAAAGCGGGTAATGTCGTTCGCGTGAAAATGGCCGGTAAAGATGAGCGGCATACCCGCATCAGCCAGCGACTCAGCATCTCTTTCCCACTCCTCCACTAGATACGCGGGAAAGAAGGAGGACTGGTAGGGCATATGCTCCACCAGGCCATGGTGCATCATGCCAAGAACGATGATTCCTTTTGCCTCTGCCTCACGCAGCACGGCAAGCGCCCACTCCATTGTTTGTGACTTGATGCGCCCTGCGGTAATCGAACCGGTAGTATGCTCATCGTAACGGTTGCTGTCGAAACAAAGCAACCAATGGTGTTCATTGAGCGCTGCAACATAGCTGAGTGAAGCCTCATCTCTAGCGATCGCCTCACCGTAGCCAAAGGGTTCATAGAGAGCAGCAAAGTCATCTTTCGAAATACCCTCTACCGGCTGCGGTTGAATATCCCTGTATGCTACCGCATTGGGGATGTTGATGTCGTGGTTACCGGGCACCACCAGCACACGGATGCCCTTGCGTTCCAGTGCCTCCAGTTTGGCAATCAGATCGAGGTGGCTCTCTCGTTCTCCATGATGGGTGAGATCGCCCGAAATAAGGAGCAAATCGGGTTTCTGTTGAAACAAATCAGACATGACATGATCCAACACCATCTGCTGTTCCACGAACTGCCTGCCGGTAGACTTCTCGTGTGTGGACAGGGCTGCACCGGAGTTGTAGAGCTCCGGAGATAGATGGTGCATGTCGCTGAGCAATGCGATCTTCAGTGAACCCGCCAACACGGTGTCACATCCGGTGGTGATCGTCGACAGGAAGAGCAAAAGCAATGAGAATCTCCACATGGGCTATCTGATTGTCATCAATCGAATGACCCTGTCGAGCCAGCGCTCAAAGGGGCTCTGTTCAATTTCGCGGTAGCTGTCGATCATCGATCCCGTATAAAAGGGGTCACTGGCTGCACTCCCCCACACATGCTCCACAAGTACCGGATAATCGATGTAGGGATTGCGGTTCTGTTGCAACCGGTAGATTGCTTCGTTGCGACGCACCTCCTTAAGGCTTACAGGATCCTCCCGGTGCCATTTCAGCAGCAGCGCTAGCGACCAGCTGTTGAACCCGGGATAGCGATCCGGTTCTATCTGATCAGAGTGCCACCCCTGCATCTGATCCTCATAGGCAGTCACCACATAGAAATAACTGCGCGCCACATCACCCTTGTATTCGTCGATCGGCTCAAAGACAGTTCGGGTATAACCGCCAAAACTGTTTTGACCCACCTTCGATCCGTTGGCAGACTCCCAGGTGATGATCCCCACTTCACCAAAAGGAAGATTGCCACGACGGTTGTTCACATACCCGTCGGTGGGGTAAATGTGAAAAAGATCCGTCTCAAGGAGTGTGGTGCCACGGGCCCAGCTTCTGGGAAAGAGATGCTCCCGGTTGTAACAATCACCCTCTTTTCGGGAGATACCACAGCGATGCTGACTGAAACTGTACCCATAGGCTACTCCTTTACGTGGATCATGCGAATAGATGTCCCATACCTTGTCGTGTGTAAAGGCATCAGTTGTTTCAAATGCCTTCCATAGCTCAGCATAGGAGAGTACCTGTGGCTCACCGATCACACGACAGAGGGCACTCTTCAGTGCGGCTCCATGCTGCCCCTCAGTGGGGTTGTAGTATCCCACAGGAATCTGAGCAACAAGAGGTGCCGTCACAGCAAGCAGGATAAACAGAAAAAGATGGCAACGGACAATGTTCATATCTTATGACTTTTCGGTTCCGGAAGTAAAAAACGCCCGATAGAAAAGGCAAATATAAAAAAAATCCCCGCTCACCGGTGAATCTATTGAGAAAAAAGGGGTAGGTCGGAATAAAAGATGATTGGGAATGAAAAGCGATCAGGCATTCAGAATCCGTTCGATCTCTTCGATATCGGAGCGAAAACCCTTGTCCACGTCATAGAAATTTTTTACCGTGTTGCAGGCATGCAGCACGGTGGCATGATTGCGGTTCCCCACCTGTATTCCGATCTGGGACAACGACAATTCAGTGTGTTTCTTGATGAAGTACATGGTTACCTGACGCGCCTGTACAATCTCTCGCTTGCGCGATGAGGACTGAATGAGATCTCTCTTGATGTTGAAGAATTGTGAAACGGTATCCTGGATCTTCTCAACGGTTATCCGCTTGCGTTCAAACCGGATGCTCTGCTCCATCACCCTCCGTGCAAGGCTCATGTCAATCTCCCGGTTGTTGATGATGGAGTGTGCCATCAGTGAAACCACGATACCTTCCAGGTCGCGCACATTTTCAGTCACGCTCTCCGCAATGTAATCAATCACATTCTCGGGTATGGAGAGACCGTCTGACACGATTTTGTTGTGAAGAATCTTTTTTCGCAGTTCCTTGTCGGGACGATCCAGATTGGTGGAGAGACCCCAGCGAAAACGAGTCAACAAGCGCTCTTCCATCCCCTGCATATCCATGGGAGCACAATCGGAGGTCATCACAAGTTGCTTGTTGTTCTGATGCAGGTGGTTGAAGATATGGAAGAATGTGTTTTGCGTTTTCTCCAGCCCCGACAACTCATGGATGTCATCGATGATCAACACATCGATGCTCTGATAGAAGTTGATGAAATCGTTGATGGTGTTAAAACGTCGTGCATCGGTGAACTGTACCTTGAAGAGATGCGCTGATAGATACAACACCTTCTTGTCAGGATAAAGCGCCTCTACCTTAGAGCCGATGGCATGACAGAGGTGGGTCTTACCCACACCGGAGTGCCCGTGTACAAAAAGCGGATTAAAAGCTGTCTTCGCAGGATTCATGGCAACCGCCTCTGCGGCTGTACGTGCCAACCGGTTGCTTTCACCTTCAAAGAAATTCTCGAACCGGTATTTGCCGTTAACCTGTGAAACAAACTCGTTGGTCTCAACCCTGTCGAATGGGCTGGGCACCTTTTCTGACACTTTCTTCCGGGTGTTTTTGTCGGGCAAGGCAAATGATTTGCTTTCACCACGCAACTCAACGGCGGTGTTGCTCTCTGTTTCCACCAGAATGCGGTAGTTGAGGATGGTGCCCTCTCCAATCTCGCGGTAGAGGGTCTGCTGAATCAGATCGAGATATTTATCTTCCAGGTATTCATAAAAAAACTGACTGGGTACCTGAACTGTGAGTACATGATCCTGGTATTTGAGTGGAACGATTGGTTGAAACCATGTATTGAATGCCGGTTCGGGGATATTATCCCGAATCACATTCAAACAGTTTCCCCACAAAAGCTGGCAATCGTTCTTCATTGAATCTCAAAAATGATTTCTGTTTTTCCGTCGTTCTAGCTAAGAGAATACAAATTTTGCAATAATAAACGAGAAAAAAAAATCAACATTATTTCTGTTGCTCGTTTTTAGAAAAAAAACGTTATTTATCAGCAAAATAGGACTATTTGCTTGTTTTTCATGTCTTTAACTAATTCAATAAACGTTAACTGAATTGATAATCAATTCGATATAAAGATTTCCACATCCAGCATCTGTCACCAGAAAAAAACTCATTATTGTTACGCAATCACAGCCACTCAATGTGTTTCAACCCAAAGAGACGAAAAAGCCTTATTTAGAGTCATTCTAATTAAACAGCTCCTCTGTTTCAGAATTGAAACCACCCTCAATTAGAACAGACTCACTTTGACGCTCAGGTAACGGCCGGGGTTTACCCTGATGTCTTCCAGCAGTTTAGTCGCAGCATCAATTGTCACATTGAGGCTATCATGCAGTCTCGTATCGTTCATCAGCAGACCCAGCGAATTGTCATTCCGGTTGATTTTCTCCGAGAGCAGCTTCAGGTTGTTAACCGTTTCTTCAATGTCGGCATAGGTGCCGCTGAGATCCATCGCACTGATCTCGTGGCTCACCCTACTTAAATCACCAGAGACGGCAACAAGGTTATGGCTGATTTCGGGCAGCTCCTGATCGAGTGCTGCCATCATCCTGTTGAGGTTGATGCTGGCTTGGTTCAGCTGCGTCACCGTGTGGCCTATCCTGCTGATCGACTCATTCCATGAGGGATGCGCCGCTATTTGATGCAAAGAGAATAGCAGTGAGTCAATCCGCAGAAAGATTGAATCGGCCCGAGGCATCAACGCAGCGGCACCATCCATCAGACCCGTCACTTTTTTGCCTCGGATGGTGTCACCCGGCTGCAACACTGTAGTCGAGGTACCCATAACCAGGGTTGCCAGAGAGGCACCGAACAGGTCGGTACCATATTCCAGGTGGCTATCTTCGGGAATGGGAAACTCCTCTTCGAGGCTGACAGCGACCGCAAACCGCATCGGATCTGTTTCTGCCATTGTGATGCTACTGATCAATCCAACCTGATAACCTTTCACGTATACGGGAGAAGATAGCAGCAGGCTGGTGACATCATCAAAGAGAGCATAATATTGCTTTTGATCCTTTAATACATTGACTCCTTTCAGGAAGTTTATGCCGAAATAGATCATGCACAGGCTGGCGAGAAAAGCCAATCCGATGAGTGCATTTCTGGAGATCTTCTTATTCATCTGTTTGATTGTTTCACACGTTGTCCCTCAACAAACTCAATGACAAACGCATCCTTAAACTTGCGGCGCACATCTCGCAGGGTACGGGTGATTTCTGCCTGATTGGATGTGCTGCCATAGGTGTACTTGTAGAGTCCACCGTCCACATAATGCCCCACAGGATCCAATCCTTTGAAGACTTTCGCTCCCTGCTCATACTTAAGCGATGAGGTTAGAAACTGAATCCGGTACTCTCTGTCACCTGTTGTGACACCTTCAACAGCCGCAGAGGCAAACTGGTCACGGCTGGATGAGTTCCCGTTGAAAACGTAACTCTTCTTGTCATGTTCTCGCTTGTACTCCTTGAAGCCTTGATATATTGCACTGGCCAGTGCACGCTGACCACTGTTGCTCTTCAGATATTTCTCCTCGTTAGGATTGCTGATATAGCCCAGCTCCACCAGTATGCTGGGCATTGCCACCTCACGAAGCACCAGGAAGCCGGCCTGTCTGACATTGCGGTTCACCCTTTTTGCACCGGTAACCAGTTGATTCTGCACGATGGTGGCAAGGTATACACTTTGGGAGAGAAACGTGTTTGCCATGAATTCGAAGATGATATACGATTCCGGTTCATTGGGATTGAACCCCTCATAGGTAAGCGAATAATCCTCTTCGTACATGATCACCGCGTTCTCCGCTTTGGCCACATCCAGGTTGTCCTTGCTGCGGTGCAATCCCAGCACGAAGGTCTCTACTCCTTGTGGGGAGGTGCGTTTACGGTCCAACGCATTGCAATGGAGTGAGATGAAGAGGTCGGCATGTGCCTTGTTGGCAATCTCGGCCCGTTTGTTCAGCTCCACAAACCGATCGCTGTCGCGCGTATAGACCACCTTCACATCCTTGTGATGCTGTTCAATGAGCGCCCCCAGTTGAAGGCCCACCGACAAGACGACATCCTTCTCACGCGTGGAGGTGCCCACAGCACCCGGATCCTTGCCCCCATGACCGGGGTCGATCACCACGGTGAACGGTTTGTTTTGTGCGAAGGTGCGGGGAGTGGCACAAAGGGTGAAGAAAACACCCAGTAAAACCAGACCCAAAAGCTGACTGCGTGGCATCATCGGCATTTCTTTTTCACAAAAATAGATATTTATTTCGGTGGAACAAAAAAAAGGAGCAACCCTCAGGCAGCTCCCTTATGCAGTTGTTCCGTTCTTACCGGTTAAGGCATCAACTCTGCCAGTTTCGCATCGAGCGCTTCACCCCTCAGGTTCTTCTCAATGATCACACCCTCTCTGTCGAGCAGGAGGGTATGGGGAATGCTCTGGATGGCATAGAGATCGACAACCGGACTATCCCAATACATCAGGTCCGACATCTGCGGCCAGCGCATATCCATCTGGCTGATTCCCTCAAGCCACTCCTCGCGATTCCGGTCGAAAGAGACCCCAACGACCTCGAAACCCTTCGATTTGTACTTGTTGTAGGCAGCTACCACATTGGGCATCTCCTGCCGACAGGGACCGCACCACGCTGCCCAAAAATCAACCAGCAGATACTTGCCTTGACCGGCGTACTGTGAAAGTGAGACATCATTTCCCTCGGCATTTTTCAGTGTGAAGTCGACAAACTTCTGACCAATGGCTACCTTCTCCAGGTTCTCAAGTCTCTTCACCACCCGTTGGATGTTTTCTTTCGATTTGAACTGCTCATCGGCCAGATCCAGTATCTCGCGCTGTTGTTCCGGTTCAAACATGGAAGATGAGGCCATGAAAGCATATTGCCCCAGGTCGTTGCCAATATTCTCTTTGATGAAGTCGAAGTTCAACTCGGTCATCTTGTTGCTGATGCTGTCATAGGTTGTGTTGATCTCGGCTTCCATCTCCTCGGTAATGGTACCGGAAGCCTGGGCACTGTTGTAGCGTTCCACCACTTCACGGATCTGCGCTCCAAGGACCCGTTGTTGTACCCTGAAGTCGGTATAGGCTTCATTGACCTTGGAGCCACTCACTGTAACCACACTGTCGAAAGAGACTTTCAGTTTGCCCGGTTCAAGTAAAACCGGAATGCGGGACTCCTGTCGGGGGGCTATCGATTCGTCGAGGAGAATGAAGCGCAAGCGGGCTGCATCAGCAGCTCCCTTGAAACTAAACTGACCGTTCTCCACCACCGCGGTATCGGTTGTCACCATGGCGTCGTCGGTCATCTCCTGTAGATAGACACTGGTCCCTTCAAAATCAGGATTGACAATGGTACCCTTGATGGAATACTCGTTTGTATTCTGACAAGAGATCAGAACCAGGATAGATATAAAAAGATAAAATAATTTCCTCATATTCGTAGTAATTATGGGTTTAAGTTGACAAAGATAAGTAAAATAGCGGGATTGGGGCGAAACAGGCAGGATATTTTTACACCATGGCAATAATCCAACCTTCCCGCCGTTTGCTATGCAACAGCTTCGATGCCGATGAACAAAGAAAACCCACACCGAAAAAGAATCAACAAACAGCATCCACGGGATAGGGAACAACCCTCTCTCACCTCGCTGCAGATCATCCGTCAGTATGCCAGGTGCTGCCGTCCTTTCAACAGCCTGACACTGAATCAAAAACTGATCATTCTGAATTGAGCCTCTCCAACAGATTGACGAGGAGCAAAGCGTTCAATTTTTGCAGATAAAGATTTTTCCATACCTTTGAGATCAGAAAAATCATTCCCATGAGTACGATTGTAGCACCGTCCTTGCTGGCGGCCGATTTCCTTCATCTCCACCGAGACATTGAAATGCTCAACAGAAGCGAGGCAGACTGGATCCACCTGGATATCATGGATGGGGTCTTTGTTCCGAACATTTCGTTTGGTTTTCCGGTGATCAACCAATTGAAAGCGATCACCCACAAAACACTGGATGCCCACCTGATGATCGTTGGCCCTGAAAAATTTACCGGTCAGATCGCAGCAGCGGGTGCAACCTTTATGAATGTCCATTACGAGGCCTGCCCCCATCTGCACCGGGTAGTGCAGGAAATAGGCCACAGCGGGATGAAACCGGCAGTCACGCTGAACCCCCACACACCGGTCACACTGCTGGAAGAGATCTTGCCGGAACTGGAGATGGTGCTCCTGATGTCTGTAAATCCCGGATTTGGGGGACAACAGTTCATCGAGGCTACGGTTGAAAAGGTTGCAAAGCTCAGAAAGATGATTGACAAAAGAAACCTCACCACACTGATCCAGGTAGACGGTGGTGTCAACCTGGAAACCGGTAGAAGACTTGTGGATGCCGGTGCAGACGTGCTGGTGGCCGGCAGCTTCGTTTTCTCTTCGGAGGATCCTGAAGAGACCATTCGACAGTTGAAGGCACTCTGATCCGCACTCCAGAAAGGCGACTGGAGCTTTTTCAAGCCGCATTGCGGCAATGATCCCATTGTACCAACATGTGCGTCAGATGAACGAACTGATTGGTAAAACACCCTTCTTCAGGCTCTTAATCCCTGTTGTCGGTGCAATTATTTTGAGCCCATTTCTTTCAGACAACGGGTTGTTGCCTGCAACACTTTCACTGACAGGCCTACTGCTCATCTTTTGCTCATTCTTACGTGATGAGCACCATCAGTACCGACGCAGGTGGTTCTTTGGTGCTGGTGCCTACCTGTTCCTCTTTGCTCTCACCCTGCTCCAATGTCGTGAGCAGAAAGCGCAAAGCAAGCATACCTTCCCAGCCAAATCACACACCTACATCGCCGTGCTGCTTGAGATACCCGAAGAAAAAGAACGGTCGATACAATGCCCGGTGCGTACCGCACCACCTTATGAAAAGAAAATGATGCTCTATCTTGAAAAGAGCAACCAGGCGGCGGCACTTCAACCGGGCGATGAGATCCTGTTCACCGCCCAGCCGGAGCCATTTCGTAATTCGGGAAACCCGGGGGAGTGGGACTATGCAAGATACATGCGAGACAAAGGTTTTGCAGCGAGGGAGTTCCTCTATACACGGGAGTGGGAGATGACCGGTAGAAGAACAATGACACCATACCTGCTGGCACAAAGATGCCGGCTGAGGATGCTCAATTACTACCGGTCGCTGGGGTTGGAAGGAGATACCTACGCGTTTATCGCGGCAGTGACCCTCGGCTACAAAGCCTACCTGTCGGATGACATCAGGGAGGCCTTCCGTGCCTCAGGCACCGCGCATCTGCTGGCAGTAAGCGGACTCCACACAGGGGTCATATACCTGATCCTCTCCCTGCTGCTATCTCCCCTGGGCAACAGAGGCAAAGGGTTCCGCGTCCGTCAATTGGTGATCATCCTGATGCTCTGGGTCTATGCCCTGGTAGCTGGTCTTTCTCCATCGGTGGTGCGCGCGGTGATCATGCTTTCGCTCTACTGCCTGGGCAGACTGCATCAGGTGAAGGGCTTCACTGCGAACACGCTGGCGGCAGCAGCCTTCCTGATCCTTGTCTATCAACCAAACAGTCTCTACGACATCAGCTTCCAGTTGAGTTTCGGCGCTGTCTTCTCAATTATCTGGTTCCAGCCCAGGATCGCTTCGCTGGTCAAACCGAAAAAGAGGGTTGTGACATACCTCTGGAACCTGGCGACCCTCTCCTTATCGGCACAGCTGGGCCTCTTCCCCCTTGTACTGTACCATTTCGGCACCTTTCCTGTCTGGTTCTTCCTCTCAAACATATTGATGGTTCCACTCATGGGAATCATCATCTATTCGCTGGTCCCGTTGCTGCTATGCGGCTGGTTGCACACCTTCTTATCCGGTATCCCCGAGTGGCTGCCACTGTTTTTCCGCCATCTGGTGAAGCTGCTCACGCAAGCCATGCTCTACATCGTACAGGTGATGGAATCACTTCCCTATGCGCAGCTCACCGGCTTGTATATCACACTGCCATCGGCTATCCTGCTGTTGCTTTTCATCTTCCTATTGAGTCATTTCCTTGTAAAACGGAAACCCCACATGCTGATTCTCGCCCTCTCATCGCTGCTCTCTTTTCAACTGCTGCTTTTCCAGGAGCAGATAGATGGAGCCCCCATGCAGCTGGTGGTATTCAACAACTCACCCCAGAGTGACATCTCTCTTTTCACCGGTGGATCTCGCTATCCCATTGCTATACCGGACAATGGGCCTTTGCCCTACCCCCACAAGAAAATCATCCGTCTCTCTGACGGATCGTTCGACAATTTCAATGCCAACACCCCCTTCCCTGTCGATATCCTGATCCTTTCACACTACTGTTGTTTCGATGTGGAACAACTTTACCGCCTGTTTCAACCCTCACTGATTGTCCTCGACAGCTCACTGCCACGCAACACGGCTGTCAGCTTCACGCAGGGATGCCTCGCCAGGGGCATCCCGGTACATGATGTGCGACAAGATGGCGCCTATTCGCTGTTTTTTTAGTACTTTTGCCGTTCACTATCATAAAGAATCGTGCGCTATGAAGTTTACCGAAACACTCACCGACGTGATTGACCCGATTAAGGTGGACCAGATCATGCAGGCCATCGATGTGGCTGAACAGATCGTGATCACCACACACCTCTCCCCCGACGGGGATGCACTGGGATCATCACTCGCACTCTGCCACTTTCTGAGGAATCGGGGTAAGAAAGCCAGGATCATTGTTCCCAACTCTTTCCCCTACTTCCTGAAATGGATGAAGGGTGCCGGTGAGATCAGCGTGGCAGAATACAACCCGGAAGCAGCCAGACACATCTTGATGCATGCCGACCTGATTTTCTCACTCGACTACAACATCCCCAAACGTGTGGGGCTGATGGCACCAATGCTGGAAGCAGCGCCTGCGGTGAAAATACTGATCGACCACCACCTCTTCCCCGGTAACGGATTCGACATCGTGGCATCCCACCCTGAAATATCCTCCACCAGTGAACTGATCTTCCGGCTGCTGTTTCAGGCGGGCAGCTATCAGGAGCTGACACGGACGGAAGCGGAATGCATCTACTGTGGCATGATGACCGATACAGGGGGATTCACCTACAACTCGAGTGATCCGGAGATCTTCGAGATTATCAGCCTGCTGCTGCGCAAGGAGATCGACAAGGATGCCATCTATTCACAGGTGTTCCACAACTACTCAGCCGACAGGTTCCGGCTGCTGGGCTTCACCCTGTCACAGCGCATGGAGATCTACCCCGAACTGCATGCCGCATTGATTTGGCTCTCAAAGGAAGATCAGGCTCAGTTTCAATTCAGCAAGGGTGACACCGAGGGGTTTGTAAACTACCCCCTCAGCATCAGGGGGATCATCTTCTCCACCTTCATTCGGGAGGATGAGGGGCTGATCAAACTCTCTTTTCGCTCTCAACGGTCGTTCCCCTGCAATGAATTTGCGTCTGACTTTTTCAACGGAGGAGGACACCTGAATGCTTCAGGTGGAGAATATTACGGCTCACTGGAGCGGGCATTGCAGACCTATTCGGAAGGACTCAGCAAGTATGAGGAGCTGCTGAAACAATCGATGAATGAGGAATAATCCATTTTTAAGGATCGATAATGTTTATTTCGGTGCAATAAAGTTTTTTTTAACGCAGATTGTGTACTTTTGCAGACAGTATCAATTATTCTACAGAGATCTATGAACAAAACATACTTGACAATAACCGCTCTTTTGGGCTTGCTGTTCCTCCTTCCCTCCTGCAAGGACCGAAAGACCTATGCGGACTACCTGAAAGATGAAGAAAAAGCAATTGATCTTTTCATTGCCCAACAGAATCTCTCTATCCTGGATGATTTCCCGGCCAACGGGATCTTCGCCGAGAACGAATACTACAAGGATCCGGCCACCGAGGTATACTATCGCGTCATCGCCTACGGTGATACGACAAAGGCGTTGACATTAAACCAGAAGGTCTTCATTCGCTTCAAGGGTCTTCGTTACTTCATGTCGAGCGATACGACCCGTTACGCCAACCTGGTTTATCCTGAAGAGATCAAATACGTCGGACCGGTCAACTCCACCACCAAAAGCTATTACAGCAATCCCGGCTGGATGGTTCCATTGCAGCATGTGGGCCATAACGGCGAGGTGAAAATGATCATCCCTTTCAGCATGGGATCATCATACGACCGTTCCCAATACCAGCCCTCCTATTACGACCAGATACAGTATCGTTTTGAAGGCCGCTATTGAGCAGTTCATCAGCGCAGTATAGAACCGACAGACAGAACAACCCATGACATTGATCAAATCCATTTCCGGCATCAGAGGTACAATTGGCGGTGAACCGGGGGAAAATCTCACTCCCGCCGACATCGTGCGGTTTACGGCAGCCTATGCTACATTTATCAGGAACAAATCGAACGTGGGAAAACCCAGGATTGTGGTGGGCCGCGATGCACGGATATCGGGCGAAATGGTACACCGTATCCTCACCGGCACACTCATGGCAATGGGATGCGACGTGACCGACATCGGCATGGCTACAACACCCACCACTGAAATCGCGGTGGTCCGTGAACATGCCACCGGGGGTATCATTATCACAGCCAGCCACAACCCGCGACAGTGGAACGCACTGAAACTGCTTAACAGCGAAGGCGAGTTTCTGAGTGCTGCCGAGGGTGCTGAAATATTGAGGCTGGCTGAGAGCGGATCCTACTCCTTTTCACCGGTAGATGAACTGGGGAAGATCACACAAAAACAGTTTCTTCAGGAACATATCCAGTCGGTGCTTTCTCTCGAGTTGGTGGATGTCAAGGCAATCAGGGCTGCAAACTTCCGTGTGGCAGTAGACTGTGTCAACTCGGTGGGCGGCATCGCCGTCCCGGAGCTGCTCTACGCACTGGGAGTCAAAGAGATCTTTAAACTTCATTGTGCCCCACACGGCAACTTCTCCCACAACCCGGAGCCACTGCCACAGCACCTCACCGAGCTCTCCGCGCTGACACGCAGTTCAAAGGCCACCGTGGGATTTGCTGTCGACCCCGATGTGGATCGTTTGGCAATCTACTGCGAAGATGGAGAACCCTTCGGAGAGGAATACACACTGGTGGCGATGGCCGATTACATCCTGCAACAGACACCCGGCAACACCGTCTCGAACCTCAGTTCAAGCCGCGCCCTGCGCGATGTCACCCTGGAACGGGGAGGCAGCTATCATGCCGCTGCGGTAGGCGAGGTGAATGTGGTGGAGAAGATGAAAGAGGTGGGCGCTGTCATTGGTGGGGAAGGAAATGGTGGCGTGATCTACCCCGCCTCACACTATGGCAGGGATGCATTGGTGGGGATTGCGCTCTTCCTCACTTACCTGGCTCGTTCGGGTAAATCACCCGCACAGCTGCGCAAGGAATACCCTGTCTACTACATGGCCAAACAGAAGGTGGAACTGACACCCGATATCGACACCGATGCATTATTGCAACAGATGAAAACGCGTTTCAGCGACCAGCAGGTAACCGATATTGACGGGGTAAAGATCGATTTCATCGACAAGTGGGTGCACCTGCGTAAATCAAACACCGAGCCCATCATCCGGATCTATTCCGAAGCGGATTCACCGGAAGCGGCTGAGACAATCGGAAAAGAAATTATTGACCTGATCAGGAAACTGGCTTAGGCCAACCCGACCGACATTATTTTTACCACTCACATGCCACCTCACCACCATGACGTGGCATTTGAGTTAGATAAACAGATAAGCATTTCGAGGGGATGAAAGAGATACTGGTAAGCCACGACGATTTACGGGGGCTACACCCCATCTTTCGTGGCAGACACGGAGACAAAATGATCGATCTGGGCATGAAGATCGCCGCAATGAACGTTCCGAATGAGATTTACGACCGTTCCAAACACCTTACGGGTCCAGCCTTTTGTCGCGATGTACTGGATAAACTGGCAATCAAACGCACCCTGCGCAATGTAGAAGTGCTTGATCACTTCAGTGATCGCCCCTTTATCACTGTCTCCAACCATCCTTACGGTCATATCGACGGCATCGCCATCATCGAAGCGCTGGCCAGTCGTTTCAACGATTTCCGGATGATGGTCAACTTCTTCCTGGGACTGATTGATACCATGGAGGAGAACTTTATCAAAGTGAATCCGATGAAGGATTCCGAGAAAAAAAGCGTGACCTATGCCGGTATCCGCGAGAGCATCGCTCATCTGCGGCAGGGGCACCCGCTCGGTTTTTTTCCGGCTGGAGCCGTCTCCAACCTCTATGTGAAAAGGGGCAGGCCTGTGATTGAGGACCGGGAATGGGAGCCTGCAGCATTGAAGATCATTCGCAAGGTGAAGGTCCCGGTCATCCCGTTGCACATCTCCGGACACAACAGCCCGTTGTTCTACCTCTCACGCATCGTGGGGTGGCGCATTCGCAACCTGCGTCTCTGTCACGAGCTATACAACAAAAAAGGACACGAGATGGTGCTCACCTTTGGCGATCCCATCCTGCCGGACGAATTCAGTACCTTTGGCAACGATACCCGGGAACTTGGCCAATTCCTCAAGGCCAGAACCTATGCGTTGGGTCGATTCTGAATAATTGTGTATCTTTGGTTGTTCATTTCTATTATAATCGAGCGATATGGCTAAGCCCCCTCTTCAGCAAATAAAACAGCGTTACGGCATCATCGGAAACTCACCCGAACTTGACCGGGCTATTGACGTGGCTTTACAGGTGGCTCCCACCGATCTGTCGGTACTGATTACCGGTGAGAGCGGCACCGGGAAGGAGAACTTCCCGCAGATTGTACACCAGTATAGCCGACGCAAGCATGGACCCTATTTCGCAATCAACTGCGGCTCGATCCCTGAGGGAACTATCGACTCGGAATTGTTTGGGCATGAGAAGGGTTCGTTTACAGGTGCTACAGGCAGCCGTATGGGTTACTTCGAGGTGGCTGATGGCGGCACCCTTTTTCTCGACGAAGTGGGTGAATTGCCTCTCTCCACCCAGGCACGACTGCTGCGTGTACTGGAAAGTGGCGAATTCATCAAAGTGGGCTCCTCAAAAGTGGAGAAAAGTGATGTGCGGGTGGTGGCTGCCACCAACATGGAGATGGTGAAGGCGGTGGAGAAAGGTAAGTTTCGAGAAGATCTCTACTACCGTCTCAACTCAGTTCCAATTCGCATACCACCGTTGCGTGACCGGAAAGAGGATATACCCCTGCTATTCCGTAAATTCACCGGCGACTGTGCGGAAAAATACATGATGCCTCCCATCACCCTCACCGACGATGCACGCGAGCTGTTGAAAAGCTACCGCTGGCCCGGGAATGTACGGCAATTGAAGAACATCACGGAACAGATCTCCATCATTGAACAGGAGCGGGTGATCAGCGCCGATATCCTACAAAAATACCTGCCTTTCAATGAGGTGGGCATGCTTCCCGTACCGGTTTCACAACAACATGATGCTGACCAGCGCTCTTTTTCCAATGAGCGGGAGATCTTATACCAGGTGCTCTTTGACATGAAAAAAGACATCTCCGACCTGAAACAGGTGGTGAAAAACCTGATGGAGGATTCCACCCAACACACATCGACATACGATGCTGAAACTACCGGCATCCGTGCCTCCTCCTTAATCCGGCACGACCATGCCGACGTCTCCTTACCGGTAAAACTGGAGACGATGCCCAAAAAAATCAGTCTGGATGAGCATGAGACCAGCGACATCCAGGAAGCAACCGAATATGAAGAGAGTGCGCTCTCCATTAGTGAGGTTGAAAAAGAGATGATTGTAAAAGCACTGGAACGGCATCAGGGTAAAAGGAAGCTGGCAGCTGCCGAACTTGGCATATCAGAACGGACCCTCTACCGTAAGATTAAAGAATTCAAACTGGAAGGATGATGATAAAAAAAATCCTGTTTCTACTCCTCTTGTCCCTGATGGCCAGCTCCTGTAGGATTTCCTATTCCTTCAGGACGGCCTCGATCGATTATGAGCTGACAAAATCGCTGATGATCGCTCATTTTGTAAACCAGGCGCCATTGGTCTATCCTCCCCTCGAACAACGCTTCAACGAGGAGATGAAAGATATGTTCACACGCAACACACGTCTGCAACTGGTCAACCAAAACGGTGACATGGAGATTGAAGGGGAAATCGTGGGATATGAGCTCACACCCATGGCCGTACAGGAGGATGCCTTTGCCTCGGAAACCAAGCTTACAATGACTGTGCGGATGCGTTTCCGAAACAACAAAACCGATGCACCCGAGATTGAAGAGCGTATCTCAGCAAACCGCACCTTCTCCAGCAATACCATCTTTGACAGTGTACAGGATCAGCTGATGGGTGAGTTGATCAAGGAGATTGTGGACCAGATATTCAACGCAACAATGGCAAACTGGTGAGAGATGACAAAGGAGGAGCTCTACAGATGGGTGGAAGATCCCGGCACTCCCGATGAGACAATGGTGCAGGAACTGGAAACAGTGCTGAAAGCTTATCCCTGTTTTCATACCGCGCAGTTGTTGTTCACCAAGGGACTGGAACAGTACGACAATGCCCGCTTCGGGGAAGAACTGGCAAAAACGGCAGTCGTTTGCAGCGATAGGAGGCAGCTGCTTTACCTGATACGCAGTGAACAATATGCAAAACTTCTGACCCGCTCTGTAGGGAGTGACGTCCAAACGGAAGACCGTACCGAAGCGCTACTCGATTCATATCTCAGCACACTTTCTCAGAAGGCAACGGATGAGGTCAGCTTCCCGGATGAAGAACTACAAATTGCCGGTACCGATTATTTTGCCTATCTGGCATCACTTGGAGAAGTGCAGCAACAGGAGGAGAGGGAGAGCCAGCCTTTTCAACACCAGGCGATTATCGACGCGTTCATCGAGAAAGCAGCAACTGATGATCTCTTCACACCGTCAGCACACACACCCGGGGAGAAGGTAGAAGATACGGGCAAAAAAGAGGATGGAGGAGAGTTTCTGACAGAGACACTTGCACGGATCTACATCAAACAACAGAAATATGAGCAGGCACTTACAATTATTAAACGATTAAGTTTGAATTTTCCAAAAAAAAGTGTTTACTTTGCCGACCAAATTCGTTTCTTGGAATATTTGATTGCAAACGAGAAGAACAAAAAATAATAAGATATGTATATTTTCATCACCATCCTCATCTTGCTGGCAGCTATCCTGATGATCCTTGCCGTACTGGTACAGAAATCAAAAGGAGGAGGCCTGGCAAGCGGATTCTCATCTTCGAACCAGATCATGGGAGTGCGTAAAACGACCGACTTTCTGGAAAAATTCACCTGGATCCTGGCAGGCTCAATGATTGTGCTGAGCATTCTGACGACCAAATTCACCACCTCACGGTCCAACACTCCCCAGTCACAGGTAGAAGTACAGCAGCCGGCTCCGCTGAACCCCGCCACAGCACCCGACGTGGCACCCGGGCTGCCCATCCCGACAGAGATGCCGGCACCGCCTACAGCGGAAGAGGAAACACCCGCAGAGTGACCCTCCCGGGGGATCCATTAAGAATAAAAGAAGTTGGATTGCAGTTCAACTTCTTTTTTTTGGTTAAACCACCATCTGCACTTTCAGTCAACGATTGTATGAGACAACTGTTTGTTTTACTGCTTCTCCAATGGATCATCTTCAACACAGAAGCACAGGTGATTCGGTACGATACCATCCGGGTGCCGGCCCACGATGAACGCAATATTCATGGCGCAGGAGGCCAATTCCAACAGGCTGAAACCAAACCGCTCCAGGTGAGTAACAGGGAGAGCAACGAGGAGGATGGCCCGCTATTCGACCGCAAGAAGCTTCGCTTTGGGGCCGACCTGGGGTTGTCGCTGGGCAGCAATTACACGCACCTGGGCATCGGTCCACAGGTGGGATACCAGTTCAACCCACAGCTGCTTGCGGGAGCGGGTATCAAGTACTATTACACCCGCACAGGTACAAGTTATTATGAGATCAGGAACAATCTGGTGGGTGCCAACATCTTCGGCTATCTCTATCCCACACGGTTCATCGCTCTCTTCGCACAACCGGAATTGAACTATATCCATTCACTGATGACCGACAAATCGAACGGTGACAGGAAAAAAAACAAGGGGATGGTGCCTTCCCTTGTAGTGGGTGGCGGCTTTCGTATCGGCAGATCACACATCACCCTCAACTACGACCTGGTGCAGCATGTGAACTCGCCACACCCCACCGGATTTTACCTCGGTGTTTCAGCCTTCTTCTGACTGGCACATCTCCCCATTACCGCAACACGATATCCCGGATGACATTTATTCCGGCATACTCGTTTATCTTTTCTACCAACCCCTGCTTGTTCATCAACAACTCAGCTCGCAACACCGATGAAGAGAGCTGAATATGGAGTACGCCACGACTGAAATAGGCACTGCGGGTATATTGTGCAACACCCTCCCCCAGTACTTCATACCAACCCTTTACTGCCCGGTGTTCGGCCAGTTTCATTTTAAGCGGACTGTTGCTGTCGAAGAAGTCCGAGAGCACCTCAGAGAGGGGTTGTGCTTTTTTCTTTTGCATGTCTGGCTACTCGTTGATCCATGTAATCTCGCCATCAACTACCCGATAGATGTGTGCGTTTTTGTCGGTTCGCTCTAAAATTCGATCGAGCGATTCGCGGTTGGTGTCGGAGAGAAATATCTGACCGAATTCTGGCCCGGAGACCAGTTTGACGATCTCCTCCACACGTGCTGCATCCAGTCTGTCGAAGATGTCATCGAGCAAGAGAATGGGCTTGGTATGACCCTGTTGCAGCAGGTAATTGAATTGTGCCAGTTTGAGAGCGACAAAGAATGTCTTGTTCTGCCCCTGCGATCCAACCTTCCTAATGGGATACCCATCCAACAGCATCTCCAGCTCATCGCGATGGATGCCGGTGGTGGTATGCCCCATCATAAGGTCACGCTGTCTGTTGCGCTTGAGGCTCTCGTGGAAATCACTGTCGTTGAGCTGTGAATGATAGTCGAAGCTGACATCTTCGTGCGATTGGCTGATGCGTTCGTAAAAGCGATTAAAGATGGGTGTGAAAGCATCAATAAATGCTTTTCTCTCACCATGGATGTAGTTGCCTTCAACCACCAACTGCTCTTCCCACAACTCCATCAGGTCCACATCGATTTGTCTCTCTTCCGTTTTGAGCAACACATTGCGTTGTTGAAGTGCCTTGTTGTAGCGTAAAAGGGAACGGAGATAGGTTCTGTTGAACTGAGATATGGAGATATCCATGAACTTGCGACGTGCCTCACTGATACCGACAATCAATTCGTTATCTGCCGGAGAGATCATCACAAGAGGTATCAACCCGATGTGGTCGGAGAGCCGATCATACTCTTTCTTATTGCGACGGAACTGTTTTTTCTGCCTGCGACGGATACCGCTATAGACCTCCTCTTCCACTCCCTCCTGCGTGAGGTAACGCCCCTGCAGCATGCAGACGTCGGCATCGTGGCAAATGATCTGCGAGTCGACAGGGTTGGTGTAGCTTTTACAGAACGAGAGGTAATAGATTGCATCCAGCAGATTGGTTTTACCCATCCCGTTGTTCCCAATGAAACAGTTTATCTTGGGTGAGAACTGCAACTCAGCCTGCCTGATGTTTTTATAGTTGATTACCGAAAGTGCCTGTAGAATCATTCAATACAATCGTTTGTGTGGATCTCATCACGCTCCTGCGGGTGATTCCGGTTAGCGGGGTCTTGTTCCCTGTTATTCATCAGTCAGCAGCACCCGTTGCAGATCCTCGGGAGTGATATTCATCTTGAGACGACCATTGGAAGCAAAAGAGATCTTCCCCCTTTCTTCGGAGACAATGATCACCCTGGCATCGGTTTCCTGCGAGATGCCCAGTGCGGCCCGGTGTCTCAGACCCAGGTGTGACGGGATATTGGGATTCTGCGAGATGGGCAGGATGCAACCTGCAGCTTTGATTCTGTTTCCCACCACAATCATCGCACCATCGTGCAAAGGACTGTTTTTAAAAAAGATGTTTTCAACGAGGCGTGAGGAGATTTCGGCATTGACAATCTCACCGGTCTGCTCATAAAGCCCCAAATGGATCTCACCCTGAATGGCGATCAGCGCCCCGGTATTGCTTTTTGACATGTTCATGCAAGCCAGCACAATTGCGGTCAGGTGTGAGTTGTCTTTCTTTTGGCGGTCGTTCGGGAAGAAGAGCTTCGAGACGAAGTTCCATCCCCTCCTGGAACCGAGTGACATCAGAAAACGCCGTATCTCATCCTGAAAGAGAATCACCAGCAGGAAAAGTCCCACGCTGACAAACTGATCGAGGATGGAACCCAACAGCACCATGTTGAAGACACGCGACACCAGAATCCAGATCAACATGAAGACAAGAATACCGATGAACAGTGGCCTCAATCCGGAGATCTTCACCAACCGGAAAAGATAGTAGAGGAGGAAGGCCACCAGCAGGACATCGATAAAATCTTTTATTCCGAAATGTGCGAACATAAGGCAGCTATTGAGCGGGTTGTTGATCGAATTGGTTCATCTGGCTTGTCAGCAGTACACACTCCACTGCCTCTTTGACATCGTGCACGCGGAGGATGGATGCTCCCGAGAGCAGGGCGATGGTATTGAGCACGGTGGTACCATTGAGGCTCTCCTGGGGTGAGCTCCCCAGCAACCGGTATATCATCGATTTCCTCGAGATGCCTACCAGTATGGGTTCATCAAAGATATGAAAATATTTAAGATTGGCCATCAGTTCATAGTTTTGAATCACCTCTTTGCTGAAACCGAATCCGGGATCAATGACCACATCATTCACCCCGAGACTGTTCAGTTGCGCCATCCGTTCTGAGAAATAGTAGAGAATATCCTGAAAGAGGTGATCGTATGTGGTATGTTGCTGCATGGTCTGCGGAGTACCTTGCATATGCATCAGGACATAGACAACATTCAATTCGGCCATCACGGGGAACATCCGCTGATCGATCTGCCCGCCCGAGATGTCATTGATGAGCTGTACACCATGCTCCTGAACCGCCTGCTTCGCCACATCGGCATAAAAGGTATCAACTGAGAGAATGGCTTCAGGCAGCTCCCGACGAATCAGCTTCAGTGCCGGCATCAACCGTTCTGCCTCCTCCTTCGCAGTGAGCAGGGTGGAAGCAGGTGAGGTGGACTGTGCACCTACATCGATCATTGCCCCACCCTCCCCAATGATCTGGTGGCAACGCTGCAGAATCTCAGCCTCCGACTGCTTCCGGCTGCCCGAGAAGAACGAGTCAGGAGTCACATTGAGGATGCCCATCACCTTCGGGATGGAAAGATCCATCAGCTTACCGTCTATGTTGATTGTTTTCCGCAAAATAATCTGTTTTAGTTGTCAGCTATCTGTTAGCTTTTAGTTCTTGGTTTCGAACCATGAACCATGAACCATGAACCATGAACCATGAACCTCGAACCATGAACCTCGAACCTACTAACCTTTACAACACCGAATCGGGTTTCGGATCCGGATAGTCGATGGTGAAATGGAGACCGCGGCTCTCCTTACGTGCCATCGCCTGCTTGATCACCATGTACCCCACCTTGATGATGTTACGCAGTTCACATATCTCACGCGACACCACCGAGCGGTGGAAGAGATCCTCCGTTTCGCGGAACAATATGTTGAGCCGGTTCATGGCGCGGTGCAAACGCAGGTCGGAACGAACGATCCCCACATAGGTGGCCATCAGCTGTCCTACTTCCCGGTAACTCTGGGTGATCAGCACCATCTCTTCAGGTGAGCGGGTACCCTCGTCATTCCAGACGGGGATATCCTCCCGAAGCGGGTAATTCTTATACAGAGGAAGCGAGTGGCGGGCAGATGCATCGGCAAATACCACCGCCTCGATCAGCGAGTTGGAGGCGAGCCGGTTGGCACCGTGCAAGCCTGTACAAGCGCACTCACCGTTGGCATAGAGCCGCCCGATACTGCTGCAACCGTTCAGGTCTACCTCGATGCCACCACAGAGATAATGGGCAGCAGGCGCTACGGGTATCATCTCACGGGTGATGTCGATGCCATAGGTGAGGCATTTCTCGTAAATACCGGGGAAGTGACTTCTTGTCTCTTCCGCATTCTTGTGTGTCACATCGAGGTAGACATGCTCTTCACCCCGTTCCTTCATCTCACTGTCGATGGCTCGGGCCACGATGTCGCGTGGTGCGAGTGAGCCGCGCTTGTCGTACTTCTGCATGAATTCTTTTCCATCAACCGTTTTCAACACGCCGCCATAACCACGCATTGCCTCGGTGATGAGGAAGGAGGGACGCGCTCCCGGATGATAGAGAGCGGTGGGGTGAAACTGCACAAACTCCATTCCTTTGATCTCCCCCTTGGCACGGGCCACCATGGCAATGCCGTCGCCCGTAGCGACCAGTGGATTGGTGGTGGTCTGATATACGGAGCCGATGCCACCCGTCGCCATCATGGTGATACGTGAGAGGAAAGTATCAATGACGTTTGTCTGCTGATCAAGGATATAGGCTCCATAGCATTCAATATTGGGAGTGTGCCTTGTGATCACCTGCCCCAGATGATGCTGCGTGAGTATCTCGATGGCAAAATGATTGTCATAGACATAGATCTGTGGATGGTTCCGGATTGCATCGATCAGGCTCACCTGTATCTCTGCTCCGGTGCTGTCCTTGTGATGCAGGATCCGATTCTCGGAATGTCCTCCTTCGCGGTGTAGGTCAAAGTTACCCGTTTCATCCCGGTCAAAGTCCACCCCCCAGCTGATCAACTCCCTGATTTGTGCAGGGGCTTCCCGCACCACCTTCTCCACCACCCTGCGGTCACACAACCCACCCCCGGCATCGAGTGTATCGGCGATATGCTTTTCAAAATGATCCCAGGGGTTGGTCACTGAGGCGATGCCACCCTGCGCATAATAGGTGTTGGCATCTTCCAACGGGTTTTTTGCCACAATTGCCACACGACCCTCTTTGGCCACCTTGAGGGCATAACTCATCCCGGCAATGCCGGAACCGATCACCAGGAAATCATACCTGTGTACCATCGTATCTCAGTTAGTATTGATTGCACAAATTTAGACAATTATTGCGGCATTTGGAACAGATTCCATATTTTTAAGGGAACCGGTCTAATTGTGTTCACACCAAGCATAAGATGCAAACAAAGTTAAATATGAGCGGTTTATTTGTCATATAATATCCTTTTACTTACTTTGTAGCGGATGAATTGGTTGCAGCCACGAAGAGCTCCTTCTTGATCGTGCCTCAAATGAATGCGTGAAAATGGACATTACGTTACTAAACAACAATACGATGAAACTACCGGTATTTATTTTTCTCATTTTCTTTGCCTCAATCCCGTTTCTCTCTTTGGCAGAGACAGCACAACAGGATGAATCGATCCTGATACTGAAGGGAAGAGTTGTGGGCAGTGACACGAACCAACCACTTGTCAATGCCAGCATCATGGTGGAAGAAATCAACATCTCAAGCGTCACAAACCAGGATGGATTCTTTTCCATTCGCGTACCTTCTTCTTCCCACGATGCAAAGTTGGAGCTACGACACCTCGGCTACCAGAACAAAACAATTCCGGTGACGACACTGATCGACAACCCCAATAGCCTTATCGTGATGACCCCCTCACCCATTCAGCTGGGTGAGGTGTTGGTGGTATCGGGTGACGGTAGAAACCTGGTTCGTGATGCCCTGATGCGCATTCCACAGAATTATGCCACTGACCCCAACATGATGATCTCTTTTTATCGCGAATCGGTAGAAAAAGGCAACAACTACATCTCACTGGTGGAGGCGGTTCTGGATGTCTACAAGGCCTCTTACCGCTCCTACAGCAACGACCAGGCTCGCATCTACATCGGGCGTAAAGCAACCGATATCACTCCGCGCGACACGGTACTACTCAAGTTCCAGGGTGGAATCAGTGATGCCCTGTTGCTTGACATAGCCAAGAATCCAGAGGTCGTCTTTGGCACCGAGGGCGATGAATATACTTTTCACATCGAAGGACTCATCAACATCAACAACAAACCCCACTACATCATCGATTTTAAGCCCAATCCGGGAATAGATGAGATCCTCTTCCGGGGCACCATTTACCTGGATGCAACTACGCTGGCTTTCGCCCGCATGGTGTTCCACATGAATGTGGAGGATCGAAAAGATGCGGCCGGTATCTTTATCAGACGCAAACCCGCCAAGATGCGGGTAGAGGTCACCGGTGCCGACTATGTGGTGAACTACAGTGAGAGCGATGGGAAATGGTATTTCAACTATAGCAGTACCGAAGTCTCGTTTCGGGTCAGATGGACCAACCGCTTTTTTGGCCTCTTTGCCACCAATTACACCATCCGATCAGAAATGGCTGTCACCGACAAATACAATGACAACGTGGTGAAATTCGCCCGCAATGAACGGATTCGCTCCACCGATGTAATTGCAGAGAAAGTGGAACACTTTCTCGATCCCAACTTCTGGGGCAGCTACAATGTGATCGAACCGGATCAGGAGATCACCGATGCGATCAAACGGTTGAGTGGCAAATTGAAGCGCAGAAGTGAATAAATAGATAAAAGGATTTGGTATTAAAAATATTAGGCGTATCTTTGCAACCCGAATATTTTTATTTCAGTAATTTTTTACAAACAAGTATGTATTTAGATTCTGCCAAAAAGAAAGAAATCTTTGCAAAACACGGAAAGTCTAACACTGATACCGGCTCACCAGAGGCGCAGATAGCATTGTTTTCATACCGTATTTCGCATTTGACTCAGCATCTGAAGTCAAACAAAAAAGATTATAACACGGAACGCTCATTGAGAATTTTAGTAGGTAAACGTCGCCGTTTACTCGATTACCTGATTGAGATAGATATTGAAAGATATCGTGCAATCATCAAAGAATTGGGTATTCGAAAGTAATTTTCTCGAAGAAAAAAAGAAGAAGAGGGTAAGATCACGGTTTTATCCTCTTTTTTATTCTCTGTAAAACAATTTCAGGATCAGGAAGATAAATGAAAAAGGGTTCTGCTATTTTGAAAACATATTGTAAAACTATGTTTTATAATATGTTTTTTTATTTTGCCCTTTCAAAATAGTCCCATATCTTTGTATCGATAACCTAAAACAATCTTTTTTACCTTAACGCTGATATCACGTTAACCATCACAAAAGGGGCCTTCTCGTTCGAGGTGGCCTCTTTTTTTGCTGCTATACCAACGTCACTTTAATGCCTCTCTCCCGTATGATCTGCAACAGGTTCTGAGGAGCTCCCTTATCCGTGATGATGTGATGCACCCTTTCAATATCACAAATCTTTCCGAATCCCTGTTTTCCAAATTTAGATGAATCAGACAACACAATCACCTCTTTGGCCGCATCAAGCATATAATGGTTGAGGTGTGCTTCACCGATGTTACTGGTTGTCAATCCGAAATCAATGCCAATTCCATCCACGCCAATAAACAACTTATTGCACATCAATCCATCCAGGAACTGCTCGGTGTAGGGTCCAATCACCGAAGCTGAGCTTTTGCGCATCATGCCTCCCAACTGGATAATCTCTATGTTCGGATTATAACACAATGTCAACGATACCTTCACTGATGGCGTAATCACTGTCAAAGGCTCCGTCATGGATATCTTCCGTGCAAAATAGAGCAGGGTGGTGCCCGATGCAATTATAATCCGGTCATTCTTGTTGAGCAGCTGCACGGCTGCGTTGGCGATCCGGATCTTCTCATCCACCATGATCTTCTCCTTCTCATCAATGTGCCGGTCATCGATCAATGAACTCAGGGGACTCGCCCCTCCATGGCTGCGTAAAAGCATCTTCTTGCTCTCAAGCTCTTTCAGGTCTTTCCGAATGGTTACTTCCGACACACCGAGCACCTCGCTGAAGTCCTGTACGGTTACATATCCCTTCTTTTCAAGTTGGTCCATAATCACCCTGTACCTTTGCCCACTGTTTCTTTTTTGAGGAGAATCTTTCATTATGTTATCAAATTAGGTCACTATAAATTTGAGCATGTGCACTTGCTGAAACCCATATAGATCCGGACATAAAGCGCCGAATAACGGTACTCATCGCATTGAAGGGCAAATGTACAAAAAAGAATTGCGAATGCAAAAGTGTAGAAATGAATCCAATGTTTATTTTTCCATCGCCATGTCAATGGATGATCAAGAGCACCCATGAGGGTTTTGTCGTTGTGACTGGAGAGCAGTTCGCTCCTTGCTCCTTCTTACAGCGTGTCGCCACGCAACAATTCTGTTATTTTATCTTACGTTTTCTTTCTTTTTATTTGTTTTTCCCGAAAGAAGTTGCTAAATTTGTGGCGATCAAACAGTTTTAAGTTTTCCGGTTTCACCCATTCGAGCTCCAGCTTGGGGTTTATGAAGCGGTTTACTGAAGGATGATTGAAAAAAGAGTTTCAATTGATTTGTCAGGAGCAACAGTCAATGGATAACGAGGTAACATTCTCACTTTAAATTAGATCAATTAACTTTTAGAATGCTCTTTTTTAATTCTTTTTCTTATTTTTTCTTTCGATTTTATTTTTTTAATCAATTATTTCATTTATTTTTGACGTATCAATATCATAATTTATGGAACGTAAAAAATTCATAGATCTTTTAAAAGAATCTGACTCGGCAGCAGATTGGGATTTCATTGTTATTGGTGGTGGTGCTACCGGCCTGGGTATTGTGGTCGATGCAGCAAGCCGCGGCTATAAATCAGTCTTGCTGGAGCAGTCCGATTTTGCCAAGGCAACATCCAGTCGTAGCACCAAGTTGGTGCATGGGGGTGTTCGCTATCTGCAAAAAGGAGATGTTGCCTTGGTCAGGGAGGCGCTGCATGAGAGGGGTCACTTGAGTCGCAATGCGCCCCATCTGGTGAAAAACCAACGTTTCATTATTGGCAACTATCAGTGGTGGGAGAAACCCTTCTATACACTGGGGTTGACATTTTACGATATCCTCGCAGGGAAGATGAGTCTGGGACATTCCCTGCCGCTGAGTAAAAAAGAGGTTGTGAAAAGCATCCCTCAAATCGAGCAGAAAAACCTGAAGGGCGGTGTGGTATATCATGATGGTCAGTTCGACGACTCGCGATTGGCTATCAACCTGATGCAGACGGCCATTGAACAGGGAGCGGTGGTTGTCAACTATGCCGCAGTGACCGATCTCATCCGGAACAAAGAAAACAAAATCACCGGGGTGGTTGTTGAAGACAAGATCGATGGAGGCACCTTTGAATTAAAAGGAAAATGCATCATCAATGCCACCGGCATCTTCGTAGACAAAATCATCAAGATGGATAACCCCGATGAGAAGCCATTGGTAC
The DNA here is from genome assembly GCA_023399295.1 of Bacteroidota bacterium. Lineage (GTDB taxonomy): Bacteria > Bacteroidota > Bacteroidia > Bacteroidales > Dysgonomonadaceae > Proteiniphilum. Next base: position 76,292 of record JAEWQF010000038.1, read on the forward strand.
GTCCCAGCCAGGGTGTACATGTGGTTGTCGACAAATCCTTTTTAGAGAGTGACGATGCCATTATGGTTCCCAAGACCAGCGATGGCAGGGTGATGTTTGGTGTACCCTGGCACAACCGCGTCATTCTGGGTACGACCGATACACCGGTGAACGAGTTTGTACTGGAACCGAAAGCTTTGGAAGAAGAGGTCGATTTCATCCTGGAGACAGCCGGAAGATATTTGACGAAAAAACCGCAACGCAAGGATGTCCTTTGCGTCTTTGCAGGACTCAGACCTCTCGCAGCGCCAAGGAAGCATGCGGAAGAGGCCAAGACGAAAGAGATCTCACGCAGCCACAAGCTGCTGGTCTCCGACTCCGGTTTGATCACCATCACCGGTGGTAAATGGACCACATACCGCATCATGGCAGAGGAGACTGTAGACCTGGCAATCAAAACAAATGGAATGGAGATGAAGCCATGCAAGACTCGCAACCTGAAGATTCATGGTTATAAAACCAACCCCGACCGAAACAACCACCTCTATATCTATGGCAATGACCAGGATGCGATCGTACAGTTACAAAAAAGCAATCCTGAATTTGGAGAGAAACTGCATCCCACAATGGATTTCACGGTAGCAGAAGTAGTATGGGCGGCACAAAATGAGATGGCCTGCACGATCGATGACGTCTTGGCGCGCAGGGTGAGGGCTTTGTACATGGATGCCAGGAAATCGGTAGAAATGGCTCCTGCAGTTGCATCCATCCTGTCCAAAGCACTAAAGAAAGACAAAACATGGGAAGAGGAGCAGGTCAGGGAGTATTGTTCAATTGCACAAAATTATTATCTCTCCTGATTGGGAGTAGAAGATCATTCACCCTTTCGATAATTTAGACATCTCACGAATATAAGCAGAAGCATATGATTGGTATATTAAAACCGCCCAAGCACAAGGCGTTGCTCCCAGAAGAAAAGATTGACCCGACCTACAAAAGGTTGCGACTCCAGGTGTTCCTAGGAATCTTCATCGGATATGCCGGCTACTACCTTGTCAGAAAGAACTTCTCACTGGTGATGCCCGATCTCATTGAACAGGGTTACTCAAGAGGGGCGCTGGGTATCATCGCATCAGCTGTATCCATCTCCTATGGTCTGAGCAAGTTCCTGATGGCCGGGGTCTCCGACCGAAGCAATGCCCGCGTTTTCATGAGCCTGGGACTCCTGCTCTCGGGTGTCACCATCCTGGGTCTGGGGACCATTCCCGTCCTCACCTCCTCGGTTGCCATCATGTTCATTCTCATGTTTGTAAACGGATGGTTTCAAGGCATGGGATGGCCACCTTCCGGCCGGGTCATGGTCCATTGGTTTTCCACCAAAGAGCGGGGTACCAAGATGTCGATCTGGAATGTGGCACACAACATTGGTGGCGGCTTGATAGGCCCGCTTGCCATTCTGGGTGTCGCCATCTTCGGCGATTGGCAGAGCAAGCTCTATTTTCCGGCAATGATTGCAATCGTTGTCTCATTCATTGCTTACCTGCTCATCCGCGATACACCACAATCCTGTGGATTGCCCAACATAGAGAAGTTCAAGCACGATTATCCGAAGGATTACAACGAAAGCTACGAAAAGGAGTTCACCACCAGGGAGATTTTCTTCAAATATGTGTTCAACAACAAGTTTCTCTGGCTGATTGCGTTGGCGAACATCATGGTATACCTGGTGCGGTATGGCGTGCTGGATTGGGCACCTACCTACCTGAAAGAAGCTAAGGACTTCTCGGTGAATGAATCGGGCTGGGCATACTTTGCCTACGAGTATGCCGGAATCCCCGGCACACTCCTTTGTGGTTGGATATCCGATAAGGTTTTCAAGGGTAGAAGAGCCCCTGCGATTGTCATCTACATGCTGTTGGTGATGGTCGCAATCTACGTTTACTGGCAGAATCCCGCGGGAAATCTGTTAATCGACAACATCGCCCTGATAGCCATCGGATTCCTGATCTATGGACCGGTGATGCTGATTGGCGTACAGGCACTCGATCTGGTTCCCAAGAAAGCAGCAGGTACGGCTGCCGGTCTTACTGGATTGTTTGGTTACCTGGGTGGGGCGCTCGGTGCAAATATTGCCATCGGGTTCATCGTGGATCACATGGGATGGGATACAGCATTCATCGTGATGCTGATAGCCTGTATCCTTGCCATCGTCTTCACCCTGTTCACCTGGAATGCAGAGAAAAAGAGATTGCTGGCCGATTAAATAAACGAATAAAAAAATTAAAACGATGAAACGATTCTTACTCATACTCACGCTGATCCTCTCACTGGCAGCAGAGACCCTCATTGCCCAGACATTCCGGCCTATCCATGGATGGTCGCACGACATCAACACCAGGCTGGAGGGATTCCTCAACACAACCCTCATCATGAAGGAGCGGAAGGTGGCAGTTTTTGACTGCGATGGAACCACCTTTGGACAAGTGCCCCATTATCTGGCTGATGAAGCTTTGTACCAGTATGCCGATGAAGTACTGAAAAAGCGGAACGACAAAGAGTCGGCAGCCAAGCTGGCCATCCTCGACCGCATGGTAAAAAATGGGGACAATGTGGGAAAGCAATACGTTGAAGACAGGGTGCACTTCCTGGCAGGACTGACACAGGAAGAGATTGAAAACATCGGGTACAACAGCTACCGTTCTTCTTACAAAGGCAAGTTCTACCCTGAGATGAAGGCATTGATTGCGAACCTGAAAGAGTATGGGTTTGAAGTATGGATACTGACTGCTTCACCTGAATTCCTTTATCAGAAGTTCGTAGCAGAAGAACTGGGGATCCCCAACGTCAACATCCTCGGAGCAAAATGTGTGGTGAAAGATGGAAAGACAACCGGCGAGATCATTCTACCCATCCCGCAGGATGATGGAAAGGCACACACCATCGAAACATTCATCAAAGCACGACCCTTGATCGTGGGTGGCAACAGCCGCGGCGACATGGATATGCTCAACGAGTCATTTGGCCTGAAAATAGTGGTCAACCCCGATGATGTAACGGTCAGAGGTGCTGAAGATGGCCCCATGAGCGGACACACAGTGAAATCGTACTGGGAAAAAGAGGGGGCCCTGATTGTCAATTGTGACGATGTGGCAGACCCAAAAATGCAGTTTCATACTTCGAGATGGAAGATCAAGGAAAACCGGCCCAATCCAAAACAGGGCCATTAACAGGTTCAATGATGTGTTCAACCAATAAAAAAACTGTTCATGCTACAGGAGGCACGAGAGGTAAAACGAATCAGATTCGTCGCAACAGCCCCCTGACGGTGGTACTTCTCTCCATTTTCACTCTTGTCAGCTTCTCACAATGCATCTCCTCTGCCGAACAGGAGGTGCAAAAGCTGATTCCCGACAACACAGTGATCGCCCATCGTGGCACCATCTATTGGGCACCTGAGCTTACCGAAGCGGCATTCCGCTGGGCACGAAACAGTGCAGCCGATTACCTTGAACTGGATCTGCACCGATCGAAAGATGGCCACCTGGTGGTGATGCACGACAAGACGTTGAAACGTACCACCAATGTAGGCGATCTATTTCCGGGCAGAGAGAATGAACCGATAGGCAGCTTCACGCTGGATGAGATCCTGCAACTGAGTGCCGGATCGGCGTTCAACCAGAAAAACAGCGGACAGGCACGAGCCTCCTACGAGAAAGAGGGAGTGCTGGTGTTTGAAGATGTGTTCAGAATCGCCGAAGGGAAGCGAATCAAAAGAAACGCGGATGGAAGCCGTCTCTACACCATCACAGAGGGGGGAGAATATCTGTTTGAATATGAAGAGGATCCGGCCGACAATGGACACAGACCCGGTGTTTACATTGAAACCAAGTCCACTGATAGTTATCCCGGACTGGAAAAACAGATTTATGAGGCATTGACCCACTTTGGATGGAATCAACTGGAAGCCGGCGAACAGACCAACATCAGTCGGGATCTGTATCAGGAAGGAAAAGTAAATATCGGGAACACCAGAGGGAAGGTTCTGGTACAAACCTTCTCACGGGAAGGGATGCTTCAGTTCAAGAACAATTTCAACGCTCAGATTCCCACCAGTTTTCTGGTGAAAAGCCCTGCTCCCGATGACCCAGACTATGAAACAAAGATTGATGAGATCATCGCTTTTGCACTGGAGTGTGGTGCTCAGTTTATCGGCACCAATGTCTCGATTAAAGATGGCATGGTGCAAAACAAGCGCTTCCTGGAGAAGATACGGGAAGCAGGGTTGAAGATCAACATCTATTCATTCAACACCTCACAGGAGATGGATGCCTACTTTCACCACGATGAGCATGGAAGCAGCACTCCCTTGCTGGATGGGATGATCACCAACAGGACGGATCTCACCACCCACTACTACCATGCGCAGGATCGCAGGTCAATCAAGCCTTCATCAGATCCAGAAATGATATTGGATGAGTTGGGCTATGCACGCTGACAGCACCCTGCCAGACTCTGCCGCCTTGATCATCAGTAGAATGAGAAATGTAGCCTTTCAAAAACAGAATAATCAACTTTAAAAAAACAGTTTTTACCGAACTTGTCACATCAATATATGAAATATTTATTTAAGTATCTGTTGATTCTCGCCTTGCTCCTGCAATTCCCAGCTTGCAGTAGTCCGGAAGAAGATCCTATAAACGAGTTTGATGTCCAATTCGAACTCCCTTCTTTAATTGATCTAACCAGTGGAATGGAATACCTTTTCAGGGTAATTGGGGGAAAATCACCCTTGACCACGGATCAGTTTATATTGGAATCAGAAGCGGGCGTTTCTTTTGTCTGCCCCATTCTCAGAAGCTCCTCAGAAAGCTTCACCATTCGTATGGGCAGCGATCTCAAGACCGGATATCACAATGTTTACATCAGAAGAGACACACGTAAAAAGCTGTTTGGAAAAACCTACCTGAACGTTGTTGAAGATATCGGTTTTGTGCCCGATGCAGGCACTACAATTTACGGAATTGTCTCCGCAAACGATGGTTCACCTGTCGAAAATGTGGTGGTTTCCGACGGCATAGAGGTCACGCTGACAAACGAGGAGGGTATTTACCAATTGCAATCGGCCAAGAAACAGGGTTATGTGTTTATCTCCATACCAGGCGGGTACGAAGCTGCATCAAAGGGTGTACTGCCTCAGTTCTTTTACAAGTTGAAAGGAGCCGCCAATGTGGTCGAACGGGCCGATTTCTCACTGAAGAAAGTGCCAAACCAAGATGCTTACAAGGTTTTCATGCTCGGTGATATGCACCTCGCCAACCGCACCAGCGACCTGAAGCAATTCACCGAATTCACAACCGATCTGAACAACTACAGGGAGCAGCACCGTGGGGAGAAAATGTATGCCATTGCACTGGGTGACATGACCTGGGAGTTGTATTGGTATGACAACAAATTTGCACTGCCCGAATACCTGAACACCGTAAATACGCAACTGAAGGATTTGCAAATATTTCATGTGATTGGGAACCACGACAATGACTACAAGGGAACATCCGATTACACTGCGGAAATCCAATTCAGGGATTTGATAGCACCAACCTATTACTCTTTCAACATCGGAAAAGTCCATTATGTGGTGATCGACAACATCGATTGCAGCAACTACGACGGTACCACTTCCCGAAATTATGACAAGTCAATCACCAGCGAACAATTGAGTTGGCTGGCAAAAGACCTGTCGCACGTCGATAAGTCCACACCTGTCGTGTTTGCAACCCATGCACAGATATTTTATCCCACTACGAGCGGATTCAAGTATGACCACGATGTGACCAATACCACGGCTCTATTTAATATTCTGGCGGGTTACGAGGTTCATTTTGTGACCGGTCATACCCATCAGATGTTTAACGTGACACCCCAATCCGCAATCACGGGCAGCCACAACTTTTACGAACACAATTCAGGTGCCGTTTGCGCTTCCTGGTGGTGGTCGGGCCATCTCACCCCCGGTGTGCACATCAGTCCCGACGGGACTCCCGGTGGTTATGCCATCTGGGATGTGGCCGGCACCAGTCTGAAATGGAAATACAAAGCCACCGGTTGGCCTGAAACCTATCAGTTCCGCAGTTACGACCTTAACAACGTGCACTTCTCGATGTCCGACGTACCTTTGATGGGTGCTTCTACTCCCGATGCTGTCAGGAAAGTATACCAGCAATATGTGGATGCCTATCCGGCTGACAACAACAACGAGGTGTTGATCAAAATCTGGAACTGGAGTTCAAACTGGACACTGGGTGTTGTGGATGAAGCGGGTAACAGCCTGACCGCTGAAACAGTATGGGCCTATGATCCGCTCCACATTGCGGCTCTTTCCGTGAAACGGTTCAATCAATCGAACCTCAACTCCACTCCCTCATTCGTGACACAGAAATTTACCCAATTCTTCAAAGTCAAAACAAACAATGCCGATACAGATCTGGTGATTACTGTGAAGGATGAGTTTGGAAACAATTGGATTGAGAACATGGAGCGACCAAAACCATTTACAATTGAAGAGTATATACGAAAATAAACATGTTGATAACCATAACTATTTCTAATTTTAAAACATTGATTTTATGAGAGAATGTAGACTATTTGTCCTTTTTCTACTTCTGTTAGCCGGGGGAGTACTCTCCTTATCGGCTCAGAATAGAGTAATCTCCGGAAAAGTCTTTGACGCGGAACAGCTACCCATGACGGGAGTTACTGTTCAGCTTGAGGGGACGACCACTGGCACAATTACCTCACTCGATGGGGATTTTACGCTTGCGGTTCCAGCAGGAGAAGCGGTGCTGAAGGTTTCATTTGTAGGGTATCTCACCCAGAACGTGAAGGTTTCAGCAACCCAAACGAATGTCACTATTTATATGGAAGAAGATGCCGTACTTCTTGAAGAAACGGTTGTAGTGGGTTACGGTACACAGAAACGAGTCAACCTAACCGGCTCTGTTTCAGTTGTAGGAGGCAAGGAACTCGAAGACCGTGTGGCACACTCTGTAACACACATGCTACAAGGCTCGGTGCCTGGCCTCAACATCACCACCTCTTCGGGCAGACCGGGCAGCACACCCGCCATCAATGTCCGCGGGGTAACCTCCATCAATGGAGCCGAACCGCTCGTGTTGATCGATGGTGCTGTGGGTGACCTCAATCGGGTCAATCCGAACGACGTGGAATCGATCTCGGTGATCAAGGATGCGGCGGCGGCGGCCGTGTATGGAGCACGTGCCGCATTTGGTGTGATTCTGGTTACCACCAAATCGGGTTCAACCACCGACGGCAAAGCCATGGTGCGCTACAGCGGCCGTTTGGGATGGGAAGAATCGACCACCTCAACCGATTACGAAAACAGGGGTTACTGGTCTGTCTACACAGTCAACAAGTTTTGGAAAGCAGATTCCGGCACGTTGTACATGAATTATACCGACCAGGACATGCAACAACTTCTGGCTCGCGTGAACGACAAGACGGAACATCCCGATCGTCCCTGGGTTGTGGAAGATGTGAGAAACGGAAGAAACCAATGGGTTTACTATGGCAACAATGACTGGTGGGACATGATGTACCGTGCAAAACGTCCGGTTCAAAAACACAGTGTCTCAATGAATGGTGGAACGAAAGATGTGAAATATCTTGTTTCAGGTGCGTACGACAAACAGGAAGGCATACAGAGACAACACCCCGACCTTTTTGAAAAGTACAACCTGCGCTCGAAGATTGACTTCAACATCAACCCATGGGCTACCTTCTCTAACAACACCTCATTCTATACCTCCAAATACAACTCATTGGGAGATGGTAGCGTCGACAACACCATCGGTTACAGTGCCCGTCATGCGTTGGCCAACGTTCCCATGAAGAATCCCGACGGCTCTTGGGTATATGGTATTCCCTACAGCAGCTACAAGGTAGCCAACGGACGCCATATCATACTGGGTGAAGGTTCTCACCGCAATACAGATATTGCAACCGACTTTGCCAACACCAGCCGGCTTGTCATCGCGCCAGTGAAGATGCTGAGTGTCACAGCCGATTTCACATACCGTCTCTACCAATCGCGCAACATGAGTCGTTCCAACCACATGCCCTACAGGGAGTATCCCGATGCACCAATGGCCTATTACAGTACCGGTGCCGGTGAAAACCAGCTGGATGAAGCGGTGAACACACGCAACTATTATTCTACCAATATTTTTGCCACCTACAACCAGACATTCAATGAGGTGCACAACCTCACTGGAGTTGTCGGGCTCAACTACGAGACACTGAAATTGAAAAACGTGTCAGCCTGGGGACGAAACTTGGCATCCACTGAGCTGGACGACCTGAATCTTGTAGGACCGGATTCGGATGGGAACACCCTCACCGGAGTGGGTGGTGGACAGAACGAATATGCACTGATGGGATACTTTGGCCGTATCAACTACGATTACCAGGGACGTTATCTGTTCGAAGTGAGCGGTCGTTACGATGGCACCTCCCGCTTTGCCGAAGGTCACCGCTGGGGCTGGTTCCCATCCGCTTCAGTGGGATGGAGAATATCCGAAGAGTCATTCTTCGAACCGGTACGTGAATATGTGGATAACCTAAAGTTGAGAGGCTCCTACGGAACCCTGGGCAACCAGAACGTCTCCTCCTATTATGCCTATCTGCGGCTGATTTCTCTCAGCGACTTTGCTGGATACTCCTTCGGCGAGGGGAGCACCATGGGCAAATACTCTACCATTGGTGCACCGGTAGCATCCGACCTGACATGGGAGACCTCCAAGCAATGGAACGTGGGTCTGGATATGACCTTCCTGAACAACCGACTCAATTTTACGGGTGATGCATATGTCCGTGACACCGAAGACATGCTGACCGATGGCATTGCTCTTCCCGGTGTCTATGGCGCCACTCCTCCAAGAATGAATACGGCCGACCTGCGTACCAAAGGATATGAATTCTCCATCAACTGGAGAGATCGCACCATGTTTGCCAACAAACCGTTGGAGTACGGCTTTGGATTCAACCTCAGCGATTACAGCAGCGTAATCACCAAATATGACAATCCTGAGAAATCATTCGCCAAAGACTATTACGAAGGTATGCGCATTGGTGAGATCTGGGGCTTTGTGACCGATGGACTTTTCCAAAGCAGGGAAGAAGCACAGGCTTATGCACAGGAAGTCGATCTGAGTTACATCAACAACCGTATCACCGGAGGGTGGCAGGGTGGTGACCTCAAGTTTCTCGACATTGATGGCAACAACATCCTGGGTATAGGCAGCAACACAGTGGATGATCCGGGAGACCGCAAGATCCTGGGCAATTCACTTCCCAGCCTTTCCTATGGGTTCAATGCCAACGTAAGGTGGGAAGGCATCGATATCTCCGCCTTCTTCCAGGGTACAGGCAACCACTACTGGTATCCCCACGGACAGATGATGAACTTCTGGGGACCCTACTCCTATCCCTACCTCTCCTTCTTGCCGAAGAACTTCCTCGACAAGGTGTGGGCAGAGGACAACCAGGACGCCTACTTCACCAGACCGATGGCCTACTCGGCCACATCAGGTCCCATGAGCAAGGTGAATGACCGCTACCTTCAGAACCTGCGCTATTTGAGATTCAAGAACCTCACGGTAGGGTATACCATCCCTGAAAATCTGACAAAAAAGATCAAACTGGATATGGTTCGTATCTATTTCTCGGGTGAAAATCTCTGCTACTGGTCACCCATCAGGAAGAACTCGGAATATGTGGATCCGGAAGCAGTGATCGACAGATCGAATGACGTGTATCAGAACGCCTTCTACCCATGGGCGAAGACGTATATGTTCGGTATAGATCTTACATTTTAATCAACAATAAGGAATCATCACTATGAAGCGATATATTTTTATAGCGATTGCTCTGATAACCGGTTTGACAGCATGCGATGACCTGCTTGACACCAAACCGCTGAGCCAAATTTCGCCCGCAACCTATTTCAAGACGGAAACCGACCTCCAGCTGTTCAGCAATACATTTTACAACAACCTACTGGATAAATCACCCTACGACGACCAGAGTGACCTCTACATCCAACAAAACCTCTCTGCCGAGATGATTGGAGGAAACAGGAGAACAGTCCCCAACTCCGGGGGAGGATGGTCCTGGGGAGACCTGAGGAAGATGAATACACTGCTGGTCTATATTGACCAGTGTGAAGATGAAGCAGCCATTGTCAAATACACCGCCCTGACTCGGTTCTTCAGAGCTTACTTCTATTTCGACAAGGTGAAGACCTTCGGTGATGTACCCTGGTACGATACCGAATTGGGGTCGGCCGATGAAGCGCTCTACAAACCGCGCGACTCGCGTGAACTGGTTATGAGCAAGATGATCGAAGACATCGATTATGCAATCGAGCATCTTCCGTCAAATGTAAGCACCTTCCGCGTCAACAAGTGGGCAGCCCTGGCACTGAAGGCACGCTTCTGTCTCTATGAAGGAACCTACCGGAAATACCACAACCTCAGCTTGGAGGGTAATAACTACCAATACTATCTCGAACAGTCGGCTGCCGCGGCAGAAAAACTGATCAAGGAGGGCCCTTACAAGCTCTACAGCACCGGCAATCCAAGCAAGGACTATCTGACACTTTTCGCACGGGAAGATGCCAGCATTGATGAGTATATCCTTGCCATGAAGTTCGATTTCAGTCTCGGCATCTATCACAATGCCACGGCACACACGGTGGTTGCCACCCAGGGACGTCCCGGCCTGACAAGAAAGATGGTAAACAGCTATTTGATGGATGATGGCTCCGCCTTTACCGATCAGGAGGGATGGCAGGAGGCTTCGTTCATTGAGGAGGTGAAAGATCGTGACCCACGTTTGGCCCAAAGCATCAGAACCCCCGGATATACAAGAATCGGGACTACCAAAGTGTTGGCCCCCAATCTAACCGGTTCTGTGACAGGCTATCACCCGGTTAAATTCGTACAGGAACCAACCGCTTCAGGCGGGAACGTGGACCGCAACGACCGGTCGACAGCTGACCTGCCGGTATTCCGACTTGCAGAAGTGATGTTGAACTTTGCGGAGGCCAAGGCGGAGCTGAACACCCTGACGCAGAACGACCTTGACATTTCGATCAACAAGCTCAGGGCAAGAGTGGGCATGCCCTATCTACAGATGAGTGCAGCAAATGCCGATCCGGACTGGTACCTCTCCTCTGCCGAATATGGATATCCCAACGTGAGCGGAGCGAACAAGGGGGTCCTCCTCGAAATACGCAGAGAACGGGCCGTCGAGTTGAATCAGGAGGGTTTCCGTTTCGACGATCTGGTAAGATGGAAAGCAGGATCCAGCATCAATCAGGAGATCTTCGGAATGTATTTCAAACAACCGGGATCCTATGATCTTACCGGTGATGGCGTGGCCGATGTGATTCTTTATGCGGAAGGCACATCCAAACCAACAGCTCCCGATGGCGTACAGGTATTGCAGATTGGACAGGAGATCCTTCTCACCGAGGGGGACCGGGGCTATGTCTACTATCACAAGAATATTGCACGGACACCCTTCTCAGAAGTGAGAGACTACCTCTATCCCATCCCCATCAACGAGCGCTCGCTCAACAAGAATCTCACACAGAATCCGGGATGGAACGACGGGCTTGATTTCTAATTCGAATTTCAATCATTAACAAAAAACAGGAGATTATGAGACTTTTGAAATATACATACAGGGCCCTGATCCTTACGGCACTTCTGCTAGCATTTGGAAGTTGCGAGGAGGAGGGATCGTCTCTGTCACAGGCTGTCCTGGCCAGTGCCAGCTCGTTGAACTTCGAGGGTACGCAGAGTGCCCCACAGACCATCACGGTCTATGCCGATGCCGATTGGTTGTCGGAAGTGCCGGAGTGGATCACCGTTAGCCCCGCTTCTGGAAGTGGTGTGATGGATGTGACGATCACTGTCACCGACAACCTCCGTGGTGGCGCATTGGATAACCCCAGAAAAGCGGTGGTAGTCTTCAAGGGGGAAACCCTTGCCAGTCGCGCAGAGATGATTGTCATGCAGGCAGGCGACAAGTACCGGGATGTAAGAGACTACACGATGCAGGAACTGGTCGCGCTGGATAATGAGACGGTTGTTTCTGTTCCCGACGTCACGGTGATGGCCGTAACCGCTGTCGGATTTATCGTGTCGGATGAGCAAAACATCCACAATGCCTATGTACTGAGTGAAACAGCGGTAAATGCGGGTGACAAGGTATCGATTCTGGGAGACAAGGCCTCTAATTCGCAATCACTCGCGATGATCGAGGCGGATCAGGTAGAGATTATCTCGACGGCAGGAAGTGTGACCTATCCTGAAGTTGAAGACATTACCGACAGGCTGGATACCTACAATGGTACCTCTAGGGAGTACATTGCGGTAAGCGGTATCATGAGCGCGGGAAATATTGCCGTAGCGGGTGCCAACTATACGGTTAGCTTTACGGATGCCCCCTCGACGCTGAATCTAGAAGCACTGAACGGACACCGTGTGGTTGTAAAGGGTTACTTCGACGGATTGGCTGCACCAGTTGTCAAACTCATAGCTGTCGAGATCCAGGACAACGGCATAGCCAAGGACATCTATTTCTTCGAGGACTTCGAATGGCTCGATCCCTGGTCTGTAGTGGGCAATGCCGGTCAGTCAGTGGAGACGGACAATCTCAGCGCCACGGCACCGCAGATTCCGACACCCAAGATCGATGGCGTTTCATCTCTCGACGCGCTACTGGCGAAGGGTTACGCATTCCTGCGTGTCACCCCCACCAGCACCAATGCAGGCGAGTGCATCTACCTGCAGCGCAATTACCTCAAGTTTGGTAAAACCGGTTTCCAGGCAGGGATCATTCTCCCGAATCTGGCCAATGATGTACCGGCTAACGCCACCCCGGTGATGTCGTTCGACTGGAGTCCGATGCGTCAAGGCTCTGGCACAATTGATCCTGTCAACCTGATCGTGATCGTCACAAACGGAACAAACGAAGTGACGTTCGACGTTCCACCTGCTGGCTTCGAAAGCGGTCACAGACTCGAGTGGATCAGAGCGGAAGTACCCCTTACAGGTGTACCACTCACCAAAGAGACCAAGATCACCATTCGCCAGACCAACTGGCAGTTGTCAACTGCCAACCGCTATTTCCTCGACAACATCGAGATAAGCAGCGTCATCGATTGATTCAGAATCCTGGATAGTCTTTGAATGCAGACTACCAACAACAAGTAGATCCAATTCTACACCAATTTGAAAGAGGGTGAATTACCAAACCGGTATTCACCCTCTTTATCTTCTATTTGTCTGTCTGCTATGCTTTTGCGCGGAGATACTCAGCGGCACAGAGTGCCGCGATGGTGCCGTCGCTCACCGAGGTGGTCACCTGCCGGTAACGCTTCGCAATGCAATCGCCGGCGGCAAAAACACCCGGCAGGTTCGTTTTCATCGCCTGGTCGACCGGGAACTCACCCCGCTCATTGATCTCTACCAAGCCGTTGAATGCCTCCGTGTTGGGCTGATACCCTATGAACACGAAGACCCCGTCGGTCTCAAGTTCCTGAATTTCTCCGGTTTTCAGGTTCTCTATCTTCACCTTCTCCAGCTTTTCATCACCGACATATGCTCTCAGCTCCGATTCCATGATGAAGCTGATTTTCGGGTTCTTCTCAGCCTCCTCCACGGCATGGGCAAAAGCCTGGAAATGGTCGAACTGGTGCACAATAGTGACATGCGATGCGAAATGGGTCAGGGTGACCGCCTCTTCCAGGGCGGAGTTACCGCCTCCCACCACCACCAGCCGCTTGTCACGGAAGAAGTCGGCATCGCAAGTGGCACAGTAGGAGATACCCCTGCCTTCAAACTCTTTCTCGCCGGGGATGTCGAGCGAACGCGGCCTGCCGCCAGGAGCAAGGATCACCGCCTTTGCACGGAACAACCTGCCATCTTCCAGTTCCACCGATTTCACCTCCTCGTTGAGGTGATAGTTGCGGATCTTCACGTTGGCCTTCATCGTGCAGCCGAAGCTCTTTGCCTGCCGCTTCATGATGGCAGAGAGCTCATACCCCTTGAGAGTCTCCACTCCAGGATAGTTGGCAATCTCGTTGGTCAGCACCATCTGTCCCCCGGTGACCCCTTCACTCAGGATCAGGGTGTCGAGCTTACCGCGGGAGGTGTAAATTCCTGCTGATAGCCCGGCAGCGCCTGCACCCAGAATCATCACATCAAATATCTTATCCATATTGTTTCACATTACATTCATTTGACCAGGTAGTCAGAGAAACTCATTCGAAGCATAAGCTGCTTCCTGTTTCATCTCTCAAATACTCAGGCCAGGTGGTTGTCAAGGTTCTGCTTCACCTGCACCATGTTCTGAATGCTGGTGGTGGCTTTGGCTACCTTGCCGTTCTTGTAGTACATGGTGAAGGGAAGTCCCATGAAGCCGCGACACTCGGGAGCATTACGGATCACCACCGATTCAGGGTTGTCAAAACCCATAGAGTAGAACTTCACATCTTCATACTCCTCCTCCAGCTCTTCCATAATCTCGTAGACGGGTATACACATGGGACCCATACGTCCGCAGCATACCATTACATTCTCGTTCTCGTTGATGATCTTCTGCAGTTCATCTGCCGTTTCAATCTCCTGAATATTAGTCCGTAAATAGTTCATCTTTTTTTCGTTTATTTGTTTAACTGTTTCTGGGTGCAAAGGTAGTTTGAGAAAGAGTTCCCCCGACGAGAAACAGGATGAGAGATGACACTGCCAATCCTGAGATAAATCAGTTCCCGGGATGACACAGAACAGTTACTGGAAATATTGTATCTTTGACCTTCAAATTACAACCATATGAACGGCGGGATGAATAATGAACCGGACAACTGCGGGAGGATGGCAGCCTGCTTCCGCGATCTGACACCGGAAGAGCTGGAACAGATCAACAGAGGCAAGACCGAACTCACCTACCTGGCAGGCGAGAACCTGTTCAAGCAGGGTGCTTTCTCTACGCACCTGCTGCTGATCACAGGAGGACTGGTGAAGGTCTATCTCCAAACCGGAAGGGAGAAACAACTCAACCTGCAGTTGGCACAGACGGGCGACTTTCTGGGTTTTGCCTCCCTCTTTGGTGAGACACTGCATGCCACCTCTGCCGTCGCCCTCACCGACACGCAGATATGCATGATCGACAAGGAGCAGATGCGCACCCTCCTGCTCAACAATGCACAGTTTGCCATGCGCATCACTTCACGCAACTATCGCAACGAAAGACAGCTGCTCACCATCATTGCCAACATGACCTACAAGCAGATGCGGGGGAAGCTGGCATCCACCCTGCTCTATCTGAGCAGTGACCATTTCAGCGACCAAAATGTGTTTCAGTATTTGTCCCGGCAGGATCTGGCCAACTTCGCGTCGGTAGCCACCGAGAGCGCCATCAAGCTACTCAAGGAATTTGAACGGGACGGGATCATCACCCTCGAGGGCAAAGGAATCACCATCCGCAACAGGGCGGAAATGGAGAAAATTGAACGGTTGGGGTAAGTGGCACACAATTGCGAGAGTGCTGTGTTTTCAGGTCCAATTAACCGTTCTGACTGATTAGCTGCAGCAATTTCTTATCGCGTATCGTCACCTGCTTGCCCTCCATCTGGATGATGCCATCGGCGATGAACTCGGAGAGGGCCCGGTTGATGCTCTCCCTGCCCGCATCCACCCAGTTGCCGATATCCGACTGTGAGAGGGGTAGCAGGAATCTGTCCGATTCGAACAGATGCTCTGAGAACTCCAGCAGCACATCGGCCAGGTTACCCCTCAGTTGCTTCTGTGTACGGCTGGCACAACGACGATAGGCCTCCAGCTCGCTCTTGCTGAGTTCCATCAGGATGTAAGTGGAAAAATCATTGTTCTCTGCCAGTAGCTTTTTGAACACTTCAATATCGATGAAGCAGACCTCCGACTCCGTCACAGCTGTGACACTATACTGGTTGATCTTGTCGCCAAAGGTGGTGGGGAGCCCCAGGTAGGTGGGTGCCTTTACCAGCTTCACGATCTGCTCGCGGGAAGGGCCGCTGAGATGCACCTTGGCCATCCCCCTGCGAAGGAAGACCACATTGGTGGAGAAGACTCCCTGCCGGATGATGGTGTCACCCTTTTTGAACCTGACCACTGCATGGCTGCCACCCAGCAGCTCCAGTTGACAATCCTTCATCTGAACGGATGACTTCAGGACACAGTCGCAATCGATACACTCATTTTTCATTGCTGGAATTCTTTTATGTACAGTCATCCGAAGAAACATGTGGCATTCACCCGGTTAACCTGCGGACATGGCAAAGATAGGAAAAGATGTGACATATCGCACAAAATAGTGTAAAATACCCCACCGGTGAAAAGAATTTTATTGCAGACATTTTTCCGTAATTTGCATCCAGTTCAATTTCAAATTTTTACCGCCAAACTATGGAAAAATCAATTCCCCTTACAATGGAACTACTCCAGCAAGAGCTGGAAAAGCTGAAGGCAAGAACCTCCGACATTGAGGAAGCGCGGAAAGACCAGCTCTCGATCGCCATCGTGTCGGGCGACATGGACAAGATCCTGGCAGCGATGATCATCTCACTGGCCGCCGCCGCAATGGATTCAGAGGTGAAGCTCTTCTTCTCCTTCTGGGCAC
>JAEWQF010000040.1 GCA_023399295.1 Bacteroidota bacterium
CTCGACTTGCATGTGTTAGGCCTATCGCTAGCGTTCATCCTGAGCCAGGATCAAACTCTTCGTTGTATGTTTGTTTTTTTGTTTCCTTGAAACTGCCTTCAAATAAGGGTGATTACAAGGTCACTTCCTTTACAATCCATCACGTAACGATTCCGAGTCTTGACGATCCCTTCAAATTAACTCCCGGATTCACGATTTATATTCCTGTTTAAATTGAACGGGTACCAATTTGTCTGCCTGTCATCCCCGGTGAAAAATTACTCCGGATCAGGACCCAACAGACACTTGTATACTCTGCTTTATGTCTTATCAAAATGTGTATGTAAATACCTAAAGATCGCTTCTTGCTCGCTTTTTGCTGAGGCGTTCCTCTCAAAAGCGGGTGCAAAGATAGGGACTATTTTTCAAACCCCAAAACTTTTTGCAAAGTTTTTTCATTTTTTCTTTTCCTTTCTGGAAATCAAATTGTGAATCAATCTGTTTGGCGGGTGTCGTTGTCGCTACAACGTTTTCGTGCCATTTCCTTTTTATGCGAAAGGGTTACAAAGATAGTAAAGATATTTGATATCTTCCAAACATTTGGCCACTTTCTTCATGAATAATTTTCAAAATGGATCGTCTGCAAACGGGCTCCACAACTTAAGAAATTCATATCCAAACCGATAATCACTCAGCCAGAATGTGTGAGCTGGTGATTACCTGGGGAGTGACGGCAAAACTCATTGGTTGTCCGTTGCGTTCCACACTGATGTCGATGGATACGGGTGTTTGCCAGTTCACATATTGGTTGAAACCGAAAAGGTAAGAGAAGGCAGCTTTGTAGCGTCTGTGATCGGCCAGTGCCTGTGACACCGCGTGGTAGTTGGCGACATCCCAGAACATGCAGTCACGAAACCCGTTTGAATCGGTATAGCGGCTCTTCTTGTCGCGCAGCTGCATGGTCTCAGACAGAAAACGACGGTATCCCTCTGTGAGTGAGCGAGATGAGTTGTGCGAAAAAGGTTGTCCCTGGATATGGGTTACCACGTCACCGGGGCGGATCCCCGCCAGCTGGGCAGGTGAGCCGGGGTCGACCGATACCACGCTCTTGAGATCATTCATGTCGTAACCGATACCGGTATAGTTGTATTTCAGGTAGCTGACCTCGATGGTTGCATGGTTCTGATTGCCCGGGTAGGGAAATTTGAGCAGCATCAAGGGCAGATTGAGCTCCAGATAATCGGCAAGGGGATAATGTCCGGGGAGACGCTCCTTCACCTCTCCCTCCCAGATCAGGCTCATCTCACCCGCGGCGATGTATTTGCGATCATAAAAGCGGTATCCGAACTCCAGGTTAAAGGCGATATCCTCTATCCGAACCGCTTCGGATGGTTCGTAAAGTGATACCGGCACAGTCCTGTGGTTCCGTAAATCAAAACGCCAGACAGGCTGATAACTCCCCAGGGTGGGTGATTCGGGCTTGAAGAGCGGATTGCGCTGGTAACTGTAAAAGGTCTGGATGATAAAGTCGGGATCCACCGGATCATGGGTCAGTCCCTTCTCGGTGAGTGCCCGCACAAAGATCGCGTTGATCCGATCATCCAGTTCCTTCGTGGCTTCCTCCCCCGGTGCGAATGCAAAGGTGCGGTAACTGTACAAAAGCGCTTCTTCATTTTTCCTTGTCTTCACCGGCATCAGGAAGCGCCGGTCCTGCACATCTTCCAGGCTGTAAAAAGCAAACACTGGTGCCAGTTGTGCCTCATTGATGGCATTGGGGTGCCGGCACTCCTTGCGGAAAGTGATCTCGTTGAAGGCATGCTTGAAATTACGGATGCCAAGGGTCACCTCCTCATCCTTTTCTGCCAGCCATGTTCTGAGCGTCTGAAACGACTGTCGATAGGTACCGTGTCCGTTTATAGAAAGAAGGATGTCATTCAGTTTCAAACCGGCCCTGTCAGCCGCCGATCCGGGAGTGATCTGCACTACCACCGGCTCCATGTAACCCCAGTTCTTGTCATTGCTGATCTCAAACTCGAAGCCAGGTGTACAGGTCGATTCATTGTCCTGGGCTGTTACCTGCCCGATCACAAATGTGATGATCAATAGAATTGTTGTCAATCGTTTCATTGCTTTCCAATGATTGTAGTTCTCAAAACACAAAGATACGTTTTTTTTCTCAATCCCATATTTTCGTTATCTTTGTCCAATTCGATCACATTATTAAACCAGAAAGCGATGATCATTGACAACCTGGCTAACGCAGCCAACTATTTTAACCTGCATCCCTTGTTTGAAAAGGCTTTCGACTATTTCAAACAGCTTGATGTGCAGGGAGCTGAAACAGGGAGTGCTGAAATTGAAGGCAGCCTGTTGAAAGCATCCATCGTTGAGACCCAACTCAAGCCGGAGACAGATGCTCGCCTGGAGACCCACCGCAAGTACATCGACATACAGATCCCCCTCTCCGGTGTAGAAAGCTACGGCTGGCGTTCGCTCGCCACACTCGGCGATTCGGAAGCGGGATATGACGAAGCCCACGACATCGAGTTCTTCCGCGAACGACCCACCACATTGGTGACGCTGCAACCGGGTGAGTTTGTGATCTTCTCACCCGAGGACGGGCATGCGCCCCTGGTGGGTGAAGGTGCGATCAGAAAGATCATCTTCAAGGTCGCCCTGTTGTAACATCTATCAAAAAACGATCCGCCATGCTGGATATCATCAAGAACGATCCCTGGCTCTCTCCCTACCAGAAGGCAATTGAAGGACGTCACGCCTATTACCTGAAACGGTTGTCCGATCTCACGCAGGGCGGTAAGATCACCCTCTCCGACTTCGCCACCGGTCACCTCTGGTTCGGGTTGCATGCTACAGCGCAGGGATGGGTCTTCAGGGAGTGGGCACCCAATGCCACCGAGATCTTCCTGGTGGGCACCTTCAACAACTGGCAACGGTTGGAGTCCTACCGCCTGAAAAAAAGAGAAGGAGGTGTCTGGGAGGTGACGATCCCTGCCGAGCGGATCAGTCATGGGGACCTCTACAAACTGTTTATCACATGGCCGGGTGGATCGGGAGAACGGATTCCGGCATGGACAAAGCGAGTGGTACAGGACGAAGCGACCTACCTCTTCAGTGCACAGGTGTGGGAGCCCGCACAACGTTACCATTTCAGACACAATGACTTCAAACCGGACTGTGCACCCCTGCTGATCTATGAGACACATGTGGGCATGTCGACCGAAGAGGAGAAGGTAGGCAGCTACAACGAGTTCAGGGAGAAGGTATTGCCGCGGGTGAAAGCGAACGGCTACAACGCCATCCAGATCATGGCGATACAGGAACATCCCTATTACGGGTCGTTTGGTTACCACGTCTCCAGTTTCTTCGCACCCTCTTCCCGCAACGGCACACCGGAGGAGTTGCGCGAACTGATCGACACGGCCCATGGAATGGGTATCGCCGTCATCATGGACATCGTTCACTCACATGCGGTTAAGAATGAGATCGAGGGGTTGGGCCGTATGGATGGATCGTTCGACCTCTACTTCCACAGCAACCCCGAGAGAAGACACCACCGGGCGTGGGATTCACTCTGTTTCGACTACGGCAAGGATGAAGTACTGCACTTCATGCTCTCCAACTGCAAGTATTGGCTGGATGAGTTCCGGTTTGACGGCTTCCGCTTCGACGGAGTCACCTCGATGATCTATCGCAGTCACGGACTGGAAGAATCGTTCAGCACCTATGACGATTATTACAATGCTGGACAGGATGGCGATGGCATCTGCTACCTGACGCTGGCCAACCACCTGATACATGAGCTCAACCCGCAGGCAATAACAATCGCCGAGGAGGTGAGTGGCATGCCGGGGTTGGCGATGCCCCCCGAGGCAGGTGGCTATGGCTTCGATTACCGTATGGCGATGAACATACCCGACTTCTGGATCAAACTGATCAAGGAGAAGAAAGATGAGGAGTGGCACCCCTCAGCCATCTGGTGGGAAGTCACCAACCGGAGAAACGATGAGAAGACCATCTCCTATGCCGAGAGTCATGACCAGGCGCTGGTGGGTGACAAGACCATCATCTTCCGGCTGGTTGATGCCGACATGTACTGGTTTATGTCGAAGCTGACGGGCAGCTCCCTCTCTGTTGATCGCGGTATCGCCCTGCACAAGATGATACGTCTGGTGACCTCCACAACAATCAACGGCGGTTACCTCAACTTCATGGGGAACGAGTTCGGACATCCCGAGTGGATCGACTTCCCCCGGGAAGGCAACAACTGGTCGTACCGTTTTGCACGACGACAGTGGCACCTGGCGGATGATCAGAACCTGAGATACCACTGGTTGAGCGACTTCGACAAGGCGATGCTGGAGCTGATCAGCACAGTGCCCAACTTCCAGGCCACCCCACTTGTAAAGATATGGGAGAAGGATGAGGACAACATCCTCGCCTATATGCGCGATGAGCTGCTGTTCGTATTCAACTTCCATCCGCAAAAATCTTACAGCGACTATGGCATGCTGGTACCACAGGGAAAATACCAGATCGTGCTCGACAGTGATGACAAGGCTTATGGCGGTTTCGGGCTGAACGACGACACCATTCACCACTTCACACAGTATGACCCGCTCTATGCTCCCGTTCACAAAGGTTGGTTGAAACTATATCTTCCGGCGAGAGCTGCCTGCGTGTTGAAACGAACGTGACCCGGTTGCAACTACGGTTCACAGCTATCTGGGAAATGAATTCATTTGAACTTCTACAACCTGTCATCCTATAAACTGAACATCAAACAAACAGAAACAATGACTGACACACTCTATCCGTTCATCTTTGAGCCAATCCTGAAACCGGTAATGTGGGGAGGATCGGACATCTGCCGCTTCAAACAGATCGAACCCATACAAGATGGTATTGGTGAGAGTTGGGAGATATCGGGTGTCCCGCAGAGTGTCTCGGTTGTGGCCAACGGGCCACTCGCCGGTGTATCACTTGACCGGTTGCTGACCACTGCCAAAGAACAGCTGGTGGGCAAAAAGAACTATGCGCGGTTTGGCAATCAATTTCCCCTGCTGATCAAGTTCATTGATGCCCGCGATGATCTCTCTATCCAGGTGCACCCTGACGACCGGTTGGCAATGGAACGGCATCACTCTTTCGGCAAGACAGAGATGTGGTATGTCATTCACGCCGCTCCGGGGGCAATCCTCTATTCCGGCTTCCGGGAGCAGATCACACCCGATGAATACATTGAGACGGTCGAAAACAACACCTTCACCGATAAGCTGATGCAACATGAAGTGAAACGGGGTGATCTCTTCTTTCTGCCGGCAGGAAGAGTACATGCCATCGGTGCCGGTTGCTTCATCGCTGAGATACAACAGACCTCCGACGTCACGTATCGCATCTACGATTTTGACCGCAGGGATGCCGCAGGGAACCCCAGGGAACTGCATACCGAACTGGCAAAGGAGGCCATCGACTTTACACTTCGGGAGGCATACAAAACCGACTACGCGCAACACAAGAATCACCCGGTGATGCTGGTCAGTTGTCCCTACTTCACCACCTTCCTGTTGGAGATCGATCACAAGGTGGAGCGCAGCTACGAGGCTGTTGACTCCTTTGTGATCTACATCTGCATGGAGGGAAGCGGCACACTACGGGACGACAAAGGCAACGAGATTGCATACCGTCAGGGGCAAACGATCCTGTTTCCCGCCGATACCGTTTCAGTGACCATTGAGCCCGAGGGTGACTCAAAACTATTGGAGACTTACATTGATTAGCATGTGGGGATGATCGATACATCTTCTGAGAGAGAAACGAATAAAACGGCATTCATGAGAGGAATATTACTGGTCAACCTGGGAACACCGGCCACACTGAGCAAAAGCAACGTCAAACGGTTCATTGGAGAGATGCTCTCCGACCCCTCCGTCACCGGACGTTCACCCAAGCTGTCATCATTTCTTGCAAAAAAAATAATAGCCCCTCTTTCTGCTGCCCGATCGGCTGCAAAATATAACCTGATATGGCGTCGGGAAGAACCGCTCATTTCACCCCTGTTGTACCACATGCAACAATTGGCCACGACACTGGAGAACAAAAAAAATATTGCCGTGGAGATCGCCATGCGGTATGGTGAACCGGATGTCTTGCAAGCCTTCAGAGCACTTGAGCACAAGTGCCCGCTGCTCCATGAGGTGATGATCTTTCCACTCTATCCCCACTACGCGCAATCGACAATAGAATCAATGAAAGAGGCTATCGGCAGGGCCTTCTTGAGTCGCCCCCACTCTTTCCGTATCAGGTTCGTGGAACCCTATTACAACCATCCCGCCTATATCCAGGCGCTGACCGATCAGGCACGCCCCTACCTCTCCGGCATCGACAAGCTGGTATTCACTTACCACAGTCTGCCGGTGAAACAGGTGGTGGCCGCATGGCGGAAAGGGAAGGAGTTTGACTATGTCTATCAGCTCAAAGAGACCAACCACCTCTTCTGCCAGGCGGCAGGCATTGATCCGCATGACACCTTTCTCTTCTATTCCTCCCAACGGGGTCACAAATGGATCAAACCGTTTCTGAACACCGATATTGGTGATCTACCCAAACTGGGATGGAAAAATGTTGCGGTGATGGCTCCCGGCTTTCCCGTCGACAACATGGAGACGCTCTACGACATCGACATTGAGGCGCGCAAGCTGTTTATGGAAGCCGGCGGTGAACAATTCACCTTTATTCCTTCGCTCAATAACCACGACAGCTGGATTGAGGCCATCTGGAAGATCGTTGAGAAGTCAACCCATTCACACCTTTGATAAATGCACAAACCAATCCTGATCCTTGTAACAATGACTCTCTTACAAACCCTCACTGCACAACATAGCGATGCGGTCACCAGCGAACTGGTGCTGCTAAACGTAAAGAGTGGCAAGGAGAAAGTGATTCTTACCGAAGAGCGTCACTTTGAAGCTCCCAACTGGTCTCGCGACGGCCATTTCCTGATCATCAACAGTGGCGGACTGCTGGAAAAGATAGCGGTGAACGGGAAGAAGGAGGGAGTGATTGATACCGGTTTTGCCGACAACTGCAACAACGACCACGGGTTCTCATTCGATGGCCGCTGGTTGGTTGTCAGCCACAACGATCCACGTGTCAACTCCCAGGGTGGCAACTCGCGCATCTTCATGCTGCCTGCTGGGGGAGGTCTGCCCCGCCTGGTCACCCAGGGCTATCCCAGCTACTGGCATGGCATCAGCCCCGACAATCAGTGGGTGGTCTACTGTGCAATGCGAAATGGAGCGTGGGACGTATGGAAGGCACATACCATTCGCGACGAGGAGGTACGTCTGACAGATAGTGAAGGGCTGGACGACGGTCCTGAGTTCAGTTACGACGGCCGGTGGATCTACTTTAACAGCAACCGCTCCGGGCGGATGCACATCTACCGGATGCGACCCGATGGCAGTGAGCAGGAACAGCTCACCTCCGATGAGTATGACAACTGGTTTCCACATCCCGGGCCCGATAACCGGAGCGTGGTTTACATCTCCTATCTGGAGGATCAGCGGGGAGAGCATCCTTTCGGGAAGGATGTGAAGATACGGTTGCTTGATGTGGATAGCGGAGAGTGTCGCGATCTGACACCTGTCTTCTACGGGGGACAAGGATCACTGAATGTACATAGCTGGTCGCCCGATGGCCGGCAGATCGCCTACGTCCGTTATCGTCGTCGCTAGATGTAATACTCCACCGGGTCAGCGATACCAGCCTGCAGCGCGTAGCGGGTCACCTCACTGAGGCTGTTCATCCCGAGTTTGCGATAGATGTTGCGACGGTGTGCATTTACAGTGTGGAAGCTGAGATGCTTCTCGAAGGCAATCTCCTTGGTGGTTTTACCGAAGGCTATCTCACGCAGGATGCTTTTTTCGGAAGGTGTGAGTGGATCGGCATGCTGCCTCGTCGATACTCCCTCTCTCAAAACCGATTCAGCATATTCACAATGATACGAGCTACCTTCTGAAACCGCCAGCAGTGCTTCACTGATCTCATCCAGTCGCTCCTGCTTGGTTACCACGCTGATATCGGGATCGGCCAACAGAAGACGGCGCAGGAAATGTTCCTCAGGCTCATCACTGAAGAGCAGCCAGGAGGAGCCGGCCGCCCCGCTCTTCATGTTATGCAACTGCGAGAGCGACTGAAAGTCGAACAGGGAGTAGTCAACCACCACTACAGAAGAGGGATGGCTGCGCAACAACCCCTGAAGCTGTTGGTAGCCGTCAGCCTCAGCAATCACCACATCGCCCAACAGTTCTTCCAACAGGGCGATGACACCGCGACGGGTGATATCCTGGTTGTCTGCAATGATATAATGGGAATACGTTTTCATCCTCTCTCTCCTGAGTGACAAAAGTAATCATTTCTCCTGGTTCCTGGGTGAAAATAACACAATTGTGCTATTTCTGGTGAGGGGAGATCCCCCTACCTTTGTAAAAAATTAAACAACAAAAGAGAGTATGACAAAAATTGCAGAGAAATTGACAGATCTGATTGGCAACACACCCTTGTTGCGATTGAATCGGCTGGAAGCATCAGAAGGAGCTAAGGCACAAATCATTGCCAAGCTGGAGAGTTTTAACCCGCAGGGGAGCGTGAAAGACCGCATCGCACTGGCGATGGTGGAAGATGCGGAAAAAAGGGGGTTGCTCAAAAAGGGCTCGGTCATCATCGAACCCACCAGCGGCAATACAGGCATCGGACTTGCTTTTGTCTCTTCCATCAAACAGTACCGGCTGATCCTTACCATGCCGGAGACGATGAGTCTCGAACGGAGAAACCTGCTCAAGGCACTGGGTGCTGAGCTGGTGTTGACACCCGGACCCGAAGGCATGAAGGGAGCCATCGCCAGGGCAAAGGAGTTGCAAGCAAACACAGAGGGTGCGGTCATCCTGCAGCAGTTCGAGAATCCTGCCAATCCCGAGATCCATTACCGCACCACCGGTGAAGAGATCTGGCGCGATACGGATGGAAAGGTAGATATCCTGGTGAGTGGCATCGGCACCGGCGGTACGGCTAGTGGTGCTGGCAAACGTCTCAAGGAGCTCAATCCGGCCATCAGGGTCTTTGCTGTGGAACCGGCCGACTCACCGGTACTCTCGGGCGGCAATCCAGGTCCCCACAAGATACAGGGTATCGGCGCCGGTTTTGTGCCGGGCATCTACAATGCCAGTGTGGTTGATGGGGTGCTCACTGTCGGCAACGACGAGGCCATCCGCACAGGCAGGAAGCTGGCCTCCCTGGAGGGATTGCTAGCCGGCATCTCCTCGGGAGCCGCGACACATGCAGCCTTGCAGTTGGCACAACTGGAAGAAAACAGGGGCAAACAGATTGTGGTGATTCTGCCCGACACGGGTGAACGCTACCTCTCCACCCTGCTCTATGCTTTTGACGAGTATCCCTTATAAGTAATTGGGGGTTATCCCATCGCCTGCCGGATATCAGCCAGCAGTGAATCCACACTCTCCAGTCCCACCGACAGGCGCAGTGTGGTTTCTTTTATCTGCATCAGTGACCGCTGCTCCGGGGTGAAGGAGCCATAGATGGTGCTCGCGGGATGAAGGATCAGTGAGCGGTTGTCGAACAGGTTGGTGGCACGCCGTATCAGTTTCAGTCGATCCAGGAACCGGAAGCAGCGCTCCTTTGATGCCAGATCGAAGGTGAGCATTGCCCCGGGATATTCTCCAAACTGACGGCGGCTCACCTCCACAAAAGGATTGTCAGCAAGCGCGGTATGGTTCACCGACAGTATACCCGGCAAAGCGACAAGCTGCTGAGCCAACGTGTTGCAGGTGGCTGCATGGCGGTTGTATCGGGTGGGCAGTGTTTCCAGTCCCAGTGACTGCTGATATGCCACTTCGGGTGTCATGTAGGCACCCAGGTTGCGGTGTATCTCACGACGCAACTTGAGGTGAAAGGCCGAAGGCGAGAGACCCTCCAGTGATTGGAGCCGGGGCGACCGGCTCCAGTTGAACGCTCCATAGTCGATGATCAGGCCACCCAGGCTGGTAGCTCCTCCTGAGATGTACTTGGTACTTGAGACCACCTCGATATCCACCCCGAAATCGCCTGCACGGAAGTGTGAGAAGGGCACCAGTGTGCTGTCGGCCACAAGGGGTATCCCGGCCGCATGGGCCACATGGCTCAGTGCTGCCAGATCGGCCACCTCCATCTGCGGATTGGCAATCACCTCCACGAACAGGGCACAGGTCTCTCCGTCGATGCTTGCAGCCACCTCCTCCGGGTTGGTCAGGTCGCAAAAGCGTACCTCCACACCAAAGGCGTTCAATGTGTTTACGAAAAACGAATAGGTGTTGCCGAAGAGGTGTTGCGAGGTGATGATGTTGCTGCCACTCCATGACAGGGTGAAGAAGGTGTTGCTGATGGCTGCCATGCCCGAATTGAGAGCTGTCACCCCGCAGGCGTCGGTGATCTCTTTCACCTGATCCTCAAAGTGCTGCACCGTGGGGTTTGTCACACGTGAATAGGTATGCTCCGCTGTGCGGCCACAGAAGGCATCTTCCATCTCCGCTGCTGTAGCAAACTCATAGGCAAGGGTATGATAAACCGGCATCGAAAGCGAGCCGTAGGGATCATTTTTGGGGAAGGGCTTGTGCAGCAACCTTGCTTCGTATTCTTGTCTGTCCATTGAAATAGTGTTGAGTTGTAATCTGATCCGTAACTAAAATGAGGAGAACAGCTGTGCCGCTGTTTCACATACCACCACCGGTGTGATCTGAAACGGTTTCCGATTGGCATAATGGGCTGCCAGCTGTGCTGTAAGTGCCTCACAGGAACTGATCTCATCGGGCAGGTAACTGTTTCCCACCACCGACTTGCCAAAGAGCACCTCATACCAGATAGCGGAGGCGGTATAACGACCATAATGAAGCTGCAGGTGATACCCATCACGACAGAAGGTGTCACCCAGGTGACTGGTGCGACCATTCTGAATGGCAGTACCTGCCGGAATGAGCAACCCGATACCCGACTGTTCAGCAACACGTCTGGTTGCATCGATGATAGCGTGATACATTGTCAATTGATCGTTGTGGTAGTTGGCGAAACCCTTGTGTGTGGAGTCACTGGAATAAGCCCAGGTGGCATGCAGGATGAATGTAACATCCTTATTCAAGGCGTGTGCTCTGGCGTAATCCATCAGAAAGGTTATGTGTGGAAAGTAGGAGTCATATTGACCCGACTGGGGGCTCGCCTGCTGAAATGAGATGTAATCCCACTTTTCGTCGACAAGGGCATCAGTGAGCCTGTAATTGGGGGTGATGCTCTTCACCCCACCCACGATCTTTCGGTATGAATAGGCCGGAGTGTCATTGGATGCATTGGCATGGTGCTTCTCCAGTGAACAGCCGGCGATGTACATGTTCCCGATCACAATGGTGTCACCCTCTGCGGCCACGAGACCCTGTAAATAATGTTCCACCGCATCATCCGAGAAACTGTTGCCAATGGTCAGCAGGCGTATTTCCCTGGAGAATAGAAATGCGTGAACAAGGAAGAGCGAGAGGAGTAACAATGTAATTTTTTTCATCTTGAATCTCAATTTCGTTTCAATCAATCCACATGGCCCTCTCACCCCTCATTGGATGTGTGAGAGAATCAGCCAATCGGTGGGAGGCGTGGTATCTCCAATTGAAAAAACCCCAACCTCTTTCTGAAGCCGGGGTCTCCCAATTATCTCAATGGAAATCAGGAAAGCGATACCTGTCTACCGGTGGCACCACTCTTCTGCGCAGCTTGTACATCTGGTAAACCCAATAGAGCAGAAATCCTGCAATCACATTGCTTTTGAAAGACATAACCAATTATCGTTTTAGAATCCATGCATCCCTGTAAGCAGGATGTTCCTTGTGTATCATCCTCAAAGTGCTTTCTGCATCCTTCCTTTCGGCAAATGAGACAGCATAGACATCGATCCGTTCGGGACGTTCTAGCCATCCCCGTTGAGCGAATCCTCCTTCAAGCAGGTCCTCCATCATCCTCTCTGCCACCTCTTTCACCTCATACACACCCACAATGATATAGTAACGTGTCTGGTTCACTTCAGTCACACTGCTTTCCTGTTCGTCAAAAGGAGCACCCGTGACCAGATCCGTTGCATCGGTCACGCTGGTCTCGACCGCCGGCGCATCTGTCGCAACGAATGCGTCGGATGCCGCAGTGCTGTTATGCTGACGTGGACGATTCCCAAACAGATCGTTCTCTGAGATGAGCTGTGCTGCCTGGCGTTCGATGGAACGATCACCTACCGGTAACAGGAACATCAGCAGCAGGAGGATTGCTGCAGCAGCAGCTGTGATACCGATGGTGCGGGATCGGGGTGAGTGCTGCTCGCCACGAGCCACAGCAGTGGAGGGCTGCATTTGTATCAATGGCTTCAGGGTGGCAGTACCCAGGCCAAAGAATGCGGGTTGTACGTATGGTGTAGGTTTGTAGACAAACTGTTTGTCATTGTTCGTCTCAAAGAGACCCAGGCGACCCATCTCAACCCTTTTCTCCTCTCTCAGCGCCCTTAACAACTCCTGTACAGCATATTCGATTTTCTGCATTGCTGCCTCGAATGGGACAGCATCACTCTTCATGAATGATTGCGCCAACAACCCGTCGTTGTGGGTGAGGTAGCGGTTGAATACCAGTTCGCTGGAGGGGGGGTGAAAGGTGGCGATGCCGTCTCTGCGTGCAGGTGTGCTGTTGACAACGAATCCGCCGAAGCCGGGGATGATCACGCAATTGTGGTCATGCAACAGAAACTCGATATGTGAAACAAGTTCGTTCATCTGATCAATCGGCATTTGAATCATCAAAGCAAAGATAAATAAAAAAGATCTATTTCCTTACTTTGTCCTGATTTTTATTGGCAAAATCTTTCCAGTCGCTGTATTTATGCTCTCCCGTAGTGACTCCCGACTGGTAAAAATGACACAATGCCGCCGCCAGGCCGTCTGATGCATCCAGTTGTGGCAACATCTGGGCATCAGGTATCAGGAGTATCTTCTGCAACATGTAGGCAACCTGTTCTTTGGCTGCCCGCCCATTGCCGGTAATCGACATCTTGATTTTGAGGGGTGCATATTCAAAGATGGGAATGTCTCGTGAGATGGCGGCCGCCATGGCCACCCCCTGGGCGCGTCCCAGCTTGAGCATGCTCTGCACGTTCTTGCCGAAGAAAGGAGCCTCGATGGACAGCTCGTCGGGCAGGAACTCCTGCAAAAGCTTGGTGACCTGCTCGTAGATGCGCCCGAGTTTGAGGTAAACGTCCTTGCAGCGGCGCAGGTCGATGACACCCATGGCTTTCACCTCCACGCGCTTGCCCTGAATGTGCAGCACGCCGTAGCCCAGCACGTTGGTGCCGGGGTCGATGCCGAGGATTACCTTGTCGAGGGGTGCTTGCGGTGTTTTCATAGGCGGAGGGAGGCGCGCAGAGTCCGGCGGAAGGGCGGGGCGCAATAACTTTCTGCGCAGCAAAATTACGAAACAAGGCAATACGCCGCTGTTATTTTCTGTAAAATTTTCTTATATCAAGATTTAGTTTTACATTTGCATTTCAAACTTTGCTTATAAGACAATATAAATAAACGCGATTTTATTATGAAACGTCTTTTGTTAGTTTTGTGCTGCATGGCGGCACTTATGCCACTC
>JAEWQF010000049.1 GCA_023399295.1 Bacteroidota bacterium
AACTCGATGCCGGCAACAAGAGACTGATTGTCCATCCCATCGAGGATATAGTAGTCGGCACATCGGTCAGTTTCAATGTCGGATTTGCAGTGAACGGTACCGATTACGACGACTATGTACGTTTTGCCTTTCAGACATCATACACCGACCCGTCGATTGTGATGCTGAACGTCACCATTCCTGCAGGCGATTATGCATCCTATGGCATCAACCTGAACAATTACAGGGAAACCATCTCGACATGCATGGATATGACACTCGAGGCATTTCTCGCAAACATCGATACCTTTGGAGGTACCATCCGCATGTATTCGGTGAATGCACAGGGTGCATGGGATGAAACCAGCAGTTACACGGCCAACGCGCCGGGTTACTGGATGACCAGCACGGGAGCGGTATGCAGCTGGGGAGCCACCGATTTTACCTTGTATGCCGAGCTGGCTGCCGGTGACAAGATGCTCTATATCGGACGGGCACCCGGACTGGCTGCCGGTAACAAGTACACGATCAGCATCGGTTATCGTGACACGGTGAATCCCAGCTATTTCTTCCGTTTCATCCTCACTGCAACCCTTGCATAATCATTTTCCGACAGGAGGATCATCTTCCCGTAAGGTATGGATCCTCCTGTTCAATTGTTCACTTGGTTGATTCCTATGTGCCAGAAATGCATCCTTTTTTTGCTTTCGTTCTGTCTGCTCTTTTCACTTTCTCAATGCAGCTCGGATGATCCAGTCGTACAACCGGATGAGACGGACTATCCGGATGAGCATCCCGAACCGGATCCCGCCGATGAGGATGGGGTGGTGATCCTGACTCCTTCAGAGGTTCAGGATTACGCTAAGATTTATAAGCCAAAGGAGTTTGGAAACATGAACTGGCTAAGGAGTGACAGCAAATGGTCCCTCGTCCGCTCACGGCAGTCGGATCATTTCATTGTTTTTTGGGAGGAGTCTTTTGGAGAGAATCCCAATGCTGCAAACCTGCCGGAGGCTCTTCGGGTGGATGTGGAGGATCTGTTGGCTAAGGCGGAAGCCTTTTTCACCATCAATGTAGCGAAATTGAAGTTTGCCGACCTCAGCAATGGAAATTCCAACCTGTTGAGATACAAGATGCAGATCTATCTCCACTATCAGACCGAATGGTTGGCCACCGGTGCGGGTTATGATGACGTGATCGGGGCGCTATGGGTGAACCCCTCTACCTGTAAACCGGTGGGCTCTACCATCGCCCATGAGATCGGTCATTCTTTCCAATACCAGGTGTATGCCGATCTATTGGCTGCAGGTGAGACGACAAATGATCATTCGCGTGGCTTCCGTTACGGATTTGGTGGCGATGGCGGCAATGGTTTCTGGGAACAAACGGCACAGTGGCAGTCGTTCCACTCCTATCCGGAGGAAGCTTTTACTTCCCACAATTTCAAGGTATATTGTGACAATGCGCACCGACATATCTGTCACGAATGGCAGCGATATGCCAGCTATTTCATTCATTACTACTGGAGTGACAGGCATGGTGCCGATTTTATAGGAAAGCTGTGGCGGAAGGCTGTAAAGCCCGAAGATCCAGTAGAGGCCTGGATGCGAATGCACGCGCTGACGGTGGAACAGATGAATGACGAGATGTACATGGCCGCCACCCGTTTTGTGACCTGGGATCTCGATGAACTGCGAGCAAGGGGTGAAGCCTATATCGGTAAGCAGTCCTGGCAGCTCTACCCTCATGCAGAGGGTGGATATCAGGTGGCATACAGCCATTGCCCCGGCACCACCGGCTACAATACCATACCGCTGAATGTGCCTGAGGCTGGCACCACCATCGTCACCTCTTTCGAAGGATTGATGACCGGCTCTCCACTGGCTTCGGATGACCCGGGAGCAGCCCTGGTAGGGGAGCAGACAGTAAAGGTGAGCAGTTACAACCCTTCCGATGATACCAATGCCGGCTGGAGGTATGGATATGTGGCCTTGTTGACAGGAGGAGAGCGTCTCTATGGTGAGATGCATCATGACCGCCAGGGTACCGCATCGTTTATCGTGCCGGAGAGGTGCGAGAGAATCTGGTTCGTTGTGTCGGGAGCACCCTCTGCATATCACGCACATGCCTGGGATGAGGATGAACGAAACGATGCACAGTGGCCCTACCGTGTGCAGTTTGCCGGAACGGATCTGTTGGGCAACATCCCGATTGACCCTGACGCAATGCCGGAAGAGATCACACTCGATTATGCGCTTTCCTTCCCCGCTGATGCTGCTGCTTACAAAGGAACAACAGTGGACCTGGTGAGCAACAATGACCTGATCAAGGTCGCACAGGCATTTAAGATGCAGGGATCCGCTATCGGTGCGAGCATGCTGGAGCCAAAGGAACCAGCCCAGGAAGGGAGAATTGCCTTCGCTGCGGTTGAACCGGGTGGTGATCTCAATTACAACACCACTGCCAACGGTTACGGTTTCTGGTACGACAGTCAGGGCCGTGTGACAGGGTGGGGCAGTGGCAATGACAGCAAGCTGTTTGCCGAGTTCGCTGCGAACGGTTTCGTTTTCACCATCGGCCAGTTTCCCGGCAAGTGCAAACCGGGCGATACATTCACCATCCGTGAAGCACTGATCTATACCAAGGCGGGTAAACAGTATCGGGCTACATTTGTTTTTAATATAACCATCACACAATGAAAAAGACAATTCTGGTAATAATCTGTCTGACATCTTTGCTGATAAGTTGCAGTGACCATCGTTCCCAAAAGTCGGGTGAAGAGGAACAATCCGCACAACTCGAGGAGCCCATTGATATACCGGCGATCACCCTGCCACCGGCAGAGCTGAACCTTGACCCCTTTTACAAAAAATACATGAATGTGAACGGAATTCATCTGGTCAGCTCATGGCGTGTACCCGACAGCTGCTTTCATGCTGCTTTCATTACGGTGAACGCACTGACCGGCATGTTGCCACCGGAGGTGCTTGCCTCAATGACCGAAAGAGACACGCGAATCGGTATCATGGCACGCTACGAGGGTACCACCGACATCCCTGAACATGCCTATCTGGCAAATGATACCTCGCTCAACTGGGATGTGCGCGCCAGAGGACTGGGCGGAACACTCGAACTGCCCTTGACAACCTGTGCCGAGGAGAATATCCTGGCCTATCAGATTGATAAGTATCATGCGGAGGATATCCTGATCCATGAGTTTGCCCATACCACTCACGATGTGGGTATCTCACCGGTCTACCCTGACTTAAACGATCGTCTGCAGCAGGCCCTCGACGCTGCCATCGTGAATGGAAGATGGTTCAATACCTATGCTGCAACCAATATCTGGGAGTATTGGGCCGAGGGAGTGCAGAACTGGTTCAATGTAAACGCCGAAGTGGAGAAAGAGATGGGTGACGGGAAGCATAACCGCGTGAATACAAGGGAGGAGATGAAAAGATATGATCCCGCACTTTTCAACATCATTGCTGAATTTTTTCCGGCCACGGACAACCACATCAGTCGTCATCAATCGACGGATATTTATCCATTTGAAGAATAAAATACCTGTAGACATATGAATCGAATATTGGTGCCATTTTTCCTCTTTAGTTGCATCTATTGTCTCTCTGCATGGGCTCAGTCTCCCTGGGAGAGAATAGCCCAGAGGCCCTCTACCCTGCAGATTGAACTTGGAGAGAAAACCTTCTCTACTCCTTCATTTGCCCTGACCCTGGTGAATGCTTCCCAAACAGTGAAGCACTTGAGACCGCTCTCGGACCGTTCATTTGATTATACTCCCTCCGAGCGACTCAACCTTAGAGATAAAGATGGCCTCTATCACCTGGGAGACATCAACCTTACCATACGGATTGGGGAGAACAGGTGGAAACGATATTCCACAGCAGACAACAGAAAACCTGTAGAGACGTTGCATGCATCCGGCGACCAATTGTCAGCCTCCGATTTGTCGGCCACGCTGCCGGCAGATATGCCATTGCGAATAATGAGATACTGGGAGACGCATCAGGGACACCTGGTGCTTCGTTTCAGCCTCATCAACACCACCTTCAATGCGGTTGAGATCGGTTCTCTGGGCATCCCGATGATATTCAACAATATCCTGGAGGGGAAAACGCTTGACCAGGCACATCATGACAATGTCTTCTTTGATCCCTATATCGGGAAAGATGCCGGATATCTGCAGGTAAACCGTCTGCATGGTAGAGGAGAGAGCTTGTTGGTGATGCCGCACCTTAATGCCGGTTTTGAAGCCTATAACCCGCTGAACGATGATCCTACCCCTAAGGGTGTCGTCTTTGAAGGATTTCATGAGTGGCTGATACACAGCAAGGCCAACGCTGAGGAAGAGTGGGCCGGGGCCGTTCCCTGGAATGAGCCTACCAGCACTATTCTGGCTCCGGGCGAGCAGAAAGAGTATGCATTGAAGTTTGTGCTGGCTCCCTCCATCCGGAACATTGAACAGGAGCTCATGGAGCAGCGCAGACCGGTAGCTGTCGGTTTACCCGGTTACATCCTGCCAATGAATGAAGTGGGGAAGCTGTTTCTAAGCTATCCCAAAGAAATCACAGAGATAACCGTCACTCCCGGTAATGCGATGAGCGTCACATACAAGGGCGAGACACCCAACGGCTGGTCGGAATACGAGATAAAGGGTAATCAGTGGGGGCGGGCGCGTATTACCGTGAAGTATGATGACAACACACTGCAGACGATCCATTACAAGGTGATCAAGTCGCAGGAGGAGGTTGTGAATGATCTGGGGCGTTTCCTGACTACCTCACAGTGGTATGAGAACGATGAGGATCCTTTTGGACGCTCTCCCTCGGTGATGAACTATGACTATGAAAAGATGCAGATCCTTACCCAGGAGCGTCGTTCCTGGTTTGTGGGACTGAGTGATGAAGCCGGTGCCGGCAGCTGGCTGGCAGCGATCATGAAACAGCTGGTGAATCCCGAAAGAGAAGAGGTGGAAAAAATCAAAAGATTCATGCAGGAGACATTGTGGGGGGGTATTCAGCACGACAGTGACTCCACCCGGTATGGTGTCCGGAAAAGTCTCTTTTACTATGAGCCGGAGAGGATGCCCAAAGGTACCTACAGCGACTCCATTTCATTTCGTGGGTGGGAAGCATGGTCACTCGAGAACGCGGAAGATCTGGGCCGGTCATACAACTACCCCCATGTGGCGGCAGCTCACTGGGTGATGTATCACCTGGGCAGAAACAGAGGATATGAGGAGATCGACTGGAAGTGCAGCCTGGAAAATGCATACCACACCGCTATCGCCATGGTGAAGTTTGCTCCCTGGTATGCACAGTTCGGTCAGATGGAAGGTTCCGTATTCCTCTATATCCTGCTCGACCTGCAACGGGAGGGATTCACAGAGATGGCCTCATCACTCGAAGAGGAGATGAGAAAAAGGGCCGATCAGTGGCAATCACTTGACTATCCTTTTGGTAGTGAGATGCCCTGGGACTCCACCGGTCAGGAGGAGGTTTATATGTGGACCTCTTATTTCGGATATGCCGACAAGGCAGATGTGACACTCAACGCCATCCTGGCATATATGCCTACCGTTCCTCACTGGGGCTACAACGGCAGTGCACGCCGTTATTGGGATTTCGTCTATGGCGGGAAACTGGCCAGAATAGAGCGTCAGCTGCATCACTACGGCTCGGGACTCAATGCCATCCCTGTGCTGGCAGCTTATCGCAAACAACCGGATGACCTCTATCTGCTGCGGGTGGGACATGCCGGATCCATGGGGCCACTGGCCAATATCACGGAAGATGGATTTGCTCCTGCGGCCTTCCATTCTTACCCCTCGACACTGGATATCGACGGGTATGCAGGTGATTATGGCAGTGGCTTCTACGGCTATGCTGTGAATGCCTCCACCTACGTCTACCATCATCCGGAGTTCGGATGGATCGCCTTCAGCGGCAACCTCAGGGAGGAGGGGGAGTGGATCCGCACCGAGATTACGACCGCCGCCAAGAACAGGGTCTATGTTGCGCCTGCATCCCTGGGACTGGAGACGGTGAGTGGGAAGATAAAACAGGTGGATTACCATCCTGATTGCGGTTTACTGATTCTGCTGCTTGAAGGGAAGACATTACTCGATCTCTCCTTCCCGGATGATCAGATGATTGACCTACCTGCCGGGATCGTGAAAAATGAGAGAGGCTACTATGAGATCACACCAGAAAATGGAGAAACCACCTCGCTCGCACTCAAAATTAGGAAAAAGTGTGCTGAGTAGCTGACGAACAAATCACTCGTGAGAAGATTGGGCACTTATTCACATGTGCTATTAAATAGATTGGAAGTAAAATGAGAAGTAGATATTTCATTTTGACATCATGGCTGTGTGCCATGCTGACGTTACCCCTACCGGTTTTGGGTATGGCATCACCTGGTGATACCACATCTCTCACCCAGGATGCTAGATCCATTGTGCATGTAGAACCGGTGAGGGTAAACTGTCCGGTAGGCACTACACCCCGGTTGCCTTATCAGATATGGGTCACCTATTCTGACGGCTTTTCGGAATACCGGCAAACACGATGGAGCAACTCGGCTCGGACGGTGGAAGAGGACCAGGCCAATCCGGAAACACATCCGGTGGGAGATGCATACAGCATCGACGGGTTTATCATTGGCGACAACAGCACTCCCGCCGGTTACCCGATCATGGCCCATATTCAGGTGGTAGCGGGAGCGCAGCAGGTCCCTTCCAACACTCCGGTGGCCGAACCAGTGCCGCTCAACAAGGTGACCCTTACCGGTGACAACAGACTCACCTCCAACAGGGACATGGCCATCCGCGAGATCATCAGCTGGGATATCTCCCAACAGCTATATAACTACAGGGATACCTATGGTCTCTCTACCGAAGGCTATACCGTGGCCGACGGATGGGA
The DNA here is from genome assembly GCA_023399295.1 of Bacteroidota bacterium. Classification (GTDB taxonomy): domain Bacteria; phylum Bacteroidota; class Bacteroidia; order Bacteroidales; family Dysgonomonadaceae; genus Proteiniphilum. The sequence continues at coordinate 6,927 of JAEWQF010000049.1, forward strand.
CTCCCCCACCACCAAGCTGAAAGGACATGGCTCGGGTCACTATATGTCGGCACTCGCCTTTGCCTTTGCCAGCACCACCGATCCGGGACAGAAAGAGTTGCTGCGTGCCAGGATGACCAGGATGGTCAACGAGCTGAGAGAATGTCAGGAGAGAACATTTGTGTGGGATGAAGAGCTTGGCAGATACCGGGAAGCACGTGACTTCGCACCCGAGGACGAACTGCGTGAGATGAAGGGTGGCTGGCAGGATTTCGAACATCACAAACAGGAGTGGCAAAAATATGGGTATGGTTATCTCAATGCCATTCCGGCACACCATCCGGCACTGCTTGAGATGTACCGTGCCTATAACAATGAGAGCTGGATTTGGGCACCTTATTACTCCATCCACAAACAACTGGCTGGGTTGATCGATATCGCCACCTATATGGATGATCCGAAGGTGGCTGCCAAGGCGCTGCTGATCGCCAAAGATATGGGACTCTGGATCTGGAACCGGCTTCATTACCGCACCTTCATGGAAACGGAGGGGACACAGGAGGGGCGCAGAGCCAAACCCGGTAACCGCTACGAGATGTGGAACATGTACATCGCCGGTGAAGATGGAGGGACAGGCGAGTCGCTGGCACGCCTCTCCGAAATGGTGAGCAACCCCGAAGAGAAAGCACGTCTGCTTGAGGCCTCTGTTTTTTTCGACAGTCCCGCATTCTATGATCCCCTGGCAAGAAACATCGATGAGATCCGCACCCGTCACGCCAACCAGCATATTCCCAAGATCACCAGTGCACTGCGTAGCTTCAGGGGTAACAATGATCCCGGCTATTTTCACCTCTCACAGAATTTCTGGGAGATGATTCAGGGACGCTATCGCTATGCGACCGGTGGTGTGGGCAATGGCGAGATGTTCAGACAACCCTATACGCAGATGCTGAGCATGGTGACCAATCCTTCACCCACACTCAATGAGACCTGCTGCGCCTATAACCTGGCCAAGCTGACCAAGGATCTGAACTGTTTCAACCCGGATGATGCCCGTTATATGGATTACTACGAACGGTTGCTCTACAACCAGATCGTGGGATCACTGCACCACTCCTGTTACATGACCACCTACCATTATGCGGTGGGACTCAATGCATCCAAGCCCTGGGGGAACAACACGCCGCAATCCACCTGCTGCGGAGGAACCGGATCCGAGAATCATGTCAAGTACCAGGAAGCAGCCTATTTTGTTTCGGAACAGACCCTGTGGGTATCCTTGTATCTGCCGACAGCTTTTCAATGGGATGAAGAAGGAGTCACCATCCGGCAGGATTGTTTGTGGCCGGCGGAACATTCAGAGATAAGGGTCGCCCACGGCAGTGCGGTATTTGCAATGAAGCTGCGTGTCCCCTTTTGGGCTACCAAAGGATTCGACATCAGATTGAACGGCCAATCCATCGCCTCAACGTATTCGCCTTCATCCTACGTGACCATCCCGGCCCGTTTATGGAGCGAGTCGGATCGGGTGGAGGTTGTCATGCCCTTCAGCAAGCACATTGATTACGGTCCCGACAAATTGGAGGCAACCTCGCTTGCTGGTGGGCAGCCTGTAACAGCGAGTGAACCCATGTGGGCGGGTACCCTGATGTATGGGCCTCTCGCCATGACGGCTAGCGGCATTGACAACTGGGAAGAGGCTCTCCTGACAATCGATTCATACCTTGACAACGTGCTCCTCAACGGACCCGATGGCGGCACCACAGGAACCGATGGCAACCTCTATTCACTGACTGTCGGGAATCGTACCTTCGTGCCGGATTACTACAGTGACGAGCACGCCACGCACTATTTCAGGATCCACATCGTAGATGAGATGACCACAGCATTCAGTGAGATGCTACTCCAAAAGATCGAGGACACGGCGATCTTTCAGCCGTTAAACTACTCAACCTCATCGATGGAAGCGCTGAGAAAAGAGATTGATTGCGGAAGAGAGATGATTGCCTCCGGTAATGCAACACAACGAGAGATGGTGGATCAGATCACCGCCATTGACAACAGCATCCACAACCTTCAACCTGTCAGGCTGGAGCAGGATCGTCTCTCACAGCTTCTCGACGAGGCGGCATCGAGAAAAAAAGCGGACTATACCTGGGATAGTTATCAAACACTGCAACGGGTCATGGTGACTGCCCGGGAGGTGATGACAACCGCGCTATCACAGCTGGCTGTCGACAAACAGATCCTTTCGCTGCGCAAAGCTGTCGACGAACTGGTGAAATCAAGCAGTGTCGACAAGAGCGCACTGGGCGAAGTGATTTCCCTTGCGCTTGAGCGGATGAAAGCACAGGATGCCTGGAATGCGCTTGATGTGAAGGTGCCGGAGTATGCTCCCTGGGCTCCCTTTGCTTACAGACGACTGCTGCATGAGCATGGGGAGGCGCAGCGGGTGTATGCGAACATTGACAGGAACTACAACCAGCAGGAGGTGAACCAGACTGCCGCAGCGCTTAATGCGATCATCAACTCCATGAGACCTGGGAACCTGCCTGAACCGGAGGAACTCTCCCCGCTTACCCGGCTGCTGAGACAGGCCGAACGGGTGTCTCCCGACGAGTTGACACCCGCATTGAGTGAGGCCGTCTCCCATGCGCACATGGTTGTCTCTTATGTCAAAGAAGGAAGCGGTACACACGACATGATCTTAAAAGCGACAGCGCAGCTCAGCATCCTGCTGGATTGAACGGACGGGGATCCGGGTTGACGACCGGACCGATTGATGCTTCGTCAGGAGCCCGGAACACATTGTCCCGGGTTCACTGCATATGGATAGGCTCCCTTGCATTCAATTCAGCTCCACACGAAGTTTTTTTGTACCTGACTTTTCTGATACCATATTATTTCGTATTTTTACAGGCCATAGTGGATAGCTTAAAGGTGCAAGCTGTCATTTTTTTTCTGTCATCATCGAGTTGAATCATGCCAAGAAGATCAAAAAGGAGCAAACTGCCTGCAAAAAGAGTTTATAGAAGAAAGGGTTTTATCCTGCTTTTGGGTTTTATTATCGGGACGCTGTTTGTAGCAGCACTCTATCAGACATCAGTCTATTTCTCCACCAACGAGTCCTGTATGATGTGCCACGTGCATCCTCACGCCGAGGAGAGCTGGCGTCTCTCTACCCATGTCAACAATGGCAGCGGGGTGATGGTCAACTGTGTGGATTGTCACCTGCCACCCAAGGACAACACCTGGGAACACTATTCGGCCAAGGTGGCATTGGGTGTGCGCGACCTGTGGGGATACCTCACCAAAGACAGTACCGATTTCGACTGGGACAGCAAGTCGGAGCTGGAGCACGCCGTAAAGTACATCCCCAACGCCTCCTGTGTGAAGTGCCACCAGAATCTTTTTCCCGAAGGGGTGACCGACGACGCGGTCACTGCCCACCTCTATTACGAGGAAAACGCGGAGAAACTTGACCTGCAGTGCATCAGCTGCCACCTCGATGCAGGTCACTACAATCCCGATTACGCCCATGGACAGATGACCGGTATCCCCGGCATGTCGGCATCCTACGAGGTGGACAGCACCCTCTTTTACAAGGAGGCAACACCCATACATGCTTTTACCGATTACAGTGAACAGATACCCGGCACTGCCGTATCCTTTCGGATGAAGGCGATAGAGGGTGGCACCTTCAGGATGGGAAGTCCGGAAAAGGAACCATTCCGCAACCACGACGAATCACCACAACATGAAGTGTCACTCAGCCCCTTTTTCATGGCTGAGGTGGAAACAACCTGGGATCAGTACTGGGCTTTCTATGCTGAGACGATGAGCGAGGGACGCACACCGCCGGAGGTGGTCTATGAGAACAACCTCAAAGCAATGGGAGTGGATGCGATCTCCGGCCCCACCTCTCCCTTTGGATATCCTGACCAGGGATGGGGCCAAGGTGACCGCCCCGCGATCACCATGACACACTATGCTGCCGAGACCTTCTGTCAGTGGCTCTCTGAAAAGACAGGCAAGAGATACCGCCTGCCCACTGAAGCGGAGTGGGAGTATGCCGCACGTGGGGGCACCGGAACCGCTTACTTCTTCCCGGGTAGTCCGAAAGCGTTCTCTGACAATGGTTTCCTGCGTAAAGTCTTCAAACCGAAAACCGATAGCATCAGCGCTTATGTGATCTACAACAAGAACAGCCACAGCCGCACACAACCACCCGCCTCTGTATTGCCCAATCCCTTCGGACTGAAAAACATGCTGGGGAATGTGATGGAATATTGTGCCGACAAATATGACCCACAGGCATACGCAAACAGAAGCGATGTCACACAGGATCCCCTTGTCACCGACGGCGAGGAATGGGTGGTACGCGGAGGACTCTACTCCTCCGATGCCGCTGAGGTTCGCAGCGCCGCCCGCAGTCATACCCGTCACGCCGACTGGCTGAAAACAGACCCGCAACAGCCCAAGAGCATCTGGTGGTATTCCGACATCAAGGGGATCGGATTCCGTGTCGTCTGTGAACCCGATCCTTCGCTATTCCAAGAGCGAGGCAGGTAGGATTTCCGCAATTCAGTCTGGTGTGATCATCACGCTGAATGAAACATACAATACAACACAACCTATTAACGAAAACAATCAGAGAAATGAAAAAAGAAAACAACCTCACAAGAAGGTCATTCCTGAAGACAACTGCCGTGGCAGGTGCTGTTGGTGTGATCGGTACCGGTTCGGCGGGCCTGCTGACATCCTGTAGTGGAAAGGATCAGAATGGAATCAAGCCGTTGAAGGAGCCGGGTAGCTATTATATCCCCGAACTACCCGATCTGGCGACCGACGGAAAAGAGTTGAGGGCAGGTGTGGTCGGTTGCGGGGGACGCGGTTCCGGTGCAGCCATGAACTTCCTCAATGCAGGCAATGGTGTGACCATTGTGGCGCTGGGTGATGTGTTCCAGGACAGGGTGGATGGATTGGCAGATTTGTTAAAAACCGAGAAGAACATTGATATTCCGGCTGAGAAACGATTCGTGGGATTGGATGCCTACAAACAGGTGATCGACAGCGACATCGATCTGTTGATCGACTGTACACCTCCCCACTTCCGGGCCGAACACTTCAAGTATGCGGTGGAGAAAAACAAACATGCGTTCCTGGAGAAACCGATCTGTGTGGATGCAGTGGGTTACCGCACCATCGTGGCTGCTGCCAAACAGGCACAGGCCAAGAACCTGAGCGTGGTAACGGGTACACAGCGCCACCACCAGCGTAGCTACGTGGAGTCATACAAGCAGATCATGAACGGTCTCATCGGTGAGATCACCGGTGGCACAGTCTACTGGAACCAGAACATGCTCTGGTATCGCGATCGTCAGCCGGAATGGAGTGATTTTGAGTTCATGGTACGCGACTGGGTGAACTGGAAATGGCTGTCGGGTGATCATATCGTTGAACAGCACGTGCACAACATCGATGTCTTCACCTGGTTTACCGGTCTCAAGCCGGTGAAAGCGGTCGGCTTTGGCTCCCGCCAACGTCGTGTGACCGGCGACCAGTATGACAACTTCAGCATCGATTTCACCATGGAGAACGGCATTCACCTGCACAGCATGTGCCGCCAGATCGATGGCTGTTCCACCAACGTGAGTGAGTTCATTCAGGGTACCAGAGGTTCCTGGTCAAGCAACGGCGGGCATGTGATCAAAGACCTTGCCGGTAACATCATCTGGGAATATGATGGTGAGGCTGAAAAAGCAAACTTCAAGCAGACGGATCCCTACACCTTGGAGCATGTGAACCTGATCAATTGCATCCGTGGCAACAAACCAATTGAACAGGCATCCGAGACAGCCATTTCAAATATGGCGGCCATCATGGGACGTGAATCAGCCTATACCGGTCAAGAGACCACCTGGGATGCCATCGCTGCTTCCCAACTCAGTTATACGCCTGCCGATCTGAATATCGGTAAGATGGATATGTCGGGTTTCACTGTTCCGGTACCCGGAAATGCAAAAAAATAACCACACTACCATGACAATTGACAGAAGACGATTTATCCGAACCACCCTTGCCGGGTCAGCAGCGCTGGCCGCGGCGGGGTGCAACTCGTTTGCTGCCGCGAAAGCAGAAGAGAGGGGTGTTGTTGCCAAGGCGGTGCTGCACATCTCTTTTCAGGAGGGAACAGCACCCGGTGAGACGCTGAACCAGAAGTTCGATTTCATGGAGGCACACGGCGTGACCGGCTTTGAACCGCACGGCAAGGCGATGCTTGCCAGGCTCCAGGAGATGAAGGATGCGCTCAAAGGTCGTAACATCAAAGTAAGTGCCATATGTGCCGGTTTTGATGGCTTTATCCTTTCTGCCGATCCTGCAATACGAAAGCAGTGCCGTGACTCCATGGCCCAGCTGATCGTGGCTGCCGGAGAGTTGGAATCGACCGGTGTCATCATCGTTCCCGCTTTCAACAACCAGGTGCCGGTGATGCCTCACTCCCAGGAGACACGTGATTTCCTCTGTGAGCAGTTTGACGAGATGGGTACCTTTGCCCAACAGCATGGTACCACCGTGATCTTCGAACCGCTCAACCGCAGGGAGGCGTTCTACCTGCGTCAGGTGGGCGACGCCGCCTCCATCTGTCGCGACATCAACAATCCCGGTGTGAAGTGCATGGGCGATTTCTGGCACATGACCTGGGAGGAGAACAGCGACATGGCTGCCTTCCTCTCGGCTGGTGACTACCTGCAGCATGTGCATGTGGCCAGTCGCAAGCGTCGCAGCATGCCGGGTGAGGATGGAGAGGCGGACAACTATGTGGATGGTTTCAGGGGACTCAAGATGCTGGGATACGACAAGTATGTAAGCTTTGAATGCGGATGTCAGGGCGACCGTGAGGTGGTCGTGCCTGCTGCGCTCGAGCTGCTGCGCAAGCAGTGGAAAGAGGCTTGATCTAGGCTGCCGCATGGAGAAAGTAATCCGCGCATTGTCCTCCTACAAGGCATCCATTCTACTGCTGTTTATTTATGCAGGGGGACTGGCCACAGCCACGCTGGTTGAGAAACAGATGGGAACGGTAGCAGCAAAAATGCTGATCTACTATTCCCCCCTGTTCCTCTTTCTCCAATTGCTGCTGGTGGTTAATTTTCTCCTGCTGCTCAATCGGTATCACTACATTCGAAAGAAGAAATGGTCCCTCATGGTGATCCATGCTTCCCTCATCATCATCCTGGGAGGTGCTCTCACCACCCATCTCTTTGGCAGAGAAGGGCAGGTGCATATCCGCGAGGGGGAGCGCAGCGATGAAATGGTGATGCACACCTCCCGCGGCACCCGTGTGGAGAAGCTTCCTTTTCAACTGGAGCTGACTGATTTTAGGTTGTATCGCTATCCCGGTTCTGAGAGCCCCTCCTCCTACGAGAGTTCGCTTCGGATACATATCGACGGAGAGGTGCGAGAGGCTGAAGTCTTTATGAACAATGTGCTGGACCTGAAGGGATATCGTTTCTTCCAGGCTTCCTACGACCCGGATGAAGAGGGTACAATTCTATCGGTGAACAGGGATCCGATAGGTCGAACCATTACCTATAGCGGATACCTGTTGTTACTGGTAGGATTTCTGATGATGTTTCTGATGCCGGGCTCCCGCTATCGGAAGCTGATCCGTAGTCTAAAGGAACTCCGTTTGTCCGGAGGGATAACCATACTGCTTTTCTCACTCCTGCTTGTGTCCGGAAGCGATCTGAATGCCTCGGAGGTAACAGCTCAGGAGACTCACCACCGGAATATCGTACCGGTGGCACATGCTGCCCGGTTTGGTGAACTGCCCGTACAGTTCCGCGGTCGCATCATGCCGATGAATAGTTTCTCGTCCGAGATCTTGCGTAAGTTGCACAAGGAGACTTCAATTAACGGGCTCAACAGCGATCAGTTCCTGTTGGGGCTGCTCTCCGAACCGATACAATGGATGGAGCTACCCCTGATTGCCCTGCCCGAGAGAGAGATCAGCCGCCGCTACCAACTGCCGGATGAACATGGAGCCTATTCCGATTTCTTTGATCCGGAAGGGAACTACCGACTCTTGCCGGTGTTGGAACAGATTTTTCATCGTACACCGGCTGAGCGCACTAATGCTGACAAAGAGCTGATCAAGCTGGATGAAAGGGTGAGCATCCTTTACCAGCTGTTGCACCATAAAATGCCGCCCATCTATCCTTTGTTGGGTGATTCCCATCATGCCTGGTTTGCACCGGGAGATGATTTCTCCCTTTTTACAGGGGAGGACTCGCTCTTCGTGACAACTATCTTCAACCGTTATTTGACCGCTGTGAGGCATTCACTGCAGAGCGATGACTGGCAGGAGCCGGATCGCTTGCTGCGTGAGTTTGCCGCATGGCAACAGAAAAATGACACAACCTCTCTGATACGTCCGGCAAAGATCCAAGCGGAGATCCGCTACAACCGGATGCAGATCTTCGCTCGTGCCAGGGTGGGTTATTTTATTTTAGGTGGTCTACTGCTTCTCATTTCATTCCTGCGTCTATTGAGAGAAAAGAGAGGATTGTACCATGCCGGCAATCTCCTGACCATAGGCATTGTAGCTCTCTTTCTCTATCATCTCTATGGCATGGGACTCCGCTGGTACATTGCCGGGCATGCTCCCTGGAGCAACTCCTACGAGACCATGGTCTACATCGGTTGGGTTACACTGCTGGCGGGACTGATCTTCGGGCGCCGCAACAGCCTCACCCTCGCCCTGGCTACCCTCTTCGGAGGGGTGATTCTATTCGTTTCAGGCCTCAACTGGATGGACCCACAGATCAATACACTGGTGCCGGTGCTGAAATCGCCATGGCTGATGTTTCATGTGGCGGTGATTGTGGCTGCCTACGGCTTTTTTGGCATCAGCTTTCTGCTGGGAATGACCAACCTGCTGCTGATGAGTTTCCGGCATA
>JAEWQF010000056.1 GCA_023399295.1 Bacteroidota bacterium
CGCTCTTCAGGTTGGACTTGAACCAACGACCCTCTGATTAACAGTCAGATGCTCTAACCGACTGAGCTACTGAAGAATTTTATTTCCCTCTCAGAAAAGTGATGCAAAAGTAGCACATTTATCCCAATAATCCAACAACAGAACAGAAAAAGTTAGGGTGAAAAAAGGTGTGGTCATAAATGAAACAGCGCATGGTCACTGCTTCTCTACAAGCAGCTGCGACACCAATGCCATTACATCGGTCTCCTTTTCAGTGAGATTAACCCAGTGAATCTCTTTGTCTCTGTTGAACCAGGTAAGCTGCTTGCGGGCATAGTTGCGGGTGTGTTGCTTCATCTTTTCTACAGCCTGTTCCAGACTCCAATCACCATCGAAATAACGAAACATCTCCTTATAACCAACCGTATTGAGTGCATTGAGATGACGCATCGGATAAAAACCACGGGCCTCATCAAGCAACCCCTCCTGCATCATTTCATCCACACGACTATTGATGCGGTCGTAGAGTTCATCACGATCACGTGTGAATCCGACCTTCACAATCCGGAATGACCTTGTTTTGTCGGGCTTGGTACGCAGAACGGAATAGGGCTTACCGGCCATCAGACAAATCTCAAGCGCATGAATCACCCGCTGTGGGTTCTTGAGATCTACCTGGTCGTAGAAAACCGGATCAAGCAACTTCAATTGTTGACGAATGGGATCCAGTCCCTCCCGTTTGTAAAGACCCCGCAGTTCCTGTCGCAAGGCTTCATCCACCGTGGGCAACTCATCCATCCCCTTGCATACGGCATCGATGTACATCATGGAACCACCTGAGAGGATCACCACCGGATGCTGTGCGAAGAGCACTTTCACGAGGGATAGTACCTCCTGCTCATAGGCAGAGGCGCTGTAATAGCTCTCCGGCGCCAGCTCGCCCACGAAATAGTGGGTTATCTGTTGCATTTGCTGAGGGGTTGGTGCCGCTGTCGCAATCCGCATGCCACGATAGATCTGGCGTGAGTCTGCCGACACCACAGCAGTGTTGAGGTTCTTTGCCAGGCGAATGCTCCACTCGGTTTTCCCCACACCCGTGGGGCCGAGCAACACGAGCAGGGTATTCATCATAAGAAATTGTTAAAAAGGATCTCCCTCACTCAGATCACTGCCCAATCCCTCCAGGCCTTCGAAACCTTCCTTGTCAAGCTCTTCCATGTCGAAGCTCTCGTCACCGTAAAAGGATTCACCCGTATCAATCGACAGTGATTCTGCCTTGATCTCCTCAGGTGTCATGATCTGTCTGGGGGCCTCACCCACGGAGAGGGTGCAGCGTGGTTGGAGTTGTTTTTTACCGGTAATGATCTCCGACAGTTCGATATAAAGCGCCCTTTCAGTCAGGTAATCGAACACGAACATCATCTTCTGTTTCTCATCTTCCAGAAAATCACCCAGCACACATTCTTCCATGATGTAGGAATCTTCATCAGAATAGGTATCCATCTCCACAAGGGTGATTTCCTTCTCTTTCCGCCATTTTTCGTCGCACAAAAAGAAAGAGGCCATCTCCTTGTCACTGAACCCGGTAGATGCCACAATCACCCGATAAAAATCAAGGAAGGTGGCATCAGAATCAATGGAAATTTCTCTTCTGAAGTCCTCCACTTCGTCGGAAAGTATAAGAAAAGTAAATATCATTGCGATTTCTGTTTGGTGATTCAAAGGTAATAAAAAGTTTTAAATCTCTACCGCGTCGCACATTTTTAATCAACCCTCAGTTGAGATTCTGTTTCAAGCAACCGGTAATGATTGTATTTTGGATGAGAAATCTCTATCTTTGTTTCAAAAATAGACCATTTATTATGGCGCTGAAACAGCAACAGGAACTAAAACAGTCACAGCGACTTTCTCCACTACAGATGCAGGTGATCAAGCTGGTTGAGCTGAACACCGTGGAAGTGGAAGACCGCATCAAACAGGAAGTGGAGGATAATCCCGCACTGGAAACGGGAAACGATGAACTGTTGAACGAGAAGGAAGGCGATGATCAGGAGATGGGAGGTGAGATCACGCAGGATGAGATCATGCTGGGTGACTATCTCTCCGATGAGGAGATACCCGATTTTCACATGAGTCAGCGGGACCACAAAAATGAACCCAGCTTCATCGAACTCAGCTACTATGACGACCAATCGCTGATCGATTCACTCCTAGAACAACTCAGCCTCCTGGATATGGATGAACGGCGCCACACCATCGCCACCTACATCATCGGTAATCTCGATGAAAATGGCTACCTGTTGCGCGACCTGCAGGCCATCTCCGACGACCTGCTCTTCCAGCAACAACTAGAGGTGACACCGCTGCAACTGGAAGACCTGCTCTATGAGATACAGGATTTGGATCCTGCCGGTGTGGGTGCACGCAACTTGCAGGAGTGCCTGCTGCTGCAACTTGCCAGAAAAGAGCGTACCGGCCCGGTGAAACTGGCTGAATCCATACTGACCGATTATTTCGAAGAATTCTCACGGAAACATTACGACAAGATCATCCAATTGATGGGTATCGAACAGGATGACCTGCGGGATGCCATTGAAGAGATCACCACACTCAATCCCAAACCGGGCAACACCATGGGAGGAGCCTTGCAGACTGCCATGAACAACATCACCCCCGATTTTCTGGTCGACTCCGAAAACGGACAGGTATCCATCCAGCTCAACAACAGCAACATACCAAGCCTGAAGGTAAACAACAGTTTTAGCGAGTTGCTCAAGGGGTATCATGAGAACCGGGAAAGCATGTCGGCCGACGACAAACAGGCAATGCTGTTCATGAAACAGAAGGTTGATTCAGCAAAGTGGTTCATTGATGCGGTCAAGCAGCGGCAGAACACCCTTCGGCGCACCATGGAGGCGATCGTGAAATTGCAGTATGATTTTTTTCTGAATGAGGATGAATCACAACTCAAACCGATGGTGCTAAAGGATGTGGCAGAACAGACCGGTTTTGATATCTCCACCGTCTCACGGGTGAGCAACAGCAAGTACGTTCAAACCAACAACAGCATTTATCCACTGAAGTATTTCTTCTCAGAAGCTATGCAAACAACTGAGGGTGAAGATATATCATCGAGGGAAGTAAAGAAGATACTGAAAGAGAGCATCGATGTGGAAAACCCGAAACGGCCATTGACTGACGACCAGCTCACCCGGATTCTCAACGACAAAGGGTATCTGATTGCCCGCCGCACGGTTGCAAAATACCGTGAACAATTGAATATTCCTGTCTCTCGTTTACGAAAAAAAATATAACTTTGTCGGTTTATCAATAGCAAACCCATTGAAAGGATCAGGATGAAAACGATTGCACACGTCATCTCCACCATATTCCAACCCTTGCTGATGCCCACCTTCGGGGTGATGCTCATTTTTGTCTACACCTATTTCGGTGTGATTTATCTGCCACAATTCTGGAAGATTTTGATCCCGGTGATCCTCTTTTCATTTGCGATACCTGGACTTCTCATCTTCATGCTCTACCGCATGCGGATCATCTCCGACCTCTCACTGAAACATCGGCGCGAACGCTTTTACCCATACCTGATCACGCTCATCTCCTACTCCGCCATGATCATCTACTATTTCAGGATGGGCATGCCGTCATGGTTCCTGATGATTATGGCTGCATCGGTAGCGATTATGGTAATTGCCATCCTGATCACACTCAGCTGGAAGATAAGCGCCCACATGTTTGGTGTCGGCGGACTAATTGGTGGCGCCATGGCGGTAAGCTACTTTGTGGAGCTCTCCAACCCCTATTACATGTTCATGGGTCTGTTCATCATTGCCGGACTGGTTGGCACCTCCCGTCTTATCCTGCGGCGACATACACTCTACCAGGTGATCGCGGGGTTTCTGCTGGGTTTCCTGGTTTCATTTCTCTTTGTTTGGTGCGGAACGGTATTGTGACACAAATCGGATTTGGCTCATTGACTTTCAAAAATATTGTATTATATTTACCCAATCAAAATAATTTACTAAACTACGATTGCTATGAATTTTCCTGAAAACGTAAAGTATTCCACTGACCACGAGTGGGTGCGCTTGGAAGAGGGCGAAGCCTTTGTTGGCATCACCGATTTTGCCCAAGATGAACTGGGTGAGATTGTTTACGTTGATGTAACAAGCCAGGGTGAGCACCTGTCACAAGGTGAGGTGTTTGGCAGTATCGAAGCGGTTAAGACTGTTTCAGACCTGATGATGCCGGTATCTGGCGAAGTACTGGAAGTGAACGCAAGGCTCGATGATGCTCCGGAACTTGTTAACAGCGATCCCTTTGGTGAGGGATGGATCATCCGGGTAGCCTTGAAGGATGTAGCTGAGTTGGATCAGTTGATGTCTGCCACCGCCTACCAGGAGTTCACTGGCAAGTAAACAAACGATAACCTGCGGGGAATCACTGAACCGATAGTGATTCCCTTTTTTTAATCATCTCATCATTAGAAAAAAGATATGAAACCATTGGTAAGCATCATCATGGGCAGCACCTCCGATCTGCCCGTCATGGAAAAAGCAGCTCAGTTCCTCAACGAGATGGAAATCCCCTTCGAGATCAACGCCCTCTCAGCACACCGCACACCCGAAGCGGTTGAGCGTTTCGCCAAAGGTGCATATGAGAGAGGCATCAAAGTGGTCATTGCGGCTGCCGGCATGGCAGCACACCTCCCCGGTGTGATCGCCTCCATGACCACCCTGCCTGTGATTGGCGTGCCGATCAAAGCTTCTCTCGACGGACTGGATGCGTTGCTGGCCATCGTCCAGATGCCTCCCGGTATCCCGGTAGCCACTGTCGGCATCAATGGTGCGCTCAATGCGGCCATTCTGGCACTGCAGATAATTGCCACCGGTGATGAGACAGCACAACAGAAGCTGAGAGCCTACAAGGAGGAGCTGAAGACAAAGATCACCCAGGCCAACGAAGAGCTGGCCAATGTCACGTACAAGTATAAAACGAACTGATTATGAGAAAAGTTATCTATATGCTCACATCTTTTTTCCTGCTGGGTGCCTGCACCCAGGGTAACCAAACCGGCAGTAACCCGGCGGACGACGGCATCGATTCCACATTCGAGTACAAGGTAGACCGATTTGCCGACATCGAAATCCTGCGATACCCCGTGCCAGGATTCAACAGCCTCTCCCTTCAACAGAAGGAGCTGATCTATTACCTGTCACAGGCAGCCCTCGAAGGACGTGACATCCTCTGGGACCAGCACAACCGTTACAACCTCACCATCCGCCGCGTATGCGAGGGGGTATATGAAAACTACATGGGCGACAAGTCATCCGATCAGTGGCAGTTGTTTGAGACCTACCTGAAACAGCTCTGGATGGCAAACGGCATCCACCACCACTACTCGGAAGACAAAATCATGCCCCTGTTCACAGAAGATTACTTCGTCTCCCTGGTGAAGAGCGTTGACCCGGGACGCATGCCTTTTCGCGACGGGATGGCTGCCGATGAGACCCTCAACGAGATCCTGCCGGTGATGTTCAACCCGGCGGTGATGCCCAAACGAATGAGCCAGACACCCGGCAGCGACATCGTGGCCACCTCGGCGGTCAACTTCTACGAGGGGGTGACTCAACAGGAGGTGGAGGCTTTTTACAATGCGATGAAGGATCCGGCGGACGAGACACCGCTCTCCTACGGGCTCAACAGCAAGGTGACAAAGGTCGACGGCCAGGTGACCGAACAGGTCTGGAAGCTGGGAGGCATGTACGACAAAGCCATCGAACGGATCATCGGATGGCTTGAGAAAGCGGCAGCCGTGGCTGAAAACGACCACCAGAAAGAGGTGATCACACTGCTGATCGACTACTACCGCAGCGGCGACCTGCAAACGTTCGATGACTACTCGGTGAAATGGGTGACCGACACCCACTCGCGTGTCGACTTCATCAACGGTTTTATCGAGACCTATACCGACCCGCTTGGACTGAAAGCCTCCTGGGAAGCGATGGTCAACTTCAAGAGCGAGGAGGCATCCAAACGAACCCAAACCATCAGCGACAATGCCCAGTGGTTCGAAGACAACTCACCCATCGACAACCGCTTCAAGAAGGAAGAGGTGAAAGGGGTCTCCGCCAAGGTGATCACTGCTGCCATCCTTGGTGGCGACACCTACCCTGCAACCCCCATCGGCATCAACCTGCCCAATGCCGACTGGATCCGGCGCGACCACGGCTCCAAGTCGGTCACCATCGACAACATCACCTACGCTTACGCCAAGGCTGCAGAGGGCAACGGGTTCAACGAAGAGTTCATGTGGAGCGACACCGAACGGGAGTTGGCCAAGCAATATGGCACCCTCACCGACAACCTCCATACCGACCTGCACGAATGTCTGGGACACGGCTCCGGCAAGCTGCTGCCCGGTGTCAGCAGCGATGTGCTACAAGCTTACGGCTCTCCACTAGAGGAGACACGTGCCGACCTGTTCGCACTCTATTACCTTGCCGACCCGAAGCTGGTGGAACTGGGACTACTGCCCGATGGCAATGCCTACAAGGCGGAATACTACTCCTACATCATGAACGGGGCAATGACACAACTCACCCGCATCCAACCCGGAAAAGATATCGAACAGGCCCACATGCGCAACAGGGCACTCATCTCCCGCTGGGTGATCGAGAAAGGCAGCGAGGAGAAGGTGGTGGAACTGACCCAAAAGGAGGGCAAAACCTACGTGGTGGTGAACGACTACGAGAAGCTACGCGCACTTTTCGGCGAACTGCTGGCAGAGGTACAGCGGATCAAATCGGAAGGCGACTTCGAAGCCGGTAAGCAGCTGGTGGAAAGCTACGGCGTGAAGGTAGACCCCACGCTGCACGAAGAGGTGCTCACCCGCTATGAGGCGCTCAACCTGGCACCCTACAAAGGGTTCGTCAATCCGGTATACAAGCTGGTGACCGACGACGAGGGGAAGGTGACCGATGTCACCATCTCCTACGACGAGGACTACGTGCAGCAGCAGCTACGCTACTCACGCCAGTACTCGGTGCTGCCACTGAAAAACTAGCACTCCGGCAAATCTTTTTCAAATAAGCGTTTCGGTAACCCCGAAACGCTTATTTTTGTATCACCTCCACAACAGTGATGACATATGACCTACGAAGAGACTCTCGATTACCTGTACAACCAGATGCCCGAATACCAGCGCATCGGTGAAAGAGCCTACAAGGTTGGACTGGACAACAGCCTCGCCCTCGACCGCATTTTCGGACACCCCCACCGACAGTATCAAACAATCCACGTGGCCGGCACCAACGGCAAGGGATCCACCTCGCACCTGCTGGCGGCGATCCTTCAGGAGTCGGGTTACAGGGTGGGCCTCTATACCTCACCACACCTAACCGACTTTCGCGAACGGATCCGCATCAATGGCGAGATGATTGAGAAATCGTTTGTGGTTGACTTCACCGAACAGTACCGCAATCAGTTCGAACCGGTGATGCCCTCCTTCTTCGAGCTCACCATGGAGATGGCCTTCCTCTGGTTTGCCAGGCAAAAGGTGGATATCGCAGTGATCGAGACAGGGCTGGGAGGACGGCTCGACAGCACCAACATCATCACGCCGATACTGAGCGTGATCACCAACATAGGCTTCGACCATATGAAATTCCTGGGTGCTACGCTCCCCCTGATCGCTGCTGAAAAGGCGGGCATCATCAAACAAGAGGTACCGGTGGTAATCGGTGAGAAAGGAAATCAGGAAGTGGAAAGGGTGTTTCGAAGCAGGGCGGCATCTGTCGATGCACCCATTCACTTTGCAGAGGAGGAAATATGTGATCTTTCCGCTGTGAGAGACGGTTCCCGCTGGATTTTCAATACCCGCGAATACCATTCACTGGTTTGCGAACTGAGTGGATACGCACAGGTTAAGAACTGTCGCACCGTGCTCACATCGGTGGCACGACTTCAGGAAATGAGGTTGGCCATCCCGCGTGATGCGGTGTACCGCGGATTCGCACAGGTTATTACTCTAACCGGTTTGAAAGGACGCTGGCAACAGCTACAAGCGCGACCGAAGATCATCTGTGACATCGCCCACAACGCCCATGGTCTGCGTAACGTGGTGGAGCAGCTGCAATCGGAACCACACAAGCTACTGCACATGGTGTTCGGCATGGCAAACGACAAGGATACCGGTTCCGTCCTTTCACTCTTGCCCAAAGCGAGTCGGTATTATTTCACCCGTGCATCGGTGGAGCGTGCACTCGATGAAGGGATGCTGCAGGAGGAGGCCCGAGCATACGGATTAACGGGTGAGCGCTTTGGGAGCGTGGCGCAAGCGGTGGCAGCTGCCATGCAAAACGCCGATGAAGATGATCTCATCTTCATCGGTGGGAGCTCCTTCGTAGTGGCAGATGCGTTGCCACTGTTCAAATGATCAGTAAATCAGCACAATATCGAAGTCCGCAGCGGGAGGATTGCCACTGTAAAAGCCTGCATCGGAAGCTTCCAGATAGAAGGTGACGGTGGATGGATTCCCGAGTGTAAAATCACAACTGTATGTTTCGGTGAATGGGATGCCATCCTCACCGACAATTGTTTTCACATAAGGAAGTGCTGTTTTTGAGTTGGCATTGAAATAATAGTAAGCCAAGGAAGCACCATCCATGAAAATGTAATCCTTCAATTCCGGCAGGTCAACTGTGGCAGAATAGTAGGTCTCATAATCGTCTTGATACAACTCCCAGTCATCCGGTGAAATCTCTACGGGCACAATTTGCCATTGCCCGTTCAATGATTCATCAATCATCTGTTGTATTTCTCGGTCCGAGAGGAAATCATCTTCGGTACATCCGTAGCCCGCAATAAGGAGCACAAAGGCTGCTAGGGCGAAAGAAATCAGTTGCTTTTTCATTTATGGAATCATTTAAAATGCTTTTATCTTTGCTTTCCGGTTTGACAGATAAAAGAAGACATCGTTTAATTGAAAACAAAAAAATGAAAAGAAATGTTTGTTTGAATAAAACAAAAAAAGTCCGCCTATAGCGGACTTCTCATCTCTGCTGGAGGGTGATACTATCTTCTCCCTCCTAAAAAACCACCCAGCAGGTCATCCAGCGGGTTGCCGTCGCCATCCTTATCCAGAATGCCACCCAGCATATCCATCAAGCCACCGCCGCCCGTACTGCGCTGTTGTGTGGCTCCGCCCAGCAATCCACCCAGCAGGTCACCCAGACCGCCGGCACCGGTGTTGGTCTGTCGTTTTTCTTTTCCCAGGTAGGCCATCACGATGGGGGCCACAATTGCCAGCAGGGGCCCGATCTTGCTCAGGTTGATGCCCGATTTCTTTGCGATACCCTGCTCCACGGCGGTACGGTTGTTGCCGAATACATGCCCCAATATGCCGTCACCGTCCGATTGCAGTGCTGATGCATTGCCTTGTAGCATTCCCGAAAGGTTCTCCAGCAGAGAACCGTCATGCTTCTTTTCCAGGGCATTGTTCAGGCTTACAGCACCATCCTGCGACCGGGCATTGCGTGTCATCCCGGCCAGAATGGCCGGAATGGCCATGTTGACGGCTGTTGAGGCTTGGTTCTCATTTACGCCGAGCTGACCGGCTACATTGCGCACGATCGACTGACCGATGGCACTGTTCAGCAATTCTGATAAATCCATAAAGATAATTGTAGGTGATATTTGTTCAAATTTATGCATTTTAATAGAAGATTGTGCGGTTGTCTCCCAAAAGATGAGGGGTGAGGAATTACACCCCAACCCGATTTCACGGAACAGTTGTCCGAATTGCAGCTTCTTTTAAATTGGAGACACCGGAAGATTGATACCAGCAAAAAAAAAGCTATTTTTGTCTGATTAGAAGAACGACCAGACAAAGCAAAACATGAAACAGTATCACGATTTATTGCAACGGGTGCTCGATGAGGGAGTGGAAAAAGAGGATCGCACCGGCACCGGCACCATCAGCATATTCGGTCACCAGAGCCGCTTCCCGATGAGCGACGGCTTTCCGGTGCTGACCACCAAGAAGCTGCACCTCAAGTCGATCATCCACGAACTGCTCTGGTTCCTGAATGGCGACACCAACATCAAATACCTGAACGACAATGGTGTAAACATCTGGAATGAGTGGGCGGGCGAGGATGGGGACCTGGGTCATATCTACGGCTACCAGTGGCGCTCCTGGCCCGATTACAACGGCGGCCACATCGACCAGATCAGCGAGGTGGTGGAGACGCTGAAAAAGAACCCCGACTCGCGGCGCATCATCGTCAGCTCCTGGAATGTGGCCGATATCCCCAACATGAACCTCCCACCCTGTCACGCTTTCTTTCAGTTCTACGTGGCAGAGGGTAAACTGAGCCTCCAGCTCTACCAGCGCAGTGCCGACATCTTCCTGGGTGTGCCCTTCAACATCGCCTCCTACGCACTGCTGCTGAAGATGATGGCACAGGTCACCGGGCTGCAGGAGGGCGATTTCATTCACACCTTCGGTGATGCCCACATCTACAGCAACCACCTGGAGCAGGTGAAGCTGCAGCTGAGCCGCGAGCCGCGCCCGCTGCCGCAGATGATGATCAACCCCGACGTGAAGGATATCTTCGGCTTCCGCTACGAGGATTTTGAGCTGAGAGGCTATGATCCCTATCCACACATCAAAGGAGAGGTAGCGGTATGAGTCTGAAGAATCCATTGCCTCCCATCGCCATGATCGTTGCCATGGACGAACAGAATGCCATTGGACTGAATGGTGACTTGCTCTGCCATCTGCCCAACGACCTGAGACATTTCAAACGGATCACCTCCGGACACACAGTCATCATGGGACGCCGTACCTACGAGTCACTGCCCAAGGGGGCACTCCCCAACCGCACCAACATAGTGATCACATCCGATCATCCAGAGAATTATCCCGGTTGCATCGTGGTCCGCTCGTTGGAAGAGGCACTCGATCATTGCCAGGAGGATGAAACGGTATTTGTGATCGGCGGCGGCATGCTCTACCGTACCACCCTTCCCCTGGCAGATGAACTCTACATCACCCGCATCCACCATACCTTTCCCGATGCAGACACCTTTTTCCCGGAGATCAACGCTTCTGCGTGGGAAACAACCGCACAGGAGTATCATGCGGCAGATGAGAAACATCCTTTTTCATATACCTTCTTCACCTATGCGAAGCGAGGATGATCATCAGAGCCACACATCGTGCATCCGGGCGGGAAACAACCCTTTTTGACCACCTCTTGGGGATCACCCGGGCCTATACAGGGGGTGTGCCTCTCCCAAAAATTTGGGAGGGGCTTGGGAGGGGCTTAAGCCCTGTACCAGCGAAAGAGCCTTCCGTCTCTACCCTTCAACCATGATAAAATGAAAAAAATTGACGCATTCATCCTCTTCACGGAACCGGCACAGGCAACACAAACTGTGGAAGAGCTCAGACAATCGGAATCAGTCGACAGTATCTTCCTGTTGACACCCGAAAAGATCACGGAGCGCATCGAGGGATGCATTACAATTCCCATCGACAGCCTGCAGAGTAGTGCCACCGTGAAAAAAATCGCGCAGCAGGCCACTGCACCCTACACGCTGATCTACCTGAAGCCGACACGGTTGCAGCCAGGCTACTTCGCACTGGAGCGCATGACCCGCATCGCGGA
This sequence comes from Bacteroidota bacterium, assembly GCA_023399295.1. Lineage (GTDB taxonomy): Bacteria > Bacteroidota > Bacteroidia > Bacteroidales > Dysgonomonadaceae > Proteiniphilum. The sequence continues at coordinate 11,673 of JAEWQF010000056.1, forward strand.
GGATGGTAGCGCCGGGATGGTCTACTCCGATTACCGTGCCATCCGCAACGGGGTGAGGAGCAACAACCCGGTGATCGACTATCAGGAGGGGAGCCTGCGCGACGATTTCAACTTCGGTTCGCTGTTGCTTTACCGCACTGCGGCACTGAAAGAGGCTGCCGGCAGGATGGCCGCGGGCGATTACCTGTATGCAGGTCTCTACGACCTCCGGTTGAAGGTGTCACAGCAGCACCCGCTGGTACACATCAACGAGTACCTCTACAGCGAGATTGAAGAGGACAACAGGGCATCGGGCCAGAAGATTTTCGATTATGTGGACCCCAAAAACCGGGAGCGGCAGATAGAGATGGAGAAGACCTGCACGGAGCATCTGAAAGATGTGGGCGCCTGGCTGGCACCCACCTTCGAACCCATTGCATTCGACAGGGGGGAGTTTCCCTGTGAGGCATCGGTGATCATCCCGGTGCGCAACCGCAACAAGACCATCCGTGATGCCATCTCATCTGTCTTGAGCCAGCAGACAACCTTCCCCTTCAACCTGATCGTGGTGGACAACCACTCCGACGACGGCACCACCGAAGCGATCCGCGAGTTTCAGGGAGATGAACGGCTGATCCACCTGATCCCCCCAAGGGAGGATCTGGGCATCGGCGGCTGCTGGAACATGGGAGTGCACCACCCGGAGTGCGGCAAGTTCGCCGTACAGCTCGACAGCGACGATGTATACAGCGGCAGCGACACCCTGCAGAAGATTGTCGATGCCTTCTACGCGCAGCACTGCGCCATGGTGGTGGGCAGTTACCAGATGACCGACTTCGCGATGGAGATGATCCCCCCGGGCATCATCGACCACCGGGAGTGGACGCCCGACAACGGACGCAACAATGCGCTCCGAATCAACGGACTGGGGGCACCCCGCGCCTTCTATACCCCTCTGCTGCGGGAGATCAAGCTACCCAACACCAGCTACGGTGAAGATTACGCCCTCGGGCTCAACATCTCCCGTCGTTACCAGATCGGGCGGATCTATGAGGTGCTCTACCTCTGCCGCCGTTGGGAGGAGAACAGCGATGCCTCGCTCGATATCGAGAAGATGAATGCACACAACCTTTACAAAGACCGGATCAGAACATGGGAATTACAGGCAAGAAAGAGATTGAAGGTTGTGAACCGTTGATTGCCGTCGGCATTCTCCAGGAACAGACCGTCATCCGCTTTTCACTCCTTTCCGGTTACAGACTGAACGGGAAACCGTTTCCTGCGGGAGATTACCGGGTGGAAGCCGGTGCGGAAGGGGTCATCTTTCAAGGCGAACAATACCCTGAACTCACCTTCGAACCGGTGGAGATGCAACGTGACAGCTTCGAGCTGAAGGAGGTGATCATCGGCCTCCACTTTCACTGGGAACGAAGGGAAGACCAGCGTTTTCAGGGAGCATTGAAGTTTATCGCGGAAGAGAAGGGGATCACCGCCATCAATATCGTCGCCCTGGAAGATTACCTCAGGAGCGTGATCTCCTCCGAGATGAGTGCCACCAGCTCCGAAGAACTGCTCAAGGCACATGCCGTCATCTCCCGCAGCTGGCTGCTGGCACAAATAGAGAAGAACAAAGTGATGGATGCGGGATATCGAACCTCTTTTGTCACACCTACGGAGATCATCCGCTGGTACGACCGTGAAGAGCACGCCCGCTTCGATGTGTGTGCCGACGACCATTGCCAGCGCTACCAGGGCATCACCCGCCAGACCACCGTCATGGTGGAGAAGTCAATCGATGCGACGCGCGGTAAGGTGATCACTTACCGTCATGCCATCTGCGATGCCCGCTTCTCCAAGTGCTGCGGCGGTGCGATGGAACGCTTCGAGAACGTCTGGGAACCAATTGACCATCCCTACCTTCAGGGCAAGGCCGATTGGACCGAAGGCACTGCCTTCCCCGACCTCGCGCAGGAAGAGCAGGCCGACGAGTGGATCCGCTCCTCTCCCCCCGCCTACTGCAACACGCAGGATGCCGCCATTCTCAGGCAGGTGTTGAACGACTACGACCGGGAAACAGCCGACTACTACCGCTGGAAGGTGGTCTACACACAGAAGGAGCTGTCAACCCTCATCCGGGAGCGCTCCGGCATCAACTTCGGAGAGATCATTGCCCTGGAACCACTGGAGCGCGGCAGCTCTGGTCGGATCATCCGACTGAAGATCATCGGCACGGAACGGGTGATGATCCTCGGCAAGGAGCTGGAGATACGACGTACCCTCTCTCCTTCACACCTCTACAGCTCCGCCTTCGTGGCCGACGCGGAGGAGGAGGACAGTGAAGGGATACCTCAGCGGTTCACCCTCACCGGTGCCGGCTGGGGGCACGGCGTGGGCCTCTGCCAAATAGGCGCCGCCATGATGGCAGCAGAGGGGCAGAACCATGTAGCAATCCTCCGCCACTATTTTCCACACACCACCATCGAAAAGAGATACTAAACAACCCCTACCGGATGAAGAAAATAACACGTTCTCCCTGGAGCTGGATACCCACCCTCTACTTTGCCGAAGGTCTCCCCTACGTGGCGGTGATGACCGTCTCGGTGATCATGTACAAGCGGTTCGGGCTCTCCAATACCGATATAGCCCTCTATACCAGCTGGCTCTACCTCCCATGGGTAATCAAGCCCTTCTGGAGCCCCTTCGTCGACATCCTCAAGACAAAACGATGGTGGATTGTCGCCATGCAGTTGCTGATTGGTGCCGGACTGGCCGGCATTGCCTTCACCCTGCCCACCCCCTTCTACCTGCAGGCATCGCTCGCCTTCTTTTGGCTGATGGCCTTCAGCTCCGCCACGCACGACATCGCCGCCGACGGCTTTTACATGCTTGCACTCGACGAGTCGCAGCAATCCTTCTTCGTGGGCATCCGCAGCACTTTCTACCGACTGGCCATGATTTCCGGTCAGGGACTGCTGATCATCCTGGCAGGATTCCTCGAAAAATCGACAGGGATAATACCGCTTGCATGGAGCATCACCTTCTTCGTGATGGCGGGACTCTTCATCGCCTTCATGGTCTACCACCGCTTTCTCCTGCCCCGTCCTACGGAGGATGGCGAACGGGAGGTTCACACCCCACAGATGGTGCTGGTAGCGTTCGGAAAGACGTTTAGATCATTCTTCACCAAGAAGGGCATCGGCCAGGCCATCGCATTCATCCTGCTCTACCGACTGGCAGAAGCCATGCTGATCAAGCTGGCATCACCCTTCCTGCTCGACAGTCGCGAGGTGGGAGGACTGGGTCTGAGCACTTCCGAGGTGGGCTTCACCTACGGCACGGTAGGCGTGATTGCCCTCACCCTGGGAGGCATCCTCGGCGGTATCGTAGCCTCGCGCAAGGGGCTGAAGTACTGGCTCTGGCCCATGGCACTGGCCATCACCCTGCCCAATGCAGCCTACCTCCTACTGGCCATGTTTCAACCGGAGAATCTTCTCTGGGTAAATGTGGCCGTAGCGACCGAACAGTTCGGTTACGGATTTGGCTTTACAGCATACATGCTTTTCCTGATCTATTTTTCACAGGGGGAACACAAGACGGCACACTACTCCATCTGTACCGGCTTCATGGCCCTGGGGATGATGTTACCGGGCATGGCTGCCGGATGGATACAGGAACAGCTGGGCTATGAGAATTTTTTCAGATTCATCATGTTGGCCATCATCCCCACCCTCCTGCTGATCCCCTTTATGAAAGTAGACAGCAGTTTCGGAAAGAAGAAAGCAACAGTTGCTACCGGAGAGAAATCACAGGAAGCATAAAACAGCGATAAGTAAAAAAGAGATGAATCAATTGTCAACCGATTACAACACAATGAAACAATCCATTGCAACTACAGAGTCATCCCGGCTACTCTCACTGGACATTCTGCGCGGTATCACCATCGCAGGTATGATCCTGGTAAACAACGCCGGTTCGGGCAACTATGCCTACGCACCACTCAGACACGCCCACTGGCACGGACTCACACCCACCGACCTGGTGTTTCCCTTCTTCATGTTTATCATGGGCGTCTCCACCTTCCTCTCACTGCGAAAATTCAACTTCGTGCCCTCCGGTGCTGCCGTGTGGAAAATTGTCCGGCGCACCCTTCTCATCTTCCTGATCGGAGTGGCATTGGGTTGGTTTGGGCAACTGTTGCGTGGACTTGCTTCCGGGGAGTCATTCGTTCAAGCCGCCACACATTTTAATACACTGCGTATTCTGGGCGTGCTGCAACGACTGGCACTGGCTTACGGTTTTGCGGCACTCATCGCCCTCATGGTAAAAAACAAAACACTGCCATGGGTAATCGCACTGCTGCTGACAGGTTATTACCTGCTTCTTCGCCTTGGCAAAGGTTTTGAGATGTCGGAGGAGAATATCATTGCAGTCGTCGACAAGGCATTGTGGGGTACCGGTCATATGTACAAAGACACCAATTCCGAGGGGGTCCGCATTGCATTTGATCCCGAAGGCCTCCTCAGTACCATCCCTTCCGTCGCCCATGTCCTGATCGGTTTTCTATTTGGACAACTCATCGCGCTTCACAAGGAAAACCATATCCGTGTGGAGAAACTGCTGATTTGGGGTACATTGCTCACATTTTCGGGATTGTTGCTGCAATATGGCTGTCCCATCAACAAGAAGATATGGAGTCCGACCTTCGTCCTCACCACCACCGGTTTAGCAGCACAGCTGCTGGGACTGCTGATCTGGGTCATCGACATCAACAATAAAAAGAGGTGGAGCCGTTTCTTTCACGCTTTTGGGGTGAACCCGCTCATCGTTTATGTCTTCGCAGGAGTGATGGCAAGTCTTGTTTCCAACATCCGGTTTGGGTGGCAGGGAGAGACCATCTCCATCAAAGTGTTTGCCTACCAGGTGCTGTTGCGTCCATGGGCGGGAGATTATTTCGGATCGTTCCTATATGCATTGCTCTTCGTGACCCTCTGTTGGCTGTTCGGATTCATCCTCTACAAAAAAAATATCTACATCAAACTATAAAGACCTGTTTTTCGTTTAAAGCACATCAAGCAGTACCCCATGAATCGCATCGAATCATTACACATCCTCATTGCCGACAGCGGAGCGACCAAGACCGACTGGTGCCTGACAGCCGGTGGTGAGATCCTACAGCGTTTCTCAGGGAGCGGGATTAGCCCCGTGTATCAAACGGAGGAGGAGATTGCGGTGGAGATCCGGCAACAGGTAATGCCGCATCTGAAAGAGTGTGAGATCCATTCGATTCACTTTTACGGCAGTGGGTGCATCCCGGAGAAGACGGCTCTCGTAGTGAACGCCCTCTACCAGTCATTTCCTATAGGAGCCATCCATGTCTACAGCGATCTGATTGCTGCGGCACACAGCCTCTGCGGTCACAATGCAGGCATCGCCTGCATTATGGGCACCGGAAGCAACTCCTGCGAATGGAACGGCAGCGAGGTCATTGCGCAGGTCTCCCCCCTCGGTTTCATTCTGGGTGATGAGGGGAGCGGTGCCGCAATGGGAAGGCAACTGGTGGGTGACGCCCTGAAGAACCAGCTCACACCGGGATTGAGGGAAAAGTTGCTGGAAGAGCTGCAGCTCACCCCTTCCCTGATCATCGACAAGGTCTACCGCCAGCCTTTTCCCAGTCGTTTCCTTGCCAGCCTCGCACCTTTCCTGCTCAACCACATTGCCGACAAGAGCATCCGAAGAATTGTGAAGCGCAGCTTTACCGATTTCTTCGAACGCAATGTAATGCAGTATGATTACCGGAATAATACGGTTCATTTTGTCGGTTCCATCGCCCATCACTTCAGCCATATCCTGCAAGAGGTTGCCGTTGCCAAAGGAATCACCATCGGAAACATTGAGCAGTCACCCATACCCGGATTGATCAACTTTCACACGTAACCCACACATCCCAAATCATCATTTGAAATGACATTTGTAAGAATAACCGAACAGGAATCCGACCACAACGACCTGGAGAAGAAATCGGTGTTTGAGATACTGAACGGTATCAACAGCGAGGATCAGAAGGTGGCACTGGCCGTACAACAAACAATTCCTGAAATAGATAAGTTGGTGACAGGCATTGTGGAACGGATGCGTCGCGGCGGCCGTCTCTTCTATTTGGGTGCCGGCACCAGTGGACGACTGGGGGTGCTCGATGCTTCGGAGATACCTCCCACTTTCGGCATGCCAGGCAGTTACGTGATCGGCCTGATCGCAGGAGGAGATGATGCCCTGCGCAACCCGGTGGAGCATGCCGAAGATGACGATGACAAGGGATGGGAGGACCTGATGGAGCATAAGATCGGCAGGGATGATGTGTTGGTGGGAATAGCTGCCTCCGGCACCACTCCCTATGTGATTGGAGCACTGCGTCGTGCCCGTGAGAAAGGGATCCTCACCGCCGCCATCAGCTGCAACCCCGGATCACCGGTCGCAGCAGAGGCAGAGATCAAAATTGAGCCAGTGGTGGGACCGGAGTATGTGACCGGCAGCACCCGCATGAAATCAGGGACGGCACAGAAGATGGTGCTCAATATGATCACCACCACCACCATGATCAAGCTGGGCAGGGTGAAGGGTAACCGGATGG